>CAZGBL010000174.1:0-4856 GCA_964523955.1 uncultured Oscillospiraceae bacterium | reverse complement strand
CGTTCGCGTCGTCCTTGACAAGCAAGCTTGTCAGGAGCGCTGCTCCGCTTTAAAATTACTCAGACATTTCCGCAAGCACGTCTGCCAACGAAGTATCTTCAAAAAATGTATCCGCATTGTATAAAAATAAAATCTGCGAAATCTTTTCCGTTCGTATCAATTCACCTATATCGTCGTAATAATAACGAGGATCTACCATGATAATCTCATCATAGTAAGGCAGCAAAAACGGTACAAAACAATTAGCGTAAGAATCCTTAAAAATCAGCAGCGGGCTCTTATCCGTCTGATTTGTCGTAGAAATCTTAATCAGCGGATAATTTCCTCCGAAAAATACAGCATATTTATCGGCGCTGTCCAACTTGCTGCTGTCATATAAATCCACGCTCTTCTGATCTTCTTCCACGTATTCCACGACGTAGCGAATCGACGGGCTGTAGGTGCCGTCTTCCGTCTCATCAGCCGTTGTATCCTCTGGAGACCCATTCTCCGCCGCATCCTTCATCGCGTTCTCAGTCTCCTCAGTTCCCTCAGCCCCCTCAGCTTCCTGCAGCAGCACCCCTGCAGCTTCGGCGTCCTCCGACGGAATCCAGACTTCTATCGTGTCCTTCTTTTTCAGCGGAAATCCGCTCTTAGAGGCCAGAGTCCCCGCAAAAGAATCCGTTACCGCCACACGCGAATATTCTATTTCCTCTGGATTTGCAATTCCGATATCCGGCGCTGCGCGTAAAAATGCATAATACGCGCCCTTCGTCGTCCAGTGGTGGTCTGTGTAATAATAAATATACTCCGATTCATGCTCCTTCAGCGCGTCATATGTATCGATATACTTAATATTCGACGAAATTCGCTGCTGCAAACTCATGAGGTCGGCATTTTGATCCGACATGGGAGCAAACTTCGGCAAATAATCGGACAACACGTTCGGCGCCGTAGGAACCACCATCATAAAAATCCGAAGATTCGTATCCTCCGCAAGCTGATTGATCGAATCTATATTTGCACTGAGATGCTCTTCATCCGGCTCTGAGGAAGCTTGAAACAGATACCCCCGCTCGCCTCGATATACGCCGTTGGAATCGCTGACGCCCATCAAAAGCTGAAATCTGGACCGAATCGATATCCAAAGATCCCGAAACAGAAACTGATCCGCCAGATAGGATTCGCTGTGGGTCATAAATCTGCCGTCGGCCAGGCTCGCAGACGAAAGCTCAGGCATCTGCGCCAGCATTCTATTTTCCCTCTCCGAAAACTCTTTATCCGGTAAAATGATATTCATCACCGCTACCGCAAAAATCAGAAAGACTACTATCAGACCTGCCAGCGCCTCGCTGTTTTCTCTCCGTTTTTTCTCGTCCTCAGGCCGTCCTCTTTTTTTCCCATCGTTGTCTTTTTTTCCTCGCGGCTGCCTCCCGCCGCCTAAAGCTCCGGCGCCGATCCCGTCCTTCCGAAAAAAAGCCTGCCTTATTTCCTTTCTCATATTCCCCTTCATCCTCTTTTACCATCAGAACCTGAAATAAAGGAATGGATTATACGTTTCATTCACCAGGAAAGAAACGCAAAGTATAAACATCGCCATATAAATAGCGATTGCAGTCGCTTTCGGCCTTCCAAACAGAGTGATCATCCGGTTCAATACCCTGTGGAGCGCCGGCGTAGCCGCCAGCGCCATAACGCCTATCAGCAGAAGATTGGATGTCAGATAATATAATCCCATGTCATCCACGAAAGCATGATCTCCCAGTCCAAACATGACCCTCAAAAGGGAAACCGCACTTCCAAGAGAAGGACTTGAGAAAAAGACCCATCCGATCATGACGACCGCCATCGTGTATGTATGCTGCAGCGGCTTCGGTGCCCGCTCCAATCGATCCAACAGAAAATATTTTTCTATCGTTAAAAGCACGCCGTAATAAATTCCCCAGAAAGCGAAATTCCATGCAGCTCCGTGCCATAGACCGGTAAACAGCCATACGACAAACATATTTCGTATATGCTTCGCCGGCTTGACGTAGCTTCCGCCCAAAGGAATATAGATATAATCGCGAAACCAGGTGCTCAGAGAAATATGCCATCTTCTCCAGAAATCCGTAATACTTGCAGCCGTATACGGATGATTGAAATTTGGCAGAAATTCAAATCCCAGCATCTTTCCCAGGCCGATGGCCATATCACTGTAACCGCCGAAATCGAAATAAATCTGGAAAGTATACGCGATGCATGCCAGCCAGGCAGAAAGGACTGACATTTCGCCGATATCCTGCGCCGTCAGCGTCGTAAAAACCGCGCCGATATTGTTCGCAAATATCACCTTTTTCGTCAGCCCTCGAACGAACTGAGCCGCCCCTTCCCCGATCTGATCCCGGGAGAGCCTCCGCTCTCTGAGCTGCTGGTCGATATCCTTATACTGCACAATCGGTCCTGCGATCAGCTGTGGAAACATCGTCACATACGTTCCAAAAGCGATGAGATTGCGCTGCACCTTCGTTTCTCCCCGATAGATGTCGATGACATAAGAAAGTGTCTGAAACGTATAAAACGAAATTCCCACCGGCAGCGTCACATCTACAGCGGGCAGATGAAACGGTAAGACCGCGTTGAGATTCTCCGTAAAAAATCCATAATACTTAAAAAATCCCAGCAGGCCGATATCCACTGCAACCGTAAAAATAAGGCTTCGTCTCGCCGTTCTTTTTCCGATTTTCAGACGCTCCTCTATGTCAAGACCCATCACATAGTTGAATAAGATGCTGAAAATCATCAGCACCACATAAACAGGCTCGCCCCATGCATAAAAAATAAGGCTGAAGAAAAGCAGCACCGGATTTTTCAATATCTCCGGCGCTATGTAGTAAAGCAGCAGCGTTATGGGTAAAAACGCAAATATGAAAATAATACTGCTGAAAACCATTTCCCTGTAACTCCTATAAATTCAAAATCAAAACTACAAAAAAAACTATACTTCTTGTAAAAACCCATGCATCGGAAAGCATCAGCCTCATACAGTATTCTATGCCCTTTGGAACGACCTTTTTTTCCATCTATGATAAAACCCAGCCGCCGAAAGTCGGAAATGGAACCCGCCGCTTACAGAAGCGGGGACATCTGGCGCTTGTTTAAAGCGGAGAGGACATCTGGCGCTTGTTATATCGCATCGAGAAACGCATTATAATACTTCTCCGCCTCCGGAGAAACACAGTAAAAGAAGAAATTTCCCTTTATTTTAACGATCGCCTTTTCCAGGAGCGCACACTGAGCAGCGCCGTATCCGTCAAAGCTCGTCTTCTGATTCTTAATCCGTTCCTCTGCGGCTTCTTCCAGATCCTCCGCCTGATCGTCAGACTGCAGCCTGACGATCAGCAGTTCCTCCACATCCATTTGAGAAATCGGCTTAAAATACGCTGTTCCGTCATAATCCTCAGCATTCAGCCCGAAAATCCGCTTAAAATCCAGCGCATCCGCTTGTCCCATTCCATCAAAGACGCCTTCAACGCTTTCGTTAGAAACATCATCGTTTGATTCCCCTGTATCTCCGCCCGTCGCTTCTGGCAGCTCTGCTGTTTCACCCTGCTCACTGAAAAGAGGATCATTCTCAGAAGCGCTATTGTCAGCCTGCATGAGCTGCGGCACGACAGCCCGCGCCACCGCCTCCGCACTCTGCTCGCTATCCGCATTGCCGGAAAGCAGAGCTGCGATAAAGACGATCAGCAGCGCGATAAGTACGATCTTGACGACATTGTAAAACACGATAGAATCCGACTTTAAAATATCTGTAAAATGATCTATTTTCCTCCCGAATTTCATAAACAGTCCAGCCTTCCTGCTTTCTTTCTTCCTCTATTCCCGCCTGCATCGTCTCGCCGGACAAAACAGGCCGGCGGCTTTGCTGACTGCAACGTACGCTACATCAGCCCTGCGCACGTCGCTATGTAATATGCCCATGACTGATAAAAACTCTTTTTCATATGCAGCCCGTCCGAAGCGTACAGATCGTCACTGATCAGAGCCGATGCGTCTATATAAGTAAGCCCTTTTTGAATCGCTAACTGCTGCAGCGCCACGTTATAATTCGATACCCCGGCAAGATCCGGCTTTTTCTCAATCGCGCCAGCGCTGGGAACGATGATGGAGCATACGTAAATTTGAACACCCGGAATATCCGCCTCCAGCCTGTCGATAAGATCACCGTACACAGCGATAAACTTTTCCGTATTTCCACTGTAGATCAGACAGTCATTCATACCATATGTAATGAAGACTTTTTCCGGGCTGCGCCCTACCGTCTTCGTATAGTCTTCCTGAGCAGTGATGATACTCCTGCCGATGGTGGCAACAACACTCTGAGAAGGAATCACTTTATAAGCCTCCAATGCCTCTGCCTGAGAATCCCCCATGACGATACATCCTGCAAACGCCGTGGTCAGATCCACCCCATCCGAGGCCTGTCCCGCTCGAGCTGCCATCGCCTGCCTTTCAGCGGCCGCAGCTCGTATCGAACGCACCTCGTTCTCTACGTCTTCTGTATCTTGTCCATCGTATTTTTTCAAAAGCTGTATGCCTTGCTCTACCGCCGCGACTTCTTTATAATCATCATTGATCTTAGCCGCATCCGGAAACTTTAATATGATAAGAATCAAGAGCGCGGCGGCGAAATAAACCATCACCGCCACCCAGATTCGAGTTTTCTTTTTCGTTTCCATGACTGAAACTATGCCCCCTATTCCATAATCTCGGCTCTCCTCCTGCGACAAAAGACAGCGTCCCGCATTTTCCTCATCGACCGGATCAAAAAAGCGGCCGACACAAAATCTTTAAAGCGGAGCAGAACTCCTGACAAGCTTCCTTGCCAAGGACGG
>CAZGBL010000173.1:0-4875 GCA_964523955.1 uncultured Oscillospiraceae bacterium | reverse complement strand
TGGTGATCGCCAGATTTTCCATAGCGGTATTGCAGGCTTTCTTCTCGCTTTCCCGCCGCTGCGCTCCGAACTGTCGGCTTTCCTTTCGGAATTTCTGAATAAATTCATACCGGCGCAGCGCTTCGTTCTTACTTCTCTCGGAAATCGGGATCAGCGGATAGCACCGCAGCTTTTCCTGATTTCGCTTCGCTTCGATCTCCTTTTTCAACTCGGCTGCATTCAATTTTCCCAACACCGCGTCGGTATACAGCTGAGAACGCCGATGCTGATTGCTTCCCGCTGTAATATATTTTGCCGATTTATACAAAATTTGGAAGCGTTTTTCTCCCAACCGGTTATAAGCCTCAAAAAACCAGTCTCTATCGAAAGCGCCGTCGTTAAACTGCTGCGGTGTGATCGGCGAATAGATGGCTACCTCCGTTTCCTTTTCCGCAGAAAAGGATTCGTTGACATGAGCGTGGAAAAACCAAACGCCGCACCTCAGCCCCGGCCATTCCATCACCTGCTCTGCAAATTCCGCCCACTGAGGCGCGTACATCACCGCTTCCGCCAGCCGCTTTTCCTTGATATCGGTCCGCTCCAAAAGCTCTTTCATCTTTTCCGGCGTATCCTCCTTCGCAGGATAGCACCGCTTGAGCAGACGGCTCAAAACGGCTCGCTTTGTGGTATCAGAAGAATACTCGTAGCCCCGGAAGAAATTTTCCCTGCCCAGCGCCGCCAGCAGACTGCAAAAATACTGCACTCCCTCGAATCTTCCGATGGAACGCGCCGCTGATGTCAAAGCCGTCGGCATCTCGCCCCGCTTTTCCTCCACATCCACGATGCGCAAAACGATCTTCGTTACAAATTCTTTCGCCCACGGATACCGCTCGTAAATGTCTCGGCCCTGCCGATCCGACGGATACGTCAGCGTCCGGATAGCTCCCGCCGCATTTCTTCCGATGAAAAGCTGCTTCCCTAAGACGTCCTTCGGCGCGATCCCCAGATCACAGGCGCGGAAATAATCGTCTATCGTCAGTCCGTAAAAAGCGCCGACGCCGGAAAGCTGCTCCAGCCGATGCTACAGAAGAAACCATTCTTTAAAGTCCCCGTCGCTCGTCGCTGACCGCTTGAGAAACATCCGCAAAACGCCCGGCATACGGTGATTCATCGGATAGCTTTCGCGGCTGCCATAGTAGACATATCTGCTGTTTTGCCGAGATTTTATATAATTCTGCCCCAGACGCTCTTCTCCTATCAGCTTTATAATACCGCGATACAGAGGCATCACTTCGGAAAAAATATCGTGATCATCGAAACGCTGCGGTATTTTCGTGATGATATCCGTAATCTGATAGTACCTTCCGCCGTACACCTCATTACACCTCTCATGATATCCGGACACACTCCACGTCTCATCAAAGGATGCAAACCAGCTCTCTGACTCGTCCTCATTCCATCGAGTATCTCCGGAATAGCGCGCCGCTGCGTACTGCATTCCGATCATTCTTCTGACATCCTGAGCGTAAATCCCCATGGCGTCTGTAAATTCCTCATAAAAAGGAATCATCTCCAGCTTTACTCCGGCATGTTTGCCGTATTCTGCAGGAATGGCAATGGAATATCCGCCGTCCCCGAACAGCACTTTTCTTCGGGAACCGTCCCAGTTTTCCGTCTCGTACTCGTAATCCGCATGACGTTCAAACACCTGATTCATCCGATCTACGACTTCCATATATTCTTTGAGCGAAGGAATCCGGAGCTTTCTTTCCTTTTCTAACCCCAACTCCACAGTGACAGGCTCAAACGACGCCTGATCTCCCGCCGAAAATCCTTGCGGATTTTCATCAAAATCCGCCGCCAGTTTCGAGTCGTAAATGCCGAAACCGTTCTCCGCCGTATATGCTGTATATGCCGATCCTATGCCGCCTGCCTTCGCCGCATCCGTCTGAAGCTGCTCCAAAAGAATGGACGTCTGCGTCGATAATTCCTTTTCCTCCAGCCTTTTCAGCCGTTCCTTCTGCTGATCGAAAAGCGCAGAATTTTTCTCCTTCCCTTCCAAAAGAAGTTCGATTCCCGCCTGAATTTGATATTCCTCGCCGGAATCCAACATCTTTCCTATCATGACTGCAATCTGTTCCTGCTTTTGCTTCCTTAAAATGGAAATTATGCTTTTCCGCAGAGAACTGCTTTTCGAGCGCAGGCCCGCACACAGAGCGTCCAGATCTTCTTCTCTCAGCGTGCAGACTGACAGCCGCTTTACCGCCAGCTCCTTGATATAGATGCTGCGGTCTGCCAAAGCGTCTCTGAGATAGGCCCGATGGGTAAGATGACGCTCCGGCTCCAAAAAATTCCCGTAAAACGCCCTGCGCTGATCCGCGTTCATTAGCGGCAGAAATTCGGTAAGCTCATCGATCATAATTTCATCCATGTCATACCCCGCCAGACTCATCAGGCAGTCTAACACAGAAGAAACGTTCCACTCTATAGAGCTGAAATCGAAGGGGTTCCCCGTAAATGTGCGCTTTTTCTTACCTATAAAATGAGCGATCTCTTTGAGCTGATCGAAGAGCGCTCTGCGCGCTGCCGGCTCGGAAGGAAAATCAGAATTGCGCACAGCTTTCACGTCCCACTTCTCCTGCCCGTAAAAATAACTGCGAAGAACCTCTCTCGTACGGCTCAGGTTGCTCACGATCCACGCCGACAATTCCTCGTCCCGCTCGGTCAGATATCGCATGGCCGTCTTCATCTGATAGTAGGAGCTGTCCGATCGGCTGACAAACAGCCATCCCAATATCTTTCGATACTTCCGCTCATCCTCTAAAAGCTTCGGAATGACGCGTTCTGTCTGTTCCATCTCCTCGCAGGCCGCCGCCCACAGAGCGAAATACGCTTCGATATTATTGCCGGAATCCAGATAGGAATTACGGCATTTCGGATTTTCCAGACATTCCAATGCCAGCGCCGCATATTTCTTTACGGCCGGCGCTTTTTCATCCCCGAAAGCGAGACCGGTCCATGTGTCGAAAGCCCGTATGACACTGCTGTATCGAAAGAGATCCTCCTCGATACAGACTCTCAGGAATTTTTTCAGCGTCTGTACGCTTCCCGCATCGGCATTTTCCAAAATCTGCTGACGAAGTCCCTCCTGCTGGCGGGCAGCCAGCAAAAGCTGAATCATCAGATCGGTCAATTCCTCATCATCGCTGATGACCACGGCTCTCAGTATTTTGGAAGTCAAAATGATCTGACTGTTATCGCCGATCATAGCTTCTCGGACAAGCTCTGTGATTTCGGGATTCTTTTTCTTGAGCTGAAGCGCCAGCCTCGCTTCGTAACCGAACAGCCAGCCGTGTTCGCAGAAGAGCAGCTCCTTCGTATCCTGAACATAATTGTACAGACGAATACAGGCGGTCAGCTCATAGATCCCATGCTGCACATGATAGCGGAAATCGGAAGAACGATAGCTCCTGCGCCACATAGACTGAGAAAATTGTCCCGTCATACGCATCTGCGTGATTTCCTTCATTTCCTGCGCAAACGCTGCGTCGGTCAGAGCCGCCACCGCCTCTGTAAGCGCCGGATGCCAAAATTCTTCCGCCGTTTTCAGCTCCTTCGGTTCTTTTCCGTAAATACGTATCAGCTGATTCCATAAATCAGAAAATTCATTTCCTCTGTAAGAATTGTAAGCGAGATCGCACAAAGCCTTGCAAAGTCCGCCTTCCCTCTGCGCCTTCTGCTTCATTTTCTCCGTTTTCTTTTTATCTATTTCCGCATGGATTCGATTCATCTCCGCCCGCCTTTCTGTATTATGAAACTCTTGCTCCCGCTGTTTTTATCCCATCCATAGGCGCTGACCCGCGTCGTCGCCTTCTGCGTCAGCCTCAACCTCCACCGTTTTTATCCCATCACAGACGCTGATCCGCTGTCTTTTTCCTTTTATCGCCGCTGTCTTTCCTTCCCGCTTTCGTCAGCGGAATCAGCTCATGCTCCGAATAAAACGCGTCTCTCGAACATACCGTTCGCCGACCTCCTTCTGATGTCGTATTCTTTCTTTCCTTCCTCCTGTCGCTTCACGCCGCGCCGGCGAACACTTACCATAACCTTCCGGCCAAAAATGTCAGTCGTATCAATGTGAAGCGGTCGCCTTCCTGAATTTCAACAGGCATGTTCAGCTCCGTAAGCTCTTTTTCATTCTGAAATACGCGCACCAATCCGTCTTCAAAGCACCGAACGGCATTTTCCGCCGCTGCTTTAAAATCCGCCTTCTGATCCGAAAAAATGCGTCCGAATCCCACCTTTCCGATCTCTGCCTGATCGCTGATCTCCTCGTCCGTCAAGAAAGGGATCACCTGTACGTCCGTCCCTTTTTGATTATATCGTTCCGTCTCCACCCGCACGATTTCTTCCAAAAATTCCCTTACCGTCGATACGGATTCGGAAAGATCATAATCCGCGTCATCGAATACCGGACGGCGCTTTCCCGCCGACTTCACTCTTACATATATCTTCATATCATTTTTCCTCGTTCTTGATTTGCATATGAAAAACAGATTTTAAAACAAACCTCTGCAAAATCCCATATGGCAAACGCCGCATGTCTCCCTCCTCTGTAAGCGTCGAGTTCCGCTTCCGACGCTCGGCAATCGGGAAAGTCTCACGGAACGCACTCCAGAATGAGGATGCGTGGGGTAAAGTTCCGTTTCCGACGCTCGGCGGTTCGGGAATCCTCCCCCGCCGAAATCCGGCTGAGCGAAATCTGCCAGATCTTGCTGCAGGCGTTCGCTTCGTCCTCGACAAGAGAGCCTGTCGGGAGCTCTGCTACGATTAAAACAATACGATTGAAACAAAACAGGAGATTTTTTCCTGTTTTAGAACCGCAGTTTCTGATAAAAC
>CAZGBL010000172.1:3546-4914 GCA_964523955.1 uncultured Oscillospiraceae bacterium | reverse complement strand
CTGCAGGAAACAGTGATAATACTGCAGGAAGCGGAGCCTATTCTCAGGGATTTCAGGGAGCGGATATTTCAAAGGAATATGGCAGCGGAAGTCTGTCCGATCCAGATGAATTCCTCAGCTCCGACATATCTGATCCGGCCGGTTTGGCTGGCACGTCCGATGCAGCTGACTTATCCGAAAAAGACGCGGCAGAAAAAGACGCCGCAGAGGGCGCTTCGAGCTCTTCTGCGAATGATGAGGTGGATAAAGCCTTTGAGGATTCCGATCTGGAACGTCCGCAGCAGGACGCAGAGGAAAATCATATGCTGACGCCAGAGGAAGGCCAGGCAGTTCTCGACCGGGTGAAAGAAAATCTCAGCGAGCTGTCCGGCAATGAGCTGTCTGATACGAAAATTGCAGGATTGGAAGATAATTCCAACTCTGAGGAAGCCGCAGCGGCTGCAGCGGGAGAGGAAGAAAACGCGGCGGCGCTTCTGGAGGAAGAACAGCCGGAAGAACAGACTGTCGATATTTCCTGGTATACTCCGGAGGACGTCTGTTTTACTCTGACGTCGGCAGCTCAGCTGAAAGGGCTGGCGCTGCTTGTCAGCAGCGGCGACAGTTTTTCGGAAAAGACGGTGGCGTTAGGAAGCGATATCGACATGACGGATGTGAAGTGGACGATTCCTGTTGGCAGCAGTGAGGAGCATCCATTTGCCGGCACGTTTGACGGCGCAGGCTATGAGATCAGCGGGTTTGCGCTGGGTACGGAAGAATCTCCGGCCAGCTTTACTTACAGCGGTTTCTTCGGTTATCTGGAAGGAACCGTATCGAATTTGAAGCTGGAAGGAAGCATCCTGGCGGAAAAACACAACGGGACGCTTTATGTAGGAGGACTGGCAGGGTTTGCCTGTAATGCGGAGATTCACGATGTGACGGTAAATGTGAATATCGAAGCGTCGTCGTCGGACGATTTGATCTATGCCGGAGGATTTTTTGGAGCGGCCGAACAGGCTGAAGTCGAAGGAGCGGAAGCCCAGGGAAGCCTGAAGATAAAGGGAGCGTCGAATAACAGGAGCTACGCAGGCGGGATCGCAGGAAGAGTGGAAAACGGCGGTCTTGTGGTGAACAGCGGAAGTACGGGAGAGATAGAGGTCAGCGGCCAGACGGCGTTTGCCGGAGGGCTGGCGGGATATCTCACCGGAAGAGAGGACGATGCTCTGAGAATACATAACGATTATCGAAGCGGAAATATGACGGTGACGTCGGAATCCGGATATGCAGGCGGACTTTTAGGATACGCAGGGGCGTATACCGACGTGCAGAACTGCTATACCTCCGGGAAAATCCGGATAGGAACGAATGAAGCGGCGGGAACTGAGCAGGGCG
>CAZGBL010000172.1:2199-3446 GCA_964523955.1 uncultured Oscillospiraceae bacterium | reverse complement strand
GCGACGGCGGCAATGCAGGAGAAGACGGCGATGTCGGCGACAGCGAAGATAGCGACGGCGGCAATGGAGCTGGCAGCGGAAACGGCGGCAGCGGCGAGAATGACGACAGCGGAGATAGCGATGCTGACGGCGTCTCTGGGGAGGAAACAGACGCTCCTCCTGCGGAAGAGGAAGAGCCGCTTCTGACAGAAGGCTCGCTGAGAGCGGAAATCTCTGAAAATCCGGACGGCAGCGGAGAAGGCTCGATGACCTTCCAATGGTATCGCTGTACCGATGAAACGGGAACCGTCCTAGAACCTGTCCAGGGAGCGGCAGACGCTTTCTTTGCGCCGCCGACGGATACTTCCGGGGAATTTTATTACCGTCTTTGCGCCATCTATCGCGCGGATGCGGCAGCCGGTTACGACATCGCCTTTTCCTGCGGATGGAGCAGGGTTGTAAAAGTAACTGTGGGCTATACCGCGACCTATTCTTCCGGCCTTTCCTCTGAGGAAAATCTGTCGGGCAGTCTTCCTGCCGGCGGTGTTTATGCGGCGGGAAAGACGATTCGGACGGCAGCGGCAGGAGATCTGTCTTATACAGGATATTATCTCAGGTACTGGACCACCCGGTATACGATTTTCGATGAGGAAGAGAATGAGACGGTAGAGAAAACGGTAAATATCAGCCCCGGCGACAGCTTTGTCATGCCGGAATCGGATGTGACGCTGACGGCGTTGTGGGCACCGAAAACGGAAATCGTCTTTGAAAGCAGCGCTCCGGACTTTGAATACAGGGACGCCATCACAGGAGAAATTCATGCCGACGGAATGTGGCAGCCGGGAGAAGAGATCGTACTGCCGGATCAGGGAGTCCTGAAGTTAGAAGGATATCAGCTGACCGGCTGGTATGATTCCGGCACCGGAAAAACCTGGAAGGCGGGAGACACTTATGAGGTTCCGAGCTTCTCCACCACGCTTTACGGAATATGGGCGAGGGAAGTGAAGCTGCGCTTTACGGCAGAAGAAGGAATTACCGGAGAGGCTCCGGCTGATATCGAGACGGTGGAAGGCGCCGTGGTGACGATGCCGGAATGTACGTTCGATATACCGGAATGTGAAGAGTCGGGATATTTCTACCGATTTGAGGGCTGGAAGCTGTACGCTCTGGGAAAATCGGAAGACGGCGGCGAGAGTCCGGACGAAAATGCCGGAGACGGCGGCGAGAGTCCGGACGAAAATGCCGGAGACGGCGGCGAGAGTCCGGAC
>CAZGBL010000172.1:0-2099 GCA_964523955.1 uncultured Oscillospiraceae bacterium | reverse complement strand
GGAGAAGGAAGCGCAGGAGAAGGAAGCGCAGGAGAGGGATCGGGAGACGGTTCTTCCAGCGGATCTGGAGATGCAGGAACCGACAGCACGTCCGGAGATTCTGGAACGGAAGGAGGCTCTCAAGGTGCCTCCGGCGCAGCGGCGACAGGAGAGCCGGTCAGCTTTGCCGTTTTTTCGGGAGGCCTGGCGGGCTATGTATCAGATGGAAATCTGACGCAGTGCATCAGCGCTGCTTCGGTGTCGGCAGAGCGTCAAAACCCCGGAGAAGCCATGACGGTGGGCGGCATTGCCGGATACGGCAGCAAATCCTTTTTTACTCAATGCACCAATATAGGCAATGTGGCCCTTGTCACGGGCAGCGCTGTGAATTACAGTCAGTGGACGAAAGGAACTCTGGCAGCAGGCGGAATCGCAGGACAGATCTTTGAAGGAGCCATAGAAAATTGCGAAAATACGGGCAAGGTGGCCGGCAGCGGTTCCGATATCCTGTACGTGGGCGGCATTGCCGGTTATGCTCAGGCGGAAGTGAAAAGCTCCGGCAACACGGGTGAAATTACGACAGATGCCTGTTATGTACACCGCAGTTCTGACGGAGAAGGCTCTTCTCAAAGCGCCTATGATTGGGACAGCGGAATGCAGACGCCGCCGGCATATCGGGGCGCAGCGGCCGGAGGAATTACGGGATACACCGGTGCAGACCTGTCCTTGTGCGTGAATACGGGCGCGGTAAAATTGAGCAGAAAAATTTCCGGCAGTTCCTCCGGGACAGCGTCGGCTGTGAGCATGGCGGGAGGCCTGTCGGGAGGAGCGGTAAACGGGACGATTTCCGACTCCTATAACGCAGGAAGCGTAGAGCTGTCGCTGACGGCTGACAGTACCGTCGATGCGGCAGAAATCCCTGCAGGCTGCGGTTATGGGGGAGGCCTCGTGGGAATCAGCGGATTCTGTGCGTCAGACGCCGCTGCGGCTGTAAATTCCCACCGGGGAGAAACGCTTTCCTACGTGCATAACGTCGGTCAAGTGGCTGTAAACTGTCCGGATTCTGCGGAAACATCAGAGAAACAGACGGAGACGAGCGCTGTCGGCGGAACCCTGGCAGGCCGCTGCGCCTGTGAAACAGAAATCAATGACGCCTATAGTATGGAAGATATTTTACTGAGAAATGGTTCGGTGACAGGTTCGGAGAAAGCGGATCCTGTGGATTTCGGAGACGAGAATGCAGGAGAGGACGACCGTGAAGAGAGCGATGAAACAAAACTCGGGGAAGCGCTCATCGGAGACAGCAGCGGTGCGGTTCAGACGGAAAATGTAACAGAAGCCTCCAAAGAGCAGTTTGGCATGGGAGAAATCGCTTATCTGCTGGATGGAGGGAAGGAAGCGAGAAACGTCTGGACCCAAAGCGGAGGAGCATATCCTGTACTGGGGACGCCGCATCTGGGGAAAGTGACAACGCAGCAGCCCGCAGAAGGAGGTTCCGTTTCTTTCCGCTTAGCGGGAATGAGCACTTCTTATGAGACATTTTACGCTCCGCCTGGAGCTGCCGTTCTCGTAGAAATCATATCGCCTTCTGAAGGGCGCACGGTATATGCGGACTGGACAACCTCTGTAGAATCCGAAGCCGGAACGACCTACTACCGTTACAATTCGTATTACGGCTATGCGTTGTTTGGGCTCGGCGTCATTTTTTCCAACAATCAAAGCTTGCGGCTGATCGATCTGGAATTTGGCATCGATGAGGGAAGAACCTTTGAGATGCCAGAAGGGGCAGACGCTGCGGTCTATACTTATTTCGATTATGGTTATGAGACGGCACTGATCGATCGTTGGTTTGTGCCGAAGGAAGAAGAGCCTGTCGAACCGGAGCCTCCGGCGCCTGATGTAAAAGAGAATACTTCTTCCGGCGGCAAGGTATCGAAGACGGACGGAAGACAAGACGGAGGAGAAGGCAGCGAAGACGGCGCCGGAGGAAATCACCCGGCGGAAAAGGATCAGAATGAAAATGTTATGCCTGTAGTGGCGTCTCCGGATATTACCATAAGCGATGAGCCGCAGAGTGTTCCGACGCCTGCGGAGAGCGCATTGCAGCAGCCTGCGGAGAG
>CAZGBL010000171.1:0-4930 GCA_964523955.1 uncultured Oscillospiraceae bacterium | reverse complement strand
AGGTCTAAGGGTTTATAGGTATCCCTTGAACAACCTAAATACATTATACAAGGAGAAGGCAGTATGAAAGTCTTTGGTCTTGTGGGAAAAAGCGGAACTGGAAAAAGCTACCAGTCTATGAATGTGTGCCGCGACCGAAAAATCGAAGGAATTATTGATGACGGTCTGTTTATTTATCAGAATACAGTTCAGGCCGGGCATTCGGCGAAGAGGGATGAAAATAAGGTGAGCGCTATAAAGACAGCGATTTTTCAGGATGAGGAGAGCCGCAGGGCGGTGGCGCAGAAGATTTGCGAGGTAGCGCCGAAGAGTCTTCTGGTGCTTGGAACTTCTGAGGAAATGATCGCTAAGATCTGCAAAAGACTGGAATTGCCGGAAGTATCAGAGATGATTCACATTGAAGATATCGTCAGCGAAGATGCGATCACCACGGCTCTGCGCCAAAGAAAGGAACAGGGAAAGCATGTGATTCCCGTACCGACGTTTGAGATAAAGCCACAGTTTTCCGGCTATTTCATGATGCCTCTCCGCATTCTGTGGGGTAAAAATGACCGACAGGGCGCGATACAGGAAAAGAGTGTGGTACGTCCTACTTACAGTTATCTGGGAGAATTTACGATTTCGGATAAAACTGTCACGGAATTGATTCTCTATATCTGCAGCTCATCGAAATATGTGGCAGAGGTTCTTAAGTGCAGCTTTAAAAACCGGCAGGACGGCGTGGCGATCTACATCGCGGCGATCTTTCAATATGGTTCCGGTCTTCATCGAAAGGCGGAAGAACTTCAACAGTTGGTGGCGGAGGAAGTCGAAAAAATGACAGCTTTCAATATACTTTCTGTCAATGTTGAAATTCGGGGTCTGCGTCCTGACAGATGAGACGTCGGAACCGCCTCGGCGCACCGAGTGATTTGAACTGGCGTCTGCTGCGTTTAAAATAGAAAATCCACGGCGCTATGAGATATTGAAGCAGAAGGCGAGGAGCTATTATCAGAGTGGAAAAAGGAAATGCGGAAAATATGAAAAACTCTGAAAATAAGAAATGTTTGGAATACGATGTATCATATAATGAAAAAATGCGTATCCTCAGGATGGAAAATGTTTGTGATTTCGATCTGACACATATATTTGAGTGCGGACAGTGTTTCAGGTGGGAACTGGAAGCAGACGGCAGCTATACTGGCGTGGCAGGAGGCCGTGCTGTCAGTCTGTATAGAGAAGGCGGCGTTCTGATTATGAAAAACTGTGGGAAGAGAGATTTCGAGGAATTTTGGTTCGATTATTTCGATCTTGGCAGAGATTATGGCATGATAAAGCAGGCTTTGTCAGAAGAAGATCAGATCATGAGCAAGGCCGTGGATTACGGCAGCGGAATTCGTCTGCTGCAGCAGGATCCGTGGGAAGCTGTGATCTCTTTTATCATTTCTCAAAATTCTAATATCCCGAGAATCCGCAAGTGCATCGATTCGCTCTGTGTTAATTTCGGCGAATCCATCGGAGTATATCGAGGAAGAGAGCGCTTTTCATTTCCAAAGGCGGCACGTCTGGCAGAGTTGTCACTGTCCGATCTTTCCGTGTGCAGATTGGGTTATCGTGATAAGTATGTGCTGGCGACAGCGCAGGCTGTTGCGCGGGATGGGGAAGAAACGCTTTCTGCCCTGCGCAGCGCTGATTATTCGGAAGCGCGAGATTATTTACAGAATTTAACGGGCGTAGGACCAAAGGTAGCGGACTGTATTCTATTATTTGGACTTCTCAAATATGAAAGTTTCCCACTGGATGTGTGGATGAAGCGTATTATGTCAGAGCTTTATGGCTTTGACAAAGAAGATGTCAAAGGGATGTCGAAATATGCCGGGAAACATTTTGGAGAACGCAGCGGATTTGCACAGCAGTATCTGTTTTATTATGCTAAGGAAAATTTGTAAAGCTGAGGAAAATTAAAGAAAATGTATTGACAAGGCGATTTAAAAGCGTTACATTAGTTTTAGCACTCGAAGACGATGAGTGCTAACAAAACGAAAATATGACATAAAACCATTTTATAACAAGCGCCAGATGTCCCCCGCTTCTGTAAGCGGCGGGTTCTGTTTCCGATTTTGGGCGGTTGGGTAATCATCCCCCGCAGAAACCCGGCTGAGCGAAAGCTCCTGGCGCTTGCTTCAAGCGCTCGCGTCGTCCTTGACAAGCGAGCTTGTCAGGAGTTCTGCTCTGCTTTAAACTATTGAATTGAATGTGGATGAAAAGCAAGGGCGATTCCTGTGCAGAAACAGTTGAAAGGAGATTTTTAATATGATCAGACCATTAGGTGATAACGTTGTAATCAAGCGCCTGGAAGCGGAAGAAAAGACAAAGGGCGGTATTATTCTCACCAGCGCAAATAAGGAAATCCCTCAGGTAGCCGAAGTTTTGGCTGTCGGTCCGGGCACAGATGAAGTTACGATTCAGGTCGCTCCGGGCGAAAAGGTTATTTTCAAAAAGTACGGCGGCACAGAGATCGAAATTGACGGCGAAGAAGTTATTATTCTGCCTCAGCACGATATTCTCGCAGTTCTCGACTAAGGAAAAGACGACGGCTGGAGCTTGTCGGGAGATGCTTCGCGTTTAGGCTTTTAGCTTAATTAGACGAGGATTTTTGCTTCTGCAGACGGCGGGATGAAGCAACACTGACGGCAGTGGGCCGGAGAATAATCGGTACTCCACTGGCGAGAGGTCAATCTGCGTGTCTGTATGACGCACGTCGCACTTTGATGATGATATACGAGTGTGGATGGAAATAATGATGTGTATGTCTGAATTGAATTTCAGACAAGAAGAAAGATAAAGGAGAAATAATATGGCTAAGGAAATTCAGTTTGGCGAAGAAGTTAGAAGAAAGCTTGAATCAGGTGTTGATAAGCTGGCAAATACAGTGAAAGTGACGCTCGGACCGAAGGGAAGAAATGTGCTTCTCGAAAGATCTTTCGGCAGTCCGCTGATCACAAATGACGGTGTTACTATCGCGAGGGATATCGATCTGGAAGATCCATATGAAAATATGGGAGCTCAGCTCGTAAAAGAGGTTTCTACAAAGACGAATGACGCTGCCGGTGATGGAACGACAACGGCTACGCTTTTAGCGCAGATTATCGTAAAAGAAGGGCTTAAAAATGTAGCTGCCGGCGCGAATCCTATGGTTCTCAGAAGAGGTATGCAGGGCGCGGTAGATGTGGCAGTAGAAGAGCTTAAGTCTATTTCCAAGTCGGTAGAGAGCAAGGAAAATATCGCGCAGGTCGCATCCGTTTCTGCAGGAGAAGAGGAGATCGGCGAGTTTATTGCGGAAGCGATGGATAAGGTGGGCAAAGAAGGCGTTATTACAGTAGAGGAATCCAAGTCTATGGGGACGACGCTGGAAGTTGTAGAAGGCATGCAGTTTGACAGAGGTTATCTCTCCGCGTATATGGTTACAGATACAGAGAAGATGGAAGCAAACCTCTCCAGCCCATATATTCTCATCACTGACAAGAAGATTTCCAACATCCAGGAAATTCTTCCGATTCTCGAGCAGATTGTTCAGCAGGGAAGGAAGCTCCTGATCATCGCCGATGACGTGGAAGGCGAAGCGCTGGCTACGATCGTGTTGAATAAGCTCAGAGGTACGTTTGAATGCGTATGCGTCAAGGCTCCGGGCTTCGGCGACAGAAGAAAGGATCAGCTCCAGGATATCGCAGTGCTTACAGGCGGTACTGTGATCTCAGAAGAGATCGGTATGGATCTGAAGGAAGCGACTCTCGACATGCTGGGCGTGGCTGATACGGTTAAGGTTTCTAAGGAAAATACGGTTATCGTCCACGGCGCGGGCAAGACAGAAGACATTCAGGATAGAATTAAGCTGATTAAGGCTCAGATGGAAGAAACCGAGTCCGAATTCGACCAGAATAAGCTGCAGGAAAGATTGGCTAAGCTGGCAGGAGGCGTAGCTGTTATCCAGGTAGGCGCTGCGACAGAAACAGAGCTGAAGGAGAAGAAGCTCAGAATAGAAGACGCTCTCAATGCTACGAAGGCTGCAGTAGAAGAAGGTATCATTCCTGGCGGCGGCGTAGCGCTGGTAAATGTCATTCCTGCTGTCGCAAAATATGTGAAGACGCTTTCAGGCGATATGAAGACGGGCGCAGCTATCATTCAGAGAGCTCTGGAGGAGCCTGTAAGGCAGATCGCTGAAAACGCAGGCTTTGAAGGCTCTGTCGTCGTGGCTAGGGTAAAGGGAAGCAAAGCCGGTGTCGGCTTTAACGCTGCGACAGAGAAATATGTGGATATGATGGCAGAAGGAATCGTAGATCCGACAAAGGTTACGAGATCTGCACTTCAGAACGCTGCGTCCGCATCTGCAATGCTCCTGACTACAGAAGCTTGTGTGGTAGACATCAAGAGCGACAATCCTCTCGAAGCTCTCGCAAACACAGGCGGCGGCGGAATGGGCGGCATGGGTATGATGTAGTCCGGCGATGGAACGGCTAAAAAGAAATACTGGAATTTTCGGAAAGTCTATTGCAAACAAAATAGATTTTTGAGAAAATCGGCTCGATAATTTAGCGGGAGAAACCACGAACTTTTCATGATTTCTCCCGCTGTTTTTTTATATTTTATGAGGATGATTTCTGTAAAAATTGTATTTTGCAACAGACCTAGGAATGCAGCCAAGGGTTCCGATCACCAGCCTGTGATCGGAGCCTTTGGCTGCATCGGAACCCTTATATCAGAAATGGTGTAAGGGTATTTTTTGCGTACCTGACAGATGTCCTGACCATGTGATATATTATTGAATCAAAATGGCAGAAGGAACATTTTTGCGGCGCTGAGCGATTCCTTTAGAGGCAGATAAATAAGAAGGCCATGCTAAAATAAAGTGAAGTTTTGCGATTTTTTATTTTTGCCATTGAGAATGCGGGTC
>CAZGBL010000170.1:2553-4955 GCA_964523955.1 uncultured Oscillospiraceae bacterium | reverse complement strand
ATACAATATCACCGGAACTGGCTGTGTCACACTTCCTTCCGCCCAGTTTTTTGTCACCGTAACTTCTGTTTTTACTGCCTTTTTCTTATTGGTCAAGCGAAGCGTCCCGCCGCGGATTCCCTCTGTTACATTTATCGATGCCTCATAGCTCTGTGTCAGGTCTGTTTCTGTTCCATCTGCTGTTTCTGCCTTACCTGTTTCCCTTACATAATAATAATATGTATTTCCTTCTTTGTCTGTCTTTGGCAGATTGTTGAACGTATAATACCAGTTATTATCATCATCGTGACTAAGCTCTGCTGTACGGTACGGTTCCTCTGTCTCCGTAATCTCCGCATCAGCCTCCGTTTTCTGATACAGATTTATTATGATATGGTCAATCTGCTTCTCATTCCCATCTACAATATCCTCTAATTGCAGTAAGTTTCCTTTCGCATCCTCCCATATCTTTTCTATCGAAACAGAAGTGTAATCCTTATCTGACTTTTTATTTGTAACTATAATAGCGCCCGTTGCCGTCTTATTCTTAGCTGCCTCTGTTACAAATCCTGATGGGAAACTCTCTGTATTTGTTCCCACATAAAAATACTGTGGTGTCTCATCTAAAATGTAATTCGTCGGCGCCTCGATTTCTATCAGACGATATGCCGTTTTCTCACTAAGCCCTGCCAATGATGCCGTCCCATCTTCGCCCGTTTCATAAATTTTCACATTCTGCCAATTTTTATCCGCTGACCAGTCCTCATCAGTTTGTAATCCAGTATATTTTTGCAGTTGAAATTTCGCCCCTTTAAGATAAACAACCTGATTATCCTCATCTACCTTTGTCAAAAGAAGGCTGTCCGTATCTGCGCTCGCTCCGCTGTCCTGCGTTTTTATTTCGCTTTTATCTCCGCTTTCATCTGTAATACTTCCGCTCAGGTTAACATCATTCACTACATCATAGCTGTCCAGACCAGCGTTTTTGAGCGCAGCCGCATCCACAGAAAATTTGTATGTATATTCCAACACACACGGCGTTTCATCGGGAATCTGTATCTCCATCTGATACTTTGTACCTGCTTCATCTTCCCCATAACGAACCGTATACAACGAAGTACTGATTTCACTTCCCGTTGAACCATCGGCATTCAAATTATATAAATGAAAAGAGTTTGGTTTTAAACTAACGCTATTAATATACTGTTTTGTAACAGAAGTCCCACCGGTTGTATATGTGACCGTGTGTTTCGTATAATCCAATACATCCACCAATGTGAGAGTTGATCCCCCAGCCAATTGCGCACCTGTTGGATTAACCAGTATACGGTAAGAGGCTTCATCTCCTGCATCCGCAGCCTGATACATCTTGGTAATATAAGAAGACGTCACGGTATCTGTCACCGAATCCGTTGCTTTCTCTGTTTCATTCAAATACATAGTAGCATTGTTCTTGTATTCCTTTGTTTCATTCTTTCCAAGTGCATCTGTAATCTGCGCAGCGTAAAAAACCCGAACAATATGTGATTCCGAAGCATCCACATAACCATATACAGACTGGGGAATGTGAATCGTTAATTTCCTGGTCTGCTCATCATAGCTCCAGCTCGCCATTTCATCGATTTTCATAGGAGAAACATAAACACTATTAATGGTGCCACTAGCTTCGTCAAACATATTACTGTTCTGGCTATTATTCCAATAAAATTTGACCACCTTATCATTTATAGCGTTCGATGTCGAATATGCATTTATTTTATAAGCGCCCTGATATAGTGTGGTTCCCTCCGGCAAAATGTCTTCTACGACAATATCGCCATCACCATATTTCATACTCTGCGTCTCATTCACAGTAATGTTATAGTAAAGGATTCCCTTACACTCATCGTAGACTTTTGTGCTGCCCTCCCCTCCCAGCTCAACCTCTCCGTCGCTATTTAAAAACATGCCTACTTTTTTCAGATAACCGCCTTTCGATTCCTTTGTGCTGTCACTGTCGTTTGTTGAACCTTTATCCTGGAAAAATGTTCCGCTGTTCGTAAATGTCCAAACAGCTCCCTCCAACATATCTGCAAGTTCCGCTGTGGTGCGATACGAAAGAACAATTGCTTCTCCTACGTTTACGTCCTCTTTAAAATAAATACGAAATTCAGAAAAGGGACCTTCTTTTTCTCCAGTATACGCAACCCAATTTCCATCGACCTTTACCTGCTTCTCATAAACAGACTCTGATACGTCTTCTTTCGTCTCATCCTGATACTTTACCGTCATAGCTTCAAGCTGTTCAGATGTAATATAATGTACTCCATTCTCCCCCTGATTAAGAGGATTTACGGCAGACATGGTATCAAGATAATATGCTCCGGCTTTTATACCATCTGCAGGCGGAGTAATCACTACATTCCACAGATAGCTGCGCGTAG
>CAZGBL010000170.1:0-2453 GCA_964523955.1 uncultured Oscillospiraceae bacterium | reverse complement strand
CAGAACATCACTTAATGTCATCCCATTTAAATCAGCGCCAAAATCATTGATTTCTATCTGCCAGCTAATTTTATCTGTTTTTGAATCATAGGCGCTCGATTTTTTAATATAAGTGTGGTTAAAGCTGATATCTGCACGATCACTCGGATATGAGCGCCCATCCGATACCGCTACCGTATTCGATAGGCTCACGTCACCATTCATTTCATCGATACCTTCAAACTGCATATCATATGTTATGACATACTTCTCCCCGGCCTTCAGCAAAGGCAGTTTCACACCTTCTTTCAAAGTAATATCGCCATTCGCTGTGTCGAAATAATCATCGAAATTTAATTCCCCACTATTTCCATCTTGATCTATTTTAACAATCGTTCCTGTCTCGCTTATTGTTCCCGTTACTTGATTTCCGAACGAATCCTTTGCTTCCGAAAAATCATCGTTAAAAGAAATATTATCTTTCGTTCCGTAGTTTGTACCTATAGTGATTTTATAAGAAGCTTTCTGAGTATCTTCATCAAACGAAGTTTCCTCTTTTTTCACGTAAAGATCTGTCTTCTGTTCCGTCTCGCCGTTGGATTCCGTCTGTACTTCCTTAATTTTAATCTTTGCCGTTATCTGATTGCTCACGGAAAACTGATACTCATGTTCCTCCCCATCTCCTTGTGCACTCAACAACGTCCAAAAATGGATTTCACCGGTAATGGAATTTCCCGACAGCACAAATGCATCATTAAAAGTAATCGTAATGCCGCCAGATGCTGTAATCTCATACGTTCCTACCGCTTCTCTATTCTTGTTATAAACCGTACCGGCAGCCGTTTCAAAAGGGGCTATTCCTTCCGGCAGCTGATATGTCAATTTATTCGTTCCTGCATTCGTCAGTTCTACAGACTGAATTTTATATCCGATGCTTAACTGCACCAATTCCCCTTCTTCTATTTCAGAAGGAGTAAACTCGGCAGATGTAATATAATCTGACATATCAATCGAATCGGCCGCAATACTTATGAACTTCGACCGCCTTATTTCACTCGATGCAGCTATACCCGGCGTACCTTCTGCTTCCGCCGTGGCCGCAGCCGCATATTGGCTGTATTCCTCCGTCTCCGGCTCCGTGGTTATCTCAGTAAACAGCTCTGTTTCCATCTCACTGTCCGTCTCGGACGCAAGCTTACCTTCTATCTCACTCTCCGCTTCCGGCTCACTTGTTGTCTCCGTGTCTGAATCTTCTTCCGTTTCGGTTTCCGGCTCGCTTATGGTTTCTGTCGTCTCTTCTTCCTCTGATTCGCTTTCCGCTTCCGCTTCTGTCTCTGTTTCCGGGCTTGCCACGGCCGCTGCCAGCCATGGTACCTCTGCCTGGTCCGCAACAATCCACGCGCCGTCTTCGCCCAGCCACTGCGCGGTGATAATACTGTTGTGTTCTTCTGTGATATTTTCATTAGACAGCGCAAGATCCAAAGACAGCTCTCCATCTCCATTCTGCTCATATACCAGCAGGATGCGCGCCCCGTCCTCGTCCGTCTCCTTTCCCATAAGGAGCGCTTCCCCATTTTCCGCAGTGATCCTGCAGATCCCGTCCTCATCGGCTTTTACAGATTCGGGCAGGCTGTCATAAATCATTTCATCCATGCCAAGCGCCAGCGTCACTATTTCTTCCTGCGCACCGCTTACCTGCCATTTTATATGTAATTCATAATGATTGACGGCGATCTGCGTCAAACTGATTCCGGCATCTGCTTCCGTCAAAGAAAGCGTACTGACATCCTGGCTGTATACCGGCAGAATCTGTCCCTCTTCTGCCGCAGAGATTTCCCAGTCAGATGTATTATCGATAACAATGTCCCCCTCATCCGGATTCTCTGCCGTTCCCGTTGAGGATATAAGTTCCTGCGTACCTTCTATATCGCCGGAGGCTTCCTCCTGCATATCATCCGCCGTCACATCCGCTATGATCTCATCCGCATCTGATACGGCATCCGCATTCTTTGCAGACAAAATAGCATCGGCATCCTCTAACGCCGCTGCTGCACTTTCCTCTGTTATCTGTTCTGTTGTCTTTTCATTCCCTTCTCTTGCATATACGCTTTCGCTGTCAACCGCTGCTATCGGTATCTGGTTAAAAAGAAGCATTACCGCAAGAATCATAGAAGCCCATCTTCTGAAATGTTTTTTCTTTCCCACACTATCGGCTCCCTTTCCTCAATACTTATATTTCCATATCAAATTCTTTTTCGTCACTTAGAACAATTTATTTTTATTTTTTGCTCTATAATTATACAATATTGCCTCAATTTCGTCAATAAATTCCGTGAATATTTTATATTTCGGTATTTTCGTTCATTCACGGAAATTTATTTTTAATTTATAGTTATTCCTTTTATATCGTACTATAATGATGTTAGGGTCAAAACCTGATACCAGATTGTTTCGCGCTTCGCGCTCCCACAATC
>CAZGBL010000169.1:2095-5011 GCA_964523955.1 uncultured Oscillospiraceae bacterium | reverse complement strand
AAACGGCTCCGGCACGGACAGCGAAAACGGCTCCGGTTCCGGTACGGTAAGTCCGTCTGATCCTGAATACACAGAGGAAGAAATCGAAGAAGAGAGCAGGATCGCAGGTTATCTGAAAAATATGACAGAGAAATACAAGACTCAGGTATATGTAAAAACTACGGATCAGATTGTTCAGGATGCGATGAATCTGTTGATGTCATGCTTAAATGACGCCATGGCGTATCGAAACAGCGGCGGCTTTTTGTCGGAGGCATATGTGAGAAGTACGTATGCGGCGGAGATCTCTGAATTGAAAAATCTGTATTCACAGATGACTGACCAGCAGGAGAATCAGATGAAAAACGTGGTAATCCGACTGGAATCGGAAGCGAATGTTTACGTGGTTCTCGATTATTTCGGGGTGGCGCGTCCTAATCTTTAGCTTGTGGAAGGAATACCTGAATTTTATGAAAGATGAAGAAAGATATATTGAAATAGATCTGATACAGCTTTTATCCGTATTGTGGCGGAAAATATGGATTATTATTCTTTGCGCTGTGATCGGAGCAGCTGCGGTGTTCAGTTATACCTATTTTTTTGTGACGCCGCTGTATCAGGCGACGGCAATGCTGTATATCAACAATAGTAAGGGAACAGTGTCCTCAGAGACGATTACTCAGTCGGATCTCACGGCGTCTCAGAGTCTCGTAGATACTTATGTGGCGCTCCTTAACAGTCAGACTTTGACAGATAGGGTGATTGAAAAATCCGGAGCAGACCGAAGTGCGGCGGAACTTAAAAGTATGCTTTCCGCTTCGGCGGTAAATGAAACAGAAATGCTGAAGATCGTCATTACGAGCGCTGATCCGAAGGAGGCTGCGGAGCTGGCGAATACCTTTGTGAGAGAGTCTTCTGCCATGATGATGGAAACTGTGGACAACAGCTCGGTCAAGGTGGTAGATTACGCAGCGATACCGCAATCGCCGTCGTCGCCGAATACGATGAAGAATACAGCTATGGGGATGATGCTGGGAGTGCTGCTCAGTATAGCCGCGATTATCCTGAAGGAGTTGACCGATACTGTAATTCGTACAGAGAATCAGCTGTCGGAACTGTTTGCGGATATTCCTGTTCTGGGAGTCATCCCTTCGATGAAGCAGGACGACAAAGCTGCAGCTGCGGGCAGTTATGGTTATACCTCACAACAGGGTTCAAATATACGGAACGCGCTCCAGAGTGAGGATGCGCGGGATAAAGCGAAGCCGTCCGCGGGCAGTAAGCCTGACAGAGAAAAAGGAAAGTCTGGAAGCAGAAAATCGGATAAAGCTTCGGAAAGATTTCAAGGCGGCCACGGCGGAAAAATGGACGCGGCTGTGAAGGAGACCATCGATGAAGATGTGAAATCAGCACAGTCGGAGGAAGAAGAAAATCCTGTTAAGGGAGGAGGCAGCGGTCAGTGATGCGGAGTACAGGGATTATTTTCCGGAAACGGAGGACGAGAATTCAGAACGACGAGGAAGCCGGATTTTCAATCATAGGAGAGGATACTTCATTTGCTGTACGAGAGGCGTATAAGGTGCTGCGCACAAATGTGATGTTTTCTCTGGCCGCAGCTGAACGGGGAAAGCTGATCGGCGTTACCAGTTCGGTTCCAGGGGAAGGAAAAAGCACAAGTGCGGTGAATCTGGCGATTTCAATGGCTCAGACAGGAAAAAAAATTCTCCTTCTCGATTGCGATCTCAGGCTCTCTACGATTGCAAGCCGTCTGAAATTGCCTGCGTCTCCGGGACTTTCAAATGTGCTGGTAGGATTGGTTTCTGCAGAAGAGGCCGTTCAGAAAACAGAGAATTTTCATATGGATGTTATCGTGGCAGGGGATGTACCGCCAAATCCGACAGAGCTTTTAGAGTCGGCACAGATGGCGGAATTATACGACGCTCTGGCAGAGCGTTACGACTATATTATCGCAGATCTTCCGCCGGTAGAATTGGTTTCTGACGCACTGATTGTGTCAAAGTATCTGGACGGCATCATTCTTACAGTGAGAGAGGATTATTCGGAGCGCGACGGTATAAAGGACACCGTGCGCCAGCTCCGTTTTGTAGACGCCAAGCTATTGGGCTTCATATTTAACGATCATGCCGTGCGTCACGGTTCAAAATATGGACGTTACGGAAAGTATGGGAAATATGGGAAATATGGGAAATATGGGAAATATGGTGTCAGTACAGAGGGGGAGGTACCGGAGAATAAGGAAGTGTAGTAAAGGTTGAAGAAAAATGACGGATTTTCATGCACACATTTTACCGGGAATGGATGACGGAAGCAGGAGTGTGGAAGAGTCGCTGCGGATGCTGCGGTTTTCTGCCTCTCAAGGAATTACATCCATAGTTGCGACGCCGCACTTTTACGCTGAGCATGAGTCGCCGGCAAGTTTTCTCAAAAGGCGTAAAAAATCATGGCAGCTTTTGAAGGAGGCCTGCTGCCGGGAGATCAGCGTTCCACGCTTGTATCCAGGCGCAGAGGTCAGAATGTTTTCGGGAATGTCCGGCGCAGAAGAGCTGCCTCTGCTCGCTGTTGCCGGTACAAAGTATATCCTGATTGAAATGCCTTTTCAGACATGGTCGGAAAACGTGTTTCGGGAGCTCAGAGCTATACGGGCGAGAGATTTGTATCCTATCGTTGTACATATTGAACGTTATGTACCATTTCAGAAAAGGACTGATAATATCGATCGATTGTTCGCCGCAGATGTGCTGATTCAATCGAATGCCGAGGCTTTTCTGAAGCGCTTCTGGGGAAATAAGTGGGCGATGCGCACGCTTTCGGAAGGGAATATTCATCTGTTGGGTTCTGATTGCCACAACATGGATTCCCGTCCGCCGAATCTCGGCGAGGGCATGGATATCATTCGCAGAAGGCTGGGAGAAGACG
>CAZGBL010000169.1:0-1995 GCA_964523955.1 uncultured Oscillospiraceae bacterium | reverse complement strand
CAGGAGCGGGAAGGCCTGAGGCAGTTTTAATTTATATTTGGATGAAGATTTGCATTAGGAATGAAAATTTATTTTGGAGTTGAGTTTGAAACAATGAATTGCTTTAGATTCGGGAAGAGAATGCATTTATGAAAGAAAAAATAAGAACAGCACGAAACGCAAGACGTCTGGCTCTGATCCTGTTTGATATTTTCAGTATTGCAGCAGCCGGTTTCGGAGCGCTTCTCCTGAGATTTAACGGTGATATCGAAGCGGCGTATCTTGACAATTTAAAGCATATGATCGTTCCTGCAATGGCGGCAGGAATTCTGATCTTTGCTGCTTTTCGGCTGTATCACAGTCTCTGGCAGTTCGCATCGGTAGCGGAGCTGATGAACCTCATCTATGCGTCTGTTCTGTGCAGTGTGGTCTATTGCGGCATCTGTGAGATTACAAATAATAAGATGCCGCGAAGCTGCTATTTTATCTTTTTTTTAATTTTAACCATGCTGCTGTGTGTCAGCCGTTTTTTCTATCGGCTTTTGAGGAGATATCGCAGGCAGTTATCGGACAGAAAGATGCAGGCGGACAGATCGCTTGAGAGAGTCATGGTAGTAGGCGCCGGCGCTGCGGGGGAAAAGATATATCGTGAGATTGCAGCTACGGAAGGTCTTTTAAAGAAGGTTGTCTGCTTTATCGATGACGACCCTGCCAAGCTGGGACGGGCGATTCACGGAATCATGATATATGGTGGCCGGGATAAGATTATCGAAGCCGCAGAAAAATTTCAGGTTGAGGAAATTCTCGTGGCGATGCCGTCAGCAGAGCGCCGGGACATAGCGGATATCCTCAATATTTGCAACAATACAAGATGCAAGGTAAAAAAGCTGCCGGGAATGTATCAGATGATTAACGACGAGATACACCTCAGCGATTTTAAGGAAGTGGACATTCAGGATCTGCTGGGCAGGGAACCGATCCGCGTCAACCTGGGTGAAATCATGGATTATGTGACGGATAAAGTGGTGATGGTCACCGGAGGCGGCGGTTCCATCGGCAGTGAGATCTGCCGTCAGATCGCTGAAAATCATCCGAAACAGCTGATTATCGTAGATATTTATGAAAATAACGCCTATGAAATCCAGCAGGAATTGAAAAGAAGCCATCCGGAGCTGGATTTGCAGACGATGATCGCGTCTGTGAGAAATAGGCGAAAAATCGACAAGCTGTTCGAGACTTATCATCCGGATATCGTGTATCATGCCGCTGCTCACAAGCATGTGCCTCTGATGGAGGACGCGCCGAATGAGGCGGTTAAAAATAACGTTTTCGGAACGTTGAATGTAGTCAAAGCGGCTGATAAATACGGCGCGAAACGATTTATTCTTATCTCTACAGATAAAGCCGTCAACCCGACGAATATCATGGGAGCTACGAAGCGTATCTGTGAAATGATCGTTCAGGCATATGATAAGAAGTCGAGTACGGATTATGTGGCCGTGCGATTCGGCAACGTTCTGGGATCAAATGGCTCGGTTATCCCCTTGTTTGAAAAGCAGATCAAGGAGGGCGGTCCCGTCACGGTGACCCATCCTGATATCATCCGGTTTTTTATGACGATCCCGGAGGCCGTATCGCTGGTATTACAGGCGGGCGCTTACGCGAAGGGCGGAGAGATTTTCGTCTTGGATATGGGCGAACCTGTAAAGATCGCCGATATGGCGCGGAATCTGATTAAGCTGTCGGGATTCGAACCTGATGTGGATATCAAAATCGAATATACGGGTCTGCGTCCCGGAGAAAAACTCTACGAGGAACTTCTCATGGAAGAGGAAGGAATGCAGGATACGCCGAACCATACGATACATATCGGAAAGCCTATCGAAATGGATGAAGATACCTTCTTCGACCGGCTGCAGGAGCTGGAAAAGGATGCTTACCAGGAGACAGAAGACATCAGAACGCTGGTGAAAGAGCTGGTTCCGACGTATGCCTATACAGGTATAACGGACGCCG
>CAZGBL010000168.1:0-5067 GCA_964523955.1 uncultured Oscillospiraceae bacterium | reverse complement strand
CCAGAACGCTGGGATGCCAGAGCACTGGGATGTCAGAGTGCCAGAACGCTGGGATGCCAGCATGTCGGAGCGCAGGTTCACTTTCAGATAGCCTCTTTGCGGTGACAGCGGATACATTTTCAGCTGCGATTCAGATCGAAGCAAGGAAAATCGGCTTCTTCACCGAAGATTAGGATGAAGCGAAGACGCGGCTGTGTCCTCAGCATAGCTCTGAACGATAAATCAAGGAGAATCGATATGAAAAAAAAGTATAAACTGCAGGATCTCGATTGTGCGCACTGCGCTGCGAAGATGGAAGAAGCGATTAAGAAAATTGACGGTGTAAATGACGCTGCCATCAGTTTTATGGCGCAGAAGCTCACCATCGATGCTGACGACGAAAAGTTTGACTCTATCATGGATCAAGTAGTCAAAGAATGCAAGAAAGTTGAGCCTGACTGTACCGTTCTTCTTTAAGAAATTCAGAAGGGATTTCTCTCATCACTTTTCAGCTTGGAACTGCAGGCCCGGATCGTTCGCATTCGGGTCTGTTTTTTGTCTCTGAAAAAATTGAAATCGGCTTCGGCTGACAGGCATATGTGAAAAAATTTGCCCGAAAGGCCAGATGATTTCTTCAGAGCAAAATTACATAGGGAGGTTTATCATGACACCTAAAATCCGAAAGACAATCATACGCATCGCCGTGTCATTTGTACTGTTTCTCGCGGCAGCGGTGCTGGAGCATGTAAATCCAGGCGGCGTGTTTGGATACGGTATAGCGAGATTTGCGATGTATCTGATTCCGTATCTGGCAGTCGGTTATGATGTATTGAAGAAGGCTGGTCTCGGAATATTTCACAAGCAGATGTTCGATGAATGCTTTCTCATGACCTTAGCAACGTTCGGCGCTTTTGCTGTAGGCGAGTATATGGAGGCGGTAGCCGTCATGCTGTTCTATCAGGTAGGAGAGGTATTTCAGGATCTCGCGGTCAATAAATCGAGAGCCTCTATTACGGAACTCATGGACATCGTGCCGGAATACGCCAATTTGGAACGCGAGGAAACGGTGACGCAGGTGGATCCGGATGACATCGAAATCGGAGATATTATTGTCATTCGTCCGGGAGAAAAAGTGCCTTTGGACGGTATCGTGCTGTCCGGCGAGTCGGCTCTGGATACTTCTGCACTGACGGGCGAAGCCGTGCCGCGCAGGGTTCAGAAAGGGGAAGAGATATTCAGCGGCTGCATCAACGGTTCCGGTATTCTTCGCGTGCAGGTGACAAAGGAATTCGACGACAGCACAGTTTCCCAGATATTGGAACTCGTGGAAAACGCATCGCTCAGGAAGGCGAGGATCGAAAACTTCATCACGAAGTTCGCAAAATACTATACGCCGGCTGTCGTCATTGCCGCCGTGGCAGTTGCCGCCCTTCCGCCGCTTCTGATGCACGATGCGTGGTTGAAGTGGATGATCCGCGCCTGTACGTTTCTGGTTATCTCCTGCCCCTGCGCTCTGGTTATTTCGGTGCCTCTCAGCTTTTTCGGAGGGATTGGCGCGCTTTCAAAGAAAGGCGTTCTCGTAAAGGGCGGCAACTATATGGAAGCGCTGGCAAAGCTCGATACCGTAGTGTTTGATAAGACGGGAACGCTGACGGAGGGCATTTTTACCGTCCGGGAGATTTTACCGGCGTCTCTGCCGGCAGAAGAACTGCTGGAAATGACAGCGTATGCGGAGAGCGCTTCGACCCATCCTATTGCAAAATCAGTAACCGAAGCTTATGGCAAACCGGTAATAAAGACGAGAATCGAGAAACTGGAAGAAATCGCGGGACACGGAGTAAAAGCCGCGATTTCGGGTAAGAGCGTACTGGCAGGGAATGAAAAGCTGATGAAGCTTGAAAATATTGAATTTAAACAGACTGACAAAAATGGTACAATAATATACACGGCGGTGGACGGTATTTTTGCCGGTGCAATCGTCATCGGAGATGAAATCAAATCGTCTGCGAAGGCTGCGATTGAAAAGTTGAACGCTTTGGGCGTAACAAATACGGTCATGCTGACAGGAGACAAAGAAGAGGTTGCGGCAAATACAGCCGCTGCACTGGGGATTCGCAGTTATCATGCGGAGCTTTTACCGGCAGATAAGGTCAGATTTGTAGAGGAACTGCTGGAAAAGGCGAAGGATCAGCAGACCGTAGCTTTTGCCGGGGATGGGATTAACGATGCTCCTGTGCTGATGCGTGCCGATGTGGGTATCGCCATGGGCAGTATGGGATCGGATGCGGCTATCGAAGCAGCGGACGTCGTCCTTATGGACGATGACCCTGCGAAGATCGTGGACGCTATCCGCCTTTCCAGAAAGACGATTCGGATTGCGAAAGAGAATATCGTCTTTGCGCTGGGAGTGAAGGGCGTCATTTTAGTACTGGGAGTTCTCGGCATCGCTAATATGTGGGCGGCGGTCTTTGCCGATGTAGGCGTAGCTGTCATCGCTATTTTAAATTCTATGAGGATGCTCAGAGCGAAATAATATTGGAAATTTTATCCATATTAAGAGGCGTGGAGGGCGCTGCGCGTGGCGCGGAAAATAAAGAGGTGTGAAATGTCAGTAAAAGATTTGAATATAGAAGCTGATGTGTGCGAGATGGAGCACGTTCATGAGGGTGTGGTAGACGATGTCAGAATGAGAATGCCTGACGATGAAAAGCTCATGGATCTTGCAGACCTGTATAAGATTTTTTCCGATGCGACGCGGATTAAGATTTTGTACTATCTGCTGGAATCGGAGTTATGCGTCTGCGATATGGCGTCTCTTCTCGATATGAACTCACCGGCGGTGTCGCATCATCTGCGCATACTCAAGCAGAGTAAGCTGGTCAAGTCGAAAAAAGTGGGAAAGGAAGCCATATATTCGCTTGCGGATGAGCATGTGGCGACGATTCTCAAAAATGGAATGGAGCATATCGAAGAATAGAATTGCGAATTTGTCAAGGCGCCGCGCTGGCGGAAGCGCGGCACCTTGACGGAGCGAAGGGATGATTGTATGGCGCTCTGGTAATGTATGAGCGTGGATGCAGAGGATGCGGATAAGATAGAAGGAGATGACAGATATGAATATCGTGGGAATCATCCTCAGTGTAGCTATCATAGCGGGGCTTATTTTCGCCATGGCGAAGATGAGCGACAGCGGAGCAGACGCCAATGGATGCAGCGGAAATTGTAAGAGCTGCGGCGTTCCTGATGGCTGTAAAGATCGATCTTATGATAAATGATTGAGCCGGATTGCGGAACACGGCGGAGTTGTGCCGTATCGTTGATTCGATGCGGAGAACTGTCGGCCATGTGGAGACGAAGGCTTTCTATTGGCTGGCAGGGGGAGAGATATTCGCGGATAGAACCTTCCCGATTCGTTCGCTTCGGGACATATGGCTGTGCGGGTATAGAAAGTAGGTGCTGATTTGGATAGAAATCTGTTTTCGGACAGAAACAGGCAATCGGATTTTCTCGCTGAAGATCTGAGGGCGAAAGGATTGGGAAATGTCAGTTATTTTGACTCTTTAGAGACGGTGTTTTCAGAGAGACAGGCAGGAGATCGTTTCTCCTTCTTTTTGATTAAGGAGAACGAATGGCAGAATTTAAAAGATGCCGTTGGACTGTTGAAGTATTGCCGCGGTGCAGCGGATATCTGTATAAAGATTTATGTTTTTACATCTTCCGACGTGGCGCGCAGCATCTTAGATTCCGTTGATAACGAATGGGCGGAAATTATTCTGATCAATCCGATGGAATTGACGGCTCAGAAGCTCATGCTGGATCACCCGCTCTATGAATCGCCGGATAAACTGAAGGCAGAAGAACTGAGAGTTACCGTAATCGGAGGCGGCGAAGCGGTTCCGGCGCTGGAAAAAACGGTTCAGTGGTGCGGGCGGATGAAGTCTTATATCCTGAAAATCAACGTCATCGGTCCAAATGCGGCTGCTTTTGAAACGGAAATGAAATTTAGAAATCCAGGCCTTTTTCCGCAGACGACGTTGGAAAATCTCGCTATGGGCGAGCGGCATCTGATTACTCCGGAACTGTATCTTCCTTTGAAACTGACGAGAACGCTGTTTTATCAGGCAGATACGGGCAGCGAGGAATTGGAGCTGGCTCTCGACAAATGTCTGGATTCCAATTATATCATCATCGATGAAGGAGATGATGAAGAGACGCTGCGGACAGCTATGGCAGTCAGAGCGCATTTTATCAGAAAACATATACTACATGAAAATTATCTCACCAGCGGGAAAGTAAATGTGACAAAACTGCCGGATATTTTTGTGCTGATCCGAGACGAAGTGATTTCGGATGTGGTTTCTGAGCTTAAGGTAGAAGGGCATCCTGCAGATCCTGGAAACGACGAGCTCAGATTGGTTCCCTTCGGCGCATATAGAGATTTGTATAAGGCGGAAAATATCATCGACACAGACATAGAGAAGCTGGCGCATGTTCTGTTCCCGAAGGAATTTATTGAAGATGAAAAGGGCAGAAAAGGCGGGCATCTGCCGGTATCCACAAAACGTATGCTCTACGCCAGCGCAGTACATCTGAAGTACAAGATGCGGGATATGGGCTTTGTGGAAGCGAAGGAAAAAGATGAAGTCTACTGCGCGGAGAATTTTCCTGCTCTGAGGAAGGCCAGCAGAACGCAAATTGAATCGGTAATAGACGGTATGAGGTATGAGTTGGCGGCTCTGGAGCATCAAAGATGGGTGATTTTTAAACTGTGCGATGGCTGGATTCCCGCGGACGCTTATCATGCTCTCGGTTATGGCAAATTGCATAGTGACGGTACGCGGGAGCATCGTCAGTTCGCAGGAAAAATGAACGCCGCCTGTATCGAGGTCAGTCAGCTCAGCGGAGCCGGTACGAAGCTCTGCGGAAAGCCTTCCTATTTCACAGAGTACGACCGGGTGACCGGAGTGGAAACTTATAATACGCTGAAAAAGGTATATCCGGATATGACATTCCGGGCTCTGTTTGACGAGGAAGAAGAAGATTAGACAGTGCGCTGTTTGAAGAAGAAGACAAGACAGTGCAGAGGGG
>CAZGBL010000167.1:0-5116 GCA_964523955.1 uncultured Oscillospiraceae bacterium | reverse complement strand
CGGAGCTTCCTGCCCTGCGGCTTTGAAGTCGGAGCTTCCTGCCCTGCGGCTTTGAAGTCGGAGCTTCCTGCCCTGCGGCTTTGATGAAGTCCTGTCATACTCTCAGACAGGACTTCCTATATCTCGCGCTATCTCTTATTGCTGGCTCCCAGGACATTTCTGATCTTGTGAGAAACCATGCCCTTGATGGCGTCTCTGGCAGGACCCAGATATTTTCTCGGATCAAAATCGGCAGGATGCTCGATGAAATGGCGGCGAATTTCAGCAGTCATCGCCAATCTCAGATCGGTGTCGATGTTGACCTTGCAGACGCCGTATTTTGTAGCCGTACGAATCATATCTTCCGGCACCCCCTGGGCTCCCGGAATTTCTCCGCCGTACTCGTTGCAGCGAGCCACGAACTCAGGCAGAACCGTAGACGCGCCGTGGAGCACCAGCGGCGTGTTCGGAATCAGCTTGTGAATCGCCTGGAGTCTCTCAAAGTCCAGGTATGGATCGCCCTTAAATTTATATGCACCGTGGCTCGTTCCGATAGCGATCGCCAGAGAATCTACCCCGGTGCGTTCCACAAATTCCGCAGCCTCATCAGGATCGGTAAATGTTGCGGAACGAGCGTCTACCTTAATATTATCTTCTACGCCTGCCAGCTTGCCCAGCTCCGCCTCTACGACGACGCCGTGAGCGTGAGCGTAATCCACCACCTGTTTGGTCAGAGCGATATTTTCCTCAAAAGGATGCTTCGAGCCGTCGATCATGACAGACGTAAAACCGCCGTCCACACAGGACTTGCAGATTTCAAAATCTTCGCCGTGGTCGAGATGAAGAGCGATGTCGAGACCCGTATCCAAAATCGCGGCCTCCACCAGCTTTGTCAGATAGACCGGCTTCGCGTACTTTCTCGCTCCTGCGGAAACCTGAAGAATCAGAGGCGCATTTTCCTCTCCTGCCGCATCAACGATCCCCTGAATAATTTCCATGTTGTTTACGTTAAACGCTCCCACCGCATAATCCGCATTGAGAGCCTTTTCAAACATTTCCGTCGTAGTCACAAGTGCCATAAATTACCTCCTGCCATATGAAGCAGAAACTCCTTCTGCCTCCGCAAAAATATCTTTTTTTTCGCTTCCGCGAATCACTTTCTCAGAACAAAACAATTTTACTACATCCCTCGGAATCTGTAAATAATACCGACTGCGTGTTTTCTTGCCAGCAGGAGCAAAAACTGATAGAATGTTCAAATAACTTACATTTTTTTCTGCCTTGCGCACAGAATATGCTGCGATATACATTTAACCTGCGCTGCGGCGTTTCCGCGTTTCCTGCCATGTCCGTCAAATTTGCGAAAACTCCTGCGCAGGCACGTCCGCTGCACGTCCGTTACAGAAGCAGGGGAGACATCTGCGCTTGTTATCACCCGAAAGGAAAAAAAATGGAGAGAAACTATAAAGACATTACCATCGTCGCCGCCACAGGCAATCTTCACAAAATCAAAGAGATCGAATCGATTACGAAGCTTTTCGGCATGAACGTCATCCCGAAAAGCGAAACGTGCGCCGCCGAACTCGACGTGGAAGAAACCGGAATAACCTTTGAGGAAAATTCAAAGCTCAAGGCAAAAGCGATCATGCAAGCTACGGGCATGACAGCCATCGCCGACGATTCCGGCCTCGTGGTAGAAGCCCTCCACGGCGCTCCCGGCGTATACTCCGCACGCTTTTCCGGCGAAGACGCCACCGATGAAAAAAATAACGATAAACTGCTGTCTCTTATGGAAGATGTCCCCGACGACAAAAGACAGGCGAAATTTGTCTCCGTCATCACGATGATCTATCCTGACGGCACGGTTCTGACAGCGCGGGGCGAATGTCCGGGCAAAATCAACAGATTTCCCATAGGAACAAACGGCTTCGGATACGATCCGCTGTTCGTTCCCGACGGCTATTCGATCACCTATGCTCAGCTGGCCGCAGAGGAAAAAAATACGATCAGCCACAGGGCAAAAGCCCTTGAAATACTTCGCCAGCAGCTGGAAGACAGCGGAATGGGCGAAAACGCACCATCGGAGGAATAGACGATTGGGAAAAAAGATATTCTATAAATCCATGACGCTGATTCAGCGTCTTCAGGATCCATATTATCACGGAGCTGCCGCAGAGATGGGTTTTTACTTTATATTTTCTATCGTGCCCATCATCACGATTTTGACGCAGATCCTGGGATACTTCGGAGTGACAGGAATATTTTCGCATCTTCTCGACAGCGCGTTTGCAAACAATACTTTCATCGCATCTTTTCTGTCATCCTTTGAACGGACACTTTCCGGCAGCATCAACCTGGTCTTTCTCGTCGGTGCCCTCTGGGCGTCCTCGAAGATTGAGTTTTCGCTGATACGAATTTCAAATTACACATACAAAATCGATGACGGCAATCAGCTCACCGGTTATTTTAAAGTCAGATTTCGCGCGGTATTTACCATTGCGCTGCTGATCCTGCTGATCTTCGTCAGCTTACTGGTTCTCGTCTATGGAAATTCCATCATGGAGTTCCTGACACAGACCCTGCGGGATTATTTTGATATCGATTTTCACGTGGATAAAATCTATCTGGTACTGCGCTGGCCCATCATACTTATCATCTATTTTCTATTCATCGCAGTCAATTACTCGATTCTTCCCAATAAAAAAATCCCGCTGCGCCAGACGTTTCCGGGAAGCCTTTTCGCCTCCGCAGGAATCATCATAGCCAGCTTAGGATATCAGATTTATTTTTCTTATTTTTCAAATCTGAACCTTATTTATGGGAGTCTCGCGGCGATCATCGCCCTGCTTCTCTGGTTCTACTGGCTGAGCTATATTCTTCTGGTGGGACTTGTTCTCAACGCTGTATGGTTTGAAAACGCAGCGGATGAGATGTGAAAACAAAACCGGCCCCGCCGCGGCAGCCTTTTCATTCAGGCTGCCGCGGCGGGGCCGGTTAATTTTTGATACATTTTTATCGATCCTATATTCGATTCCTGACGCTCCCCACAGCTAACGCAGAGGAGTTTTTACGACGCTCTTTGATAAACTTACAGGAAAAATACCAGCGTATCGATGATAAATACCGGAACGAGAATACCGAGAGACCAGGCCATGTATCCGAAAAAGCTCGGCATCTTAATCTTGTTTTCTTCCGCGATGGATTTTACCATAAAGTTCGGCGCATTGCCGATATACGTGTTGGCTCCCATGAATACCGCGCCGGCGGAAATCGCCTCCAGCATGATCTGAGAGACCGAACCGACTGTCGTCTGAATCCCCGCCTGTCCCAGCGCTCCCGCCGTCTGCAGGAATACCAGATAGGTCGGCGTATTGTCGAGGAAGGATGAGAGAAGACCTGTACACCAGAACATCTGCCAAGGCTGATCGATGCCGAGCTGTCCTCCGTGAACCTTTAACAGAGCCAGAGCCGGAATCATCGTGATAAAGATACCGATAAACAGCTTTGCAACCTCCGCAATCGGAGCGTAACTGAACTCATTCAGATCTCTCGTAGACTTCTTCGTCGTCTTTAAAGAAAGCACGCAGGCCAGCAGAATCAGAACGATTTCCACCAGTGTGGCGTAAGGGAATACCACCTCGTCGAAAACGTGGATGCCTGCACCGTCGGCGAAGAAATCGAACATCTTTGGAAGTACGCCGCTGGCTACTACGCCGAGGATGATCAAAGCGATGAAGATAACGTTATGCGCCCCTTCGATGCGGATCGGTTCCTTCGCGGAGTTTCCAGCCATATCCTGAGGAGATCTGCCTTCCGCGATTTCCTTTTTATAATAACGTCTGTCGACCAGAATGAACACGATAAATAAAATGATCAGATTGAAGATCAGAATAGGGAGAAGATGGAATGTCCATGTGAAAGACACACCTCTCTGGAATCCCATAAAGAGCGGCGGATCGCCCAGCGGAGTCAGACAGCCTCCCATATTAGCCACTAAAAAGATAAAGAATACGACGATATGAATCTTCTTTTCTCTCCACGCATTCGCCTTGATAATCGGACGGATCAGAAGCATCGCGGCGCCTGTCGTACCGATCCAGCTGGCGAGAACCGTACCGATGAGCAGCAAAATCGCGTTTACTTTGGTCGTTCCTACCAACGTACCTTTCAGCGCGATACCTCCCGCTACAACGAAGAGACCGAGAAGCAGAACGATAAACGGTACATAGTCCAGCAGAACGGATTCAAGAAGCCTGTAAAGCGCCTCTCCCGGGCCGTATACAACCGCAAATGGAATGATAAACACGGCGGACCACGCCAGAGCTGCCCACAGCATATTTTTTTCCCACCATTCCGGCTTCACCAGCGGAACGATGGCGATAGAAAGCAGCATACCCGCAAATGGGATAATACTCCAGACCGGCAGCGCCTCGCTCACCGCTTCATGCGCAGCTTCGTCAGCAAACGCTGCCGGCGCGCTCAAAAGCAGCAGGAAGAGAGCGCTCAGAAGCGTTTTCATAATTTTTTTCATTGTAAAACACCCTTCCACAAATGATAAGAAAGCCGCCCTCAGCGGTCATGCATTCAAAGACAGACTTTCTCGTTACTCCATCACATCGTCACAATCCGGCGACGATATTCTTCATAATCAGGAAAGCGCCTTCGATAATACCTTCAGAGGCAGGCTCCCTCGCTACCTGGGAAATATCGTAAAAAATATTTCCTATGTAATAAAAAGATAAGACCGCTCATTCTCCTCCATGCCCGATATCACCGTATCCGGCAGCTTTCATGCCCCTGTCGGATCCATAAAAAAGGAGAATTCTTTTTTCCTTGCGTGCAGCTTCTATGCCCCATGATCAGAATACGAAAAAACAGACCCCCTTACCGAATCTGTTTTTATCGCAAACATAAAAGTCACACACAACTATTATTTTATAACATTTTCCAAAAGTGTCAATCAATCTGCTGTCGATACTTTTTTAACTATTTTTTCCGAAAAAAGGACATTTGTCGATATTTATCGATCAAACGATTTCTTTCTCGCTATTATTTTCACTGCTGCAATAAAGCTGCAATTTTAAAGCGGGAGGGTGTCCGAAAACCTGTCCTTCAGCTTCTCTGCATACATTATATT
>CAZGBL010000166.1:3092-5144 GCA_964523955.1 uncultured Oscillospiraceae bacterium | reverse complement strand
CTGCTTTTGATATTATGGAGGATAGAGTAGAAATGATATGGAAAAGATGGATGCCACGAGAGAATCTAAAAAGAAAATATTATGTTGATGAAATATGTGACGATATAGAACGGGGATTAGTGATTGAATTATCGGATGAGGATAGGGAAAAAATAGTTTTGAATTGGCATGGTGTAGTCGACTCGTATATGTGTACAGAAGAAAGCTCCCGAAGCAAACTGTGTTACGACAATCCTGATGTGATGAAATGGACTTTCTTTGAAATTACGGGATCGGAATATGTCCAGTGGGTTTGTGAACAATCACTAGGTATTCAACAGTCAGATACATTACATCATTTTTGTATTGTGGGGATAAACGCTGTAGTAGATATTATAGCAAGCTATCCTCCTATCATTTTGTCTGAAAATGATGAAATATGTTAAAACCAGTACTATATCAGAGGATTAGGCTGCTCTTTTGTAAGTTACCCGGCGGCTTTTTCTTAAATTCTCTGCGGTCTTGATTTCCTCTTACATTTACAAGCGCCGGACGTCCCCCGCTGCTGCGTATTTTACAATACAGCTAAAATGCGCAGCAGCGGGGGCGTCCGGCGCTGTTATATCGGGCAAAAGAAGCCGCCGAAAGGAAACGATGGCTTAGATATTTCGAGTGGTGACTTTCAATATGGGGAATCTGGACTGGGACAGCAGATCCTGCGCAGTTTGTGAGTGTCTGCTGTCGATGATCACACTGTATCCGCAGCTGTTATTCATGCTTGCGGAAGTTCTTTTGATTTCGGAGGATATCTGTTGTTTTGCTAAAAGATCATGTGCCATGGCAGCTGTCGTATAAGTTGGCAGGGATATCAGTGTGTGCGGCATAATTATCATCCTTTCAGAATCATTTTAAGATCATTTCCGTGCTTCGTATGATAAGTGTTTTAAGGTTGGCTTTGCCCACGTCAGAAGAAGCGGTCAGCGAGTATTCTCCGATCGGCTTATCATCTTTTGTGACTTCCAATGTACCGGCTTTATCGTTTTCCTTTACAGGGGCTTTCAGATTTTTTGCGGGACGGATATGGTAGCTGATAGATGATGCTTCTCCCTTCTTTACGAGGAGGACGATTTTTTCGTCAGTTTTGATATCGACGGCGTTTATCAGGCCTTTATCCACGTTTGCGGTGCCGATGATCTCGTTTTTATCCGCAATTTTAACACTTTCATAGTTGGCAAAACCATAATCCAGAAGTCGCGAACTCTCGGAAAAGCGGAGCTTTGAAGATTCGGCGCCCAGTACGACAGCGATGAGACGCAGATCATCCCGTTCAGCATAAGAAGAAAGACAATAGCCTGCATCCTGCGTAAAACCTGTTTTTATACCCTTTGCTCCATTATATGTCTTCAGAAGTTTGTTTGTGTTGATCATTTCGATCGTTGATGTGTGTCCTTCTTTTCCCACCTGAATCGTACCGCTTTCATTGCTGAGGTAGGGCAGAATGTCCGGATGAGACAGCAGAGCCTGGGACATGACGGCGATATCATGAGCGCTGGTGTAATGATCGGCTGCGGGGAGACCATTTGTGTTTGAAAAATGTGTGTTTTCCAGACCCAAAGAGGCCGCTTTTTCATTCATCTTTTCCACGAAGATTTCATCTGTTCCGCTGATAAATTCAGCCATGGCGACGCAGGCGTCGTTGGCAGAAACCATAGAGATTCCTGTGAGAAGCTCATCGACGGTATGTGTTTCGCCGGGTTCCATATAGAGCTGGCTGCCGCCCATGCCGGCAGCCGTCTCACTGATGGTGACCTGATCATCGAAAGAAATGCGGCCGGAGTCGATCGCTTCCATGATAAGAAGCATCGTCATAACTTTTGTGACGCTGGCGGGCGGTAATTCTTCGTGTGAGTTCATCTCGTACAATATAGTTCCGCTGTCAGCGTCCATGAGAATTGCAGATTTTGCTTCGATTTGGGGATCTGCGCCTGCTGCCTGGCTTTCTGCATCGTCCGTTTCTTCCGATGAACTGTCGTCAGCAGCAGAGCTCATTTTCTCCGACGAGCTGTCGTCAGC
>CAZGBL010000166.1:0-2992 GCA_964523955.1 uncultured Oscillospiraceae bacterium | reverse complement strand
CAGAGCTCATTTTCTCCGACGAGCTGTCGTCAGCAGCAGAGCTCATTTTCTCCGACGAGCTGTCGTCAGCGGCGGCGCTCATTTTCTCCGGCGAGCTGTCGTCAGCAGCGGCGTTCGTTTTCTCTGATGAGCTGTCAGCGGCGGAACCCATTTCCTCCGACGAGCTGCTGCCCGTACCGTCGCTTGATGCAGCAGCGGCATAAGATTGCAGAGTACCCGGAAAAGTGAGGGCAAGGCACAGCACGACGATAAAAAATACTCTGGATTTTGCTGTGCAGAGGTCGTTTTTTTTACTGGCGGCACAGGCTCGAGAGGCAAAAAAAAGTTTTGAATGATACACTTGTTGTCCTCCGTTTTTTCGTTTTTTCATTGCGCAGAAGCAGCTGCAGAATAGGATTTCCCAAAAATCTTTACCGGCAGGAGTTACGGAGAATTGCCAACTACGGCAATTCTCCGCAGCTTTTGCGGGAGATGAATTTTCAATTTTGGTCTCAAATTTACGCTTTGCAGCTGCTCCCGGATGAGGAAAGAAAGCCCGTCTGCGGTTTAAAACGGAGCAGAGCAATTGCAGACGACTTTCTTATTTTATTGTGAATATCTGATATAGTGATTATATTTGCAGCAGCAGAAAAATATGACTGTACGGTGATATGCAGGAACATAGAAGCGTTAAATTATGGCAGGAGACGGGCGTTTCTTGCCGCTTGTTAAACGTCCGGATGCTTTGCTTAATGGAAGCGTCATTTGCGGGGAGGGGACATCCTCGCTTATAAGCGAAGCGTAAGCGGCACAAGCGAGTGTATATTTGAGATTTGATATTGGAAAACGCGGCATATGGTTTATAAAACCGTAACACACAATAATTGAGATTGAAAAAAACAGAGGAAATGATTATAATGAACATATTAATGCTGTATTTCCTGGAGCCTCGTTTTTGACGGCGTATCCATTTTTACGGCAGAAAAATGGCGACGGATGTACGCTGTTTGTTTTTGGCATGATGCGGCAAAAAAGTGTCTCACAGAGGCACTTTTACAGATATTTAAGAGATGAAGGAGATTACATGAAACGCGATTTTGAGAGCTACTGGTATACCGATATCAGGCAGATAGATACATTAAAGGAACTTTTGTCGGGGAGTGCCGAGCTTTTTTCAGATCATCCGGCTTTCTGGGTAAAAAGAAAAAAAGGTGCGGATTATGAGCCTATCAGCTACCGTCTCTTAAAAAAGGACGTAGACGCTCTGGGGACGAAGCTGATCGACATGGGACTTCGAGGAACGAAAATCGCCGTGATGGGACAGGGCTGCTATGAATGGATCGCCACGTATCTCGCTGTGGTCAACGGCGCAGGCATCGCCGTTCCTATCGATAAAGATCTTTCTTCCAATGAGATTGAGAATCTCATGAAAGCGGCGGGATGCAGCACCATTTTCTGCACGCGGGGAGAATTCGATAAATTGAAAGATGTGCCGTCTGCGAAGAACCTTATCGTAATGGATGTTTATGGAGACAGGACATCGGAAGATGAGATTCCTTCTGTTCAGCCGGATATTCCGGAGGGGGCCGGAGGCTGGAGGTCTTTGCTGGCAGAGGGAGAAAAACTGCTGGCAGAAGGAGATATTCGTTTTACAAAAAGCGAAGTAGATCCGGAGGCTGTAGCCGTTATCCTCTTTACATCAGGAACGACGGGAAAACCGAAAGGTGTCATGCTGAACCACAGGAATATCACGTCAAATATTATGGACGTCTGCAGGATCGCCCATATTTTAGAATCGGATAAAACGCTCTCCATCCTTCCCATTCATCATACTTACGAGTGTACGCTGGGCATGCTGCTGGTACTTTACAGAGGCGCCAGCACAGCGTTTTGCGAAGGTCTGAAATATATTATTCAGAATATGAAGGAAGCGCAAAATACCGTGTTTATCGCCGTTCCTCTCATGTTGGAAATGATTTATTCCAGAATATGGAAAACTGCAGCGAGGCAGGGGAAGGAAAAGACGCTGAAAAAGGCGATTAAGATGAATAACCGATTGAAATCCATCGGCCTTGATATGAGTCGAAAGCTGTTTTCTCAGGTTCACAAAGAGTTGGGCGGAAAGCTGCGGATGATTATCACAGGCGCGGCGGCGCTTTCGCCGAACATCTACAGAGGCTTTGAAGATCTTGGCATCACAGTGCTTCAGGGATATGGAATGACAGAGTGTACGCCTTTGATTTCGGGGACGCCTCAGAGCGCGAAAGAACGCTATAAAAAGGCTGGTTCCGTAGGAGTTCCTGTAAGAGCGGGAGAGGTGCAGATCGTAGATAAAGATGAAAACGGCATCGGAGAGATTCTTTTCCGAGGCTCTAACGTGATGATGGGATATTATCGCATGCCGGAGGAGACGGCTGAGGTTCTTACAGAGGACGGATGGCTTCATACCGGAGATTTGGGCTTTGAGGATAAGGATGGGTGGATTTATCTGACGGGCAGAAAGAAAAATATCATCGTGACGAAGACGGGGGAAAATGTCTATCCGGAGGAGATCGAAACGTATATCAACGCCAGCCCGTATATCGCCGATTCTATGGTCTTTACTTCCATGAGAAATAACGAGGACACGGTAGGAGTTCAGCTTTTGCCGGATCTGGAATATATCGAAGAGCAGTTAGGCAGAGTTCCTGACGAAGAGGAGCTCTATCACTTGATGAAAAAGGTGATCAACGAGCTGAATGAAGGGCTGGCCAGCTATAAGAGAATCCGGGACGTCTTCGTGCGAAGAGAAGATTTCGTGAGGACTACCACGAAAAAAATCAAACGGCAGGACAATATGGAAGTAAAATAAATTTTTTGCAATGCCGTCGTATTTATAGGAAAATAAAGTAAAACAATAACGGGCGTCGGGAGCTCTGCTCCATTTGAAAAGATGCGCATCTTCAGGAGATTTTGGATGTTTTATCAGAAACTGCGGTTCTAAAACAGGAAAAAATCTCCTGTTTTGTTTCAA
>CAZGBL010000165.1:0-5144 GCA_964523955.1 uncultured Oscillospiraceae bacterium | reverse complement strand
CCCTCCCGCTTCTGTAAGCGGCGGGTTTCATTTCCGGGTTTCGGCGGTTGGGCAATAATCCCCGCCGAAACCCGGCGGAGCGAAAGCTCCTGGCGCTTGCTGGAAGCGTTCGCGTCGTCCTTGACAAGCGAGCTTGTCAGGAGCTTTGCCCCGCTTTTAAGCGATGGGGCTGCCGTGAAACTCTAGTTTTCAGCAGTCCCCGAATTTCAGAGTTGCAGTAGGGATCAGAGATTCATATATAGGGGAAGTTTTACCATGAGTTATAGTTCAATTCTGTATGTTTGTATTTTTCTTCCTGCCGTTATATTGCTGTACGGTGTCCTGCCTCAGCGTCATCGGTGGAAGATACTGTTAGCGGCCAGTTATGTTTTTTTCTATCTATTGAGTGGAAAGCTGATCATCTATCTGATCGTATCCACGTTTTCGATTCATCACATGGGTCTGTGGCTCGACGCATGTAAACGGGAGTACGCCCTTGAGAAAAAGGGAACGGACAGCGATAAAAAAGCTGAGCTGAAGGCTGCATATACGAGAAAGCGCAGAGGAATTCTGCTTTTGGGCATTTTCATTCATATCGGCATGCTGCTGTTCTTGAAGTATTTTAATTTCTTCGGCGCAAATGTCAATCATCTGCTGAAGCTGCTTTCTATATCGGCTGAGATTCCCGTATTACATCTGGCAGTGCCGTTGGGAATTTCTTTTTATACGATGCAGGCGGTGTCCTATATCGTGGATGTCTATCAGGGAAAGATGGCAGCGGATGATAATCTGGGAAGGCTGGCGATTTATATGTCCTTCTTTCCGATCATCATGGAAGGGCCGATTTGCCGCTATTCACAGACGGCGATCAGCCTTTATGAAGGAAAGCCTTTAGAATATAAAAATGTTGCCTACGGTTATCAGCGCATCATCTGGGGAATGTTCAAGAAGATCGTCATCGCTGATCGTCTGAATCCGCTGGTGAAGACCATATTTGAAAATCATGCTGATTACAGCGGCGTTGTTATCGTCGCGGGGGCAGTTTTGTATACATTCCAGCTTTATATGGATTTTTCAGGATGTATCGATATGACCATCGGTACGGGAGAGATCTTCGGCGTAAAAATACCGGAGAATTTCCGTCAGCCGTTCTTTTCGAGGACAGCGTCTGAATTTTGGAGACGCTGGCATATTACGCTGGGAGCATGGTTTAAGGATTACATTTTCTATCCGATTTCTCTGACGAAGTTCGTGAAAAATCTGGGAAAGAAGACGAGAAACCGTTTCGGAAAGCATATCGGGCAGCTGGCGCCGTCTGCGTTCGCGCTGTTTGGAGTGTGGTTCTGTAACGGCTTGTGGCACGGCACGGGATGGAATTATATTTTCTTCGGGCTGTATTATTTCGTGCTGATTCTCCTTGGAAATGCGTTGGAACCGCTGATCCAGAGAGGCGCGAGGGCGCTTCATGTTGACAGAGACGGAGTTCTGTATCAGATTTTTCAGCGTACGAAGCTCCTGATCGTCGTATTTACGGGGGAACTTTTCTTCCGGGCAGACAGTCTGAAAACGGGAATCGACATGTTCCTGTCTATCTTCCGGGATTTCCGCCTGTCTGCGCTGACGGACGGTTCTTTTTTGAAGCTGGGAATATCATCGGCGGATTATCTTGCAGTCTTTGCAGGATTTTTAGCGGTATTCGCTGTGGGAATGATTCACGAAAAGGGCATTTCTATCCGCGAAAAGGTTTCTTCCTGGGGAATCCTGCGCCGCTGGGGCTTTTACTACGCGGCGATTCTGTCTGTCATCATATTTGGAGCATATGGACCGGGTTACAGGGCGGTAGATTTGATTTATGCAGGATTTTAGCTTAAGGGGGATTTAAAAATGATGATACGACTGAAAAAATGGATTCGGCCGATCGCTTTTATATTGCTCCTCGTAATTTTTCTGCAGGGACTTTCTTACCTGTTTATCACTCGGGGCAATGGAAATAAAAATGCGCTGTCTGTCATGAAGCAGCCGGAAAATTCGATGGATTACTTGCTAATAGGGGATAGTGAGTGTTATTCCAGTATTTCTCCTATGGAGATATGGATGAAACATGGGTTTGCAGGATATAACTGCGGCGTTGTAGGACAACATACACAGTATACATATTATTTGCTTCAACAAGTTTTAGAAAAACAATCGCCAAAGGTTGTGCTGCTGGAGACGAATGAATTATTTCGGAGTTCAAAGGGATCGAGCTCATTGGAAACGGTAGTGGAAAATGCGGCGTCAAAATATTTTCCTCTGCTGCAGTATCATAATGGCTGGCAGAAAATAAGCCTTTCGGAAATTCGTGCGTTCAAGCCCTTTAAAAAATTGTGCGGGACGGATGCGCTGAAAGGATTCCATTATCGGCCGCAGGTCGTTCCGTATACGGGAGGGGAATACATGAGGCCGACAGATGAGGTAAGGGAGATCGATACGGTTTCCCTTCATTATCTGAACTGTATGGCGGAACTCTGTGATAAGAAGGGCGTCGAGTTCGTGCTCATAAGCGTACCGTCGCCGGTTAATTGGAATTACAAGAAACACAATGCCGTGGTTCAGTATGCAGAGCAGCGGGGCATTACTTATCTGGATTTGAATCTGTTGGCAGAACGGCTGGAAATTGACTGGACGGAAGATACGACAGACAAAGGGGATCATCTGAGCTTTACAGGAGCGAAAAAAGTTACAGAGTATATAGGGGACTGGTTCGCCCTAAATTATGACTTTGAAGACCGGCGGCAGAACCCGAGATATGATGGATGGAATAAGCTGATCGACGCATATTTGAAAAAGACGGGACAAACTGACCGAATGGAAGGATAACGGATCAGCGGAATTTCTTGCCTGTCAGCATGACATATATTATAATTCTGGTAATGTATTGCGCTCAGAGTGCCGGAAGGCTGCTGAAGTGTAATGTGTCAGGGAAGGGGTTTTATAAAAATAGAGATTGGAGTGAATTCGTTATGCATTTTATCGATGATCCTAAGAAGAGCAGAAAGCTCTCTCATTGGCTGATTCGCGTAGTTGTGTCATGCTTTATCATTTATTTGGCGATCCGATATATCGATGTGGTTGGATCGGCGGTAGGATATCTGGCGCGTCTGTTCGCACCGTTGATTTTAGGTATTATTCTGGCGTTGATTTTAAATGTGGCGATGCGTCCCATCGAGCGTCATCTCTTTGCAAAGACGACGCGTCCAAGGCTGAAAAAATTGAGACGGCCATTGGCGATTGTCGTTTCTATTTTACTGGTAGCGGGAATTTTCACTTTTGTCATATGTCTCATAGTTCCTGAGCTGGTTCAGGCTCTTGCCGTTATCGGGGAGGGGCTCGTGCAGCTGGGCGCGAGTTTCAGTAAGTGGAGCAGCGAGATATCGTTTTCCGATACCGTGTTCGGTACGATTATGGAGACGCTGAATTTGGATTTTTCCTCTCTTCAGGATAAGATCCTGGATTGGATGAAGACGTCGGGGCCGGGAATCATGGCTTCGGCTGCAGGAAAGATCGGCGGAATCGGAACATCTGTCTTCAATTTCGTGGTAGGACTCGTGTTTTCCATCTATATTCTGTATGATAAGGAAAATCTGAAGAGACAGGCGAGCAGGCTGATCAGGACATGGATGCCGCAGAAAGGCGCAGATATCGTGATTCATATAGCCGATGTGTCGAACGTGACGTTTCGATCTTTTGTAGCGGGACAGACGACGGAAGCTGTAATTTTAGGGACGCTTTGCATGATAGGAATGCTGATCCTCCGGATTCCTTTTGCGCCGATGGTGGGCGCTCTGGTGGGAGTGACGGCTCTGATTCCTATTTTTGGCGCGCTGATCGGAACGGTGATCGGCGCTGTGATGATCGTGTCGGTGAATCCGGTGAAAGCCCTCGTTTTCGTCATTTTCCTGCTTATATTGCAGCAGGTGGAAGGCAACGTCATCTATCCGAAAGTGGTAGGAGCGAAAATGGGGCTTCCGGGCATGTGGGTTCTGGCTGCCGTGACGATCGGCGGAAGTCTCGGCGGCGCTGTCGGTATGCTTCTGGGCGTACCGGTGTTCTCCGTCATCTACTCTCTGCTGAACGAGATGACGGACGAGCGTGAGAGGAAGCTGATCGAAGAAGGAATTTTACCGCCTCAGGAAACGACGAACCAGTAATCAGGCAGAAAATAGTCTGTATATATGCCGTACAGTCCTTCTGCATGCCATTTTTCCCAGATGTCCAGCGTATTTATGGTATGGGAGAAGAGACGAACGCCTGTGGAGGAAAGCTCTGACAGGAGTTCTTCGCTGAGCAGGGATTCGGGAATGGTAATCGCCCACGGTTTTTTGCTGAGGGCAAAATGAGAGAGCTCACTGTCTGCTCCCATTTGATAGAGCGTGAGGATGACATCCTCGTATCCTATCTCTATCGTTTTATCGTATTCTTCGTAGGAGTAGACCTGAGGAATGAACTGCGGGAGATTGCCGCCCGCTGCGCTGCGGATGTCGGTCAGTAGACCGAGGTTGTCGCGTTTGATGTCTGTGATGACTCTGCAGTCCGGATGGCGCTTAAGCCAGCTCAGCAGGTCGTCCAGATCCATGACGGTGAGGTTCATGAAGGTATCGGATGTTTTAAATTCCTCCAGCGTTTTTTCCCCTCGTTCAAAGAACATACGGGCTGCCATGCCGTCCCAATCATGGATGAGGACGATTTCTCCGTCGGAAGTGCGTTCCAGATCGATTTCAAAATACCGGAAGCCGTTCTGATAGGAAGCATCCAGAGCCTCTTTTGAGTTGGTGCGGCGGTATCCGTATACCGCGCCGCCGGCATGGGCGATGAGCTGTTCGTATGCTTTTGGCGTCTCGGTGCCGGAGGGGTCGTCTTCTTTACGGTCTGTGGGAGCGGAGGATGACGGCGGCTGCGAGCCGGCTGAGCCGTCAGACGGCTCGCAGCCGCACAGGGCAAGGAGCGCGGACAGAAGTGCGAATACGCAGAGAACGGAAACGAATTTACGGCGAAGCTTTCGATGGTGAAAATCATTTTTCATAAGAGGATTCCTTCTTTCGTTTATTTGATGGTGAGAAAGGGCGGATACGAGGATGTTTTCTGTTCTGTAATTGGAATGCTGGCCTGCGGCGCGTTATGCTCCG
>CAZGBL010000164.1:0-5146 GCA_964523955.1 uncultured Oscillospiraceae bacterium | reverse complement strand
AAAAGTCCCCTTTTTTCTCTTCAAAAACCCCCGGGGTTCTTTCTTCAAAACCCCTTCGTCTCTCTTTTTTCCCCCCCCGGCAGGGTCCGAAAACTCAATGCGAAGCGATATGCGACACCAAATATAGTATTTAAGTCTAATAAGTGTGTCAATATAATGTATGCAGAGAAGCTGAAGGACAGGTTTTCGGACACCCTCCCGGTTTTTTAATCCGATTTTTTCATTAAGAGTAACACATCGAATCACTCCTGCAAAGTAAGCCCATAAGAATTCCTCAGATTTTTCCTACACTTTTGCCATTGTTTTTGCAGGAAACATCTGATAAAATTTAATGGTGACAAACGATACGGCAATGAACGACACGACACGATTTTTATGTGCTTAATCGCACAGCATGGATTGGCAATATCAGATCAGGCTGCAGCCTGGTCTCCCGACACGGCACACGTCGCATTAAAAATCGATGGAGGATAAAAAAATATGTATGAAGTAAAAAAACACGATTATAATACCGTTCGTTTTCTTCCTGAGTATCACTCAGGATTCGGAAACGATTTTCAGCATAAACAGAGAAAAAGGAAGAGAAGACAAAAAATAGCAGCCGTCATCATCGTCGCAATTATCGTAGTCGCTGCAGCTGCATTTGCCGTACATAAATTATTTTTCAGCCCGGAAGATGAATATATGAGAGCCTTTGAAGTCAGCGACTTTACGACTTGCGCAGAGATATTTTCAGAAAACGCCTATGACGCAAAATTCGTAAAGGCAGTAGAGGAAACGATCACAACCGCTTCCGATGCTGTTTTCGATCGGTACAGGAAAGGCGAGCTCAACAGTGCGGATGCTTCATCGCTGCTGAAAAATTACGATACGGCGTCAGGGGAAGAATTTTCCAATGATATCAAAGCTTACTCTGACGACATCACAGCCATGGAAGGGATCAAAGCGAAGTTTGAGTCCTTTAAATCAAATTGCGCCGAAAAGAACTTTAAAGATGCGCTGACGACTGCCAGAGAGCTCCTGGGGTCCTCTGAAAATTACGGTCTCGATTACACCGATGAGATCTCCAGCGCAGTGATCGATGATTTCTATAGTTTCAAGTCGGAAGCCTTCTATGAGATCGCAGCCGCTCTCTCCTCAAAGGACTACGATACAGCTAACACGCTCTGCTCTTTCATGCTGCAGTTCAGCAAAGACGAGGACTTCACAGACGAACAGGAAACGATCAAAAAAATCATAGCAGGCAATGCAAAAATTAATCCAGCCGTACGCAATGCAAAAAAAATCGCCTCTGACGCGCAGGAACAGGCGGAAAAAACAGATCCGTCCCGAGCTGCTGATGCCGGCGACGGCAATGATGATCCTGAAATCTAAAGTAACCCTTTTATCACAAAAACCGTACTTCAGTGAAATACATTTTCGCCATATCTTTGAATTCAGCCGGAATTCGATCTGATGAAAAATTCTATCGCACTGAGGTACGGTTTTTTAGATTTTTTCGCCACAGCTTTAACCCACGCCCCCGGCAACATTATCAGAAGGAGACGTACGTCATACAGACACGCGAGATTTACCGCAGGACCACAGTCTTGCTCATACCAGGATCCGATCCAGCCGCGCTCCCATGCGGCTGAGAATTTCATTCGTAATCGTACCGCATTGCTGCGCCAGATCGCATACTGAAATTTCCCGATTTCCAGAACGTCCGATCAGCACGGCGTAATCTCCCATCCTGACATCAGGAATACCGCTGACGTCCACCAGTGTCTGGTCCATACAGATGCGTCCGATGACAGGAGCTTCACAGCCGTCGATCAAAACAGATCCTCTGCCTCCGGAAAGTAAACGCGGCAGCCCATCAGCATATCCCACGGCGAGAGACGCGATTTTCATATCCTGCTCCGCCGTAAACTGCATTCCATATCCCGCCGTCTCGCCGGCATATAAGTCTCTCACAGAAGAGATTCTGGCCTTCAAGGAGAGTACCGGATGAAGCTGTCGTTTCCATCTTTCCGAATCCTTCTTGCTGCTCAAAACGCCGTACAGAGCGATGCCAACTCTCGCGTAGTCCTCTGACAGGTCCGGATAATTCAAAATACCGTAGCTGGATTGAAGATGCATCTTGGGACGTCCATATCCTCTTCTTTCCAGCTCTTCTACGACACGGTAAAACAGTTCCGCCTGCCGTCTCGTAAATTTGCGTTCCCTCTCGCCAAGTTCATCCGCTGCACAAAGGTGTGTAAAGATCCCATCTATCTTCAAATTATTCAATGCAAAGATGCCGCAAATCTTATCGATATTTTCACATCGCTCCCCCAGTCGATGCATTCCTGTATCGACGCCCACATGTACATGGATATCTTTTCCAAAGCGATTCAGCTGAACCGCATGATCATAATCGATGACTGTCTGCGTCAGTTTATATCGTTCCAGCTGTGAATACTGCTGAGGATGCGTATAGCCAAGAATGAGAATTTCCCCCAAAATTCCATGCTCTCTCAGCTCCGCCCCTTCCTGTACTGAAGCTACACAAAAAGAATCTACCCCCAATCGATTCAGCTCTTTCGCCACCAATACGGCTCCATGCCCGTAAGCATCCGCCTTTACTGCAGGCATCAGCCGACAGCGCTCCGGCAGCAGAGAGCGCAGCATTTCTACATTATGCCGCAAAGCTTCCCGATCCACCTCAATCCATGCGCGTCCCTTTTGAAATTCTTTCATTTATTTACACCCCTTATCCTGTTATTCCCCTGTCGTATATCCTATTTCTAATCCTTATCTCATGAATTCTCAGAACCTTGCGGTTCCTTCTCCTCACTCAGGCTCTCGGCCTTCCAGCCGAAATCTCCATCACGACCCTGTCTTTCATCTTGAAACAGGATGCGAGGCGGCTCTGACACCACGGTACAGTTGTCCGGAATGTCGCAGCGGACCACGGTGCCTGCTCCGATTCTGGTATGATCTCCGATTCTGATTCCACCGATGATCACAGCTCCCGCTCCGATCAGACAGCCGTCTCCAATACGAGGCGCCGCTTTATCAACCTCTCCTATCGTCACATTCTGGTAAATTCTGCAGCCCTTACCGATATGAGCATATCGAGAGATAAAAACCCCGTGCAGACCATGAGGCAGCGACGGTATTTCATCGATCACAGCTCCCGGACCCACATAACCTCCGTGTCTGTGCGCCAAACGACCGCACAGAAAAGTGAGCACACTCCTCACAAATCTCTTATCTGTTCGGCTGCGCATTTGAAACAGCCGCCAGAACAGCCACAGATTATCGCCTCTGGAATAGTCTGTGAGATATTTTCTGAACTTCATTTTTCTGCCCGCCTTTACCGCCTAACGTTCTGCGTCACACGATCTATTCATCGTCTGATCGATGATCCGCATCAAAACATCCTCGATAGGAATCCCCGCCGCCTTCATCATCCCAGGATAACGGCTGTGTTCTGTAAATCCGGGAATCGTATTGACCTCATTAAAAACGATTCTCCCCTCTGGAGTCAAAAACATATCTACCCGTGCAAAGCCGCTGCAGTTCAGCGCTCTGTAAATCACCTTTGCCGTCTCTCTGATCTCATCTGATTTTTCACGGCTAATGCGCGCCGGAAGATGAATTGTGGACGTCTTCAACGTATATTTTTCCGTAAAATCAAAGAATCCCCCTGAAAGCTCGATCTCGTCCACTTCGCCGGTAATCAAAATATCATCTCCCATGACGGCGCAGCCCACCTCGAAACCATCGATATTTTCCTCTATAATCACCTGATCGTCATACTGAAAGGCTAAATCAGCGGCTTTCCGCAGCTCATCCGCGCTCTGTACCTTCGTCACGCCGTAAGAAGATCCCGCCCTCACCGGCTTGACGAAGAGGGGAAACCCAATCTGTTTTGCAAAGGCTCGAATTTCGGCTCGTTGTGTATCACCGTTTCCCTGCACTGCCAACGCTTTTGGCGTTTCAACGCCGGCCAGACTTACTACCTTGTGAGCGCGATCCTTGTCCATACAGAGAGCGGAAGCCAGCACGCCGCAGCCCACTAACGGGATTCCCGCCAATTCGATCATCCCCTGTACGGTGCCATCTTCCCCATTTTTTCCATGAAGCACCGGAAAAGCCGCATCGATATCTACAGCTTTGATGCCATCTTCTCTGAAACACAACAGCTGATGTTTGCCGCGATTTGGTGAGAATACGGCAGGCACACAATCTTCATCATTCAGCCAACGATTTTCCCTGATCTTATCGATATCCCCCTGAAAACAGAACCAATCGCCATCCTCTGAAATTCCCACCATCACCGGATGATACTTCTCCTTGTCGAGAAACCGGATAACGGCGTGCGCTGACTCCAAAGATACGCCATACTCTGGTGAACAGCCACCGAAAATAACTGCAATATTTAACTTTCTCATCTTTTACTCCATTCACTTTCCTCTTATTTTTATCTTATTTTTCCTCTTATCTTCCGCCCGCGGCCTCTCACCCTGTAAGCCGCAGAGAAAGTCCGATAAAATGATACATATATTTCCATGTCATCTATTATCGCTGCGCATTTTATTTCGCCACAATGTAAAAAATCCCATCTTGATATATAAAATTGTACCAGAATAGGATGTTCCGTGTTTTTGTTTTTCATTTAGGAAAGTTTATAATTTTATAATAAAAATCATACAATTTTCTTACAAAATCGACTTTTCGTCTTCAAGGGAAAAGGTCTGTCCAAACAGGGGTAACGGAAGCTACCTGCGCCGGATCCATGATGCTTTCCAGCCGGAAGGAGTACAATCCGCTGTCAGCTCTGTTCCGTCAGAAGACGTGATCCTCAGACCCAAGTAATCGCGAACCCCCAAGATATAGTAGTCCCCGTCCAATACCGTTCCATCCGGAGCCACAAAGTCCATCAGGACAACGGCAGAATAGCGATCTGCAGTGGCCTGTTCTATACGCAAAGTCGTACCTCCTTTGCGCCTGCAGCTTCGTATTTTGCCATGTGCGGCGTTTTTTATTCCTCTAATCAATTTTCTTACCGTCTGAACCAAAAACTCGTTACTACGAGCCTCTGGCGCTCTTGTAGAGGCAAAAGCGGAGTCAAAGATGTGATGGTCATCTGTGCGGACGGATTAAGCGGAATCAAAGA
>CAZGBL010000163.1:0-5159 GCA_964523955.1 uncultured Oscillospiraceae bacterium | reverse complement strand
GTGTGTCAATATAATGTATGCAGAGAAGCTGAAGGACAGGTTTTCGGACACCCTGCCGCTTCTGTAAGCGGCGGGTTTTATTTCCGACTTTCGGCGGCTGGGTGGTCATCCCCCTCGCCGAAACCCGGATGAGCGAAAGCTCCCGGCGCTTGCTGCAAGCGTTCGCGTCGTCCCTGATAAGCGAGCTTGTCAGGAGTTCTGCTCCGCTTTAAATTTAAGCAAATGAAAACTACTATAGCGGGAGGTAATGAATATCATGGAAATCGGAAAGTTTAAGGAATTAGGTATTTTTGCAGGGGGCATTTTATTCGGTACGGCCGGCATTAAGATTCTCGGCAGCAAAGATGCGAAAAAAGCATATACGAATTGTACGGCTGCAGTACTTCGTGCGAAGGATTGCGTGATGAAAACGGCAGCTGTCGTTCAGGAAAATGCGGAGGACGTTCTCGCAGAAGCGAAGCAGATTAACAAAGAAAGAGCGGCAAAAGAGGCCGAATGTGAGCAGGAAGACGCTTGCGGACAGGATGCGTGCTGTGAGACGGAGGACGCTGAATAAAAGCGGCTACATAACGGGAGGGTGTCTCAAAAATGATGGCAGAATCAGAGGTTGTACCGGATATGGGAATAACGATGGAATCGTTTCTGTGTCTTGTATCGATTTTTCATTCTATGAACGTTTTTGAGGTGCCCTCTTTCCTGTCATGGAGGTCGCGGAAGCCGTGAAGCGGCTTATTCTGCAGGAGCCTCTGAAAAAAACGGGGGAATAGAATTGAAATTTACAATTAAGCATGAATTGAAAGGGCGTATGCGGTTTCATGCGGCGCAAAAATACATGTCCTGTACGGAAGCGGATACGCTGTCGTATTATCTGCAGGGGATCCCAGGCGTGACGTCTGTTAAAGTGTATGAACGCACGGCGGATGCGGTAGTCACTTATACGGGAGACAGAGAAGAACTCCTTTCTGCGCTGCGTAGGTTCCGCTATGAGAATATCAGTGTACCGGAAGGCGTCCTGGAAAATTCAGGAAGACAACTAAATGAGATCTACCGGGAAAAGCTGATTCAGAAAGTGGTGCTTCGCATCGGAAGCAAGCTGTTTCTGCCATATCCAGTGTGTGTTGTATATACCGGTATACGAGCTTGCCGTTACCTTTCAAAAGGATTTAAGAGTCTCGCAAAAGGGCGGCTCGATGTAGAAGTTCTCGATGCGGCGGCTATCGGCGTGTCTATTTTGAGAGCGGATTTCAGTACGGCGGCGTCCGTCATGTTCTTGCTGGGCATCGGTGAGATTCTGGAAGAGTGGACTCATAAAAAATCCGTGGGCGATTTGGCGCGGAGCATGTCCCTCAACGTGAGCAGAGTCTGGAAAAAAGATGAGAATCAGGAGATTCTGGTATCCGCGTCGAGCATCAGCGAAGGCGATGAAGTAATTATCCACATGGGCAATGTCATTCCGTTTGACGGTATCGTCACCGGAGGAGAGGCTATGGTAAATCAGTCCTCTTTGACAGGCGAATCTCTGCCGGTGCGCAAAGAAGTGGACGGATATGTCTATGCAGGCACCGTTCTCGAGGAAGGAGATCTGACGATTCGTGTAAAAGCGGTTACCGGCGCTACGAGATTTGAAAAAATCGTGACGATGATCGAAGAATCGGAGAAATTGAAGTCCGGAATGGAGAGTAAAGCGGAACGATTGGCGGACAGGCTCGTTCCATATACGCTGGCGGGAACGGTTCTTACCTGGCTGCTGACGAGGAACGCGACGAAAGCGTTAGCCGTGCTTATGGTAGATTTCTCCTGCGCTTTGAAGCTGGCCATGCCTATCGCGGTACTGTCAGCGATTCGCGAAGCGAATGCGCATCACATTACGGTGAAGGGCGGAAAATATATGGAGGCTATCGCCAATGCATCGGTTATCGTCTTCGATAAGACGGGAACGTTGACAAAGGCAAAGCCGACGGTAAAGGATGTAATCGTATTCTGCGGCAGCAGCAAAGAGAAGATGCTGCGAGTAGCCGCATGCCTGGAAGAGCATTTTCCTCACTCCATGGCGAAAGCTGTCGTGTCGGAAGCCAGACGCCGGGGACTGGATCATGAAGAGATGCATTCCAAAGTGGAATATATCGTAGCTCATGGAATCTCGTCTGCCATAGAAGAGCGAAAGGTGATTATCGGCAGTTATCACTTCGTATTTGAGGATGAAAGGTGCAGTATTCGTCCGGAATATCAGAAGAGCTTCGACGCGCTTCCTACAGAGTATTCGCATCTTTATATGGCTATCGATGATCAGCTGGCAGCTGTCATCTGTATCGAGGATCCGCTGAGGGAAGAGGCGGCAGACTCTATAGAAGCTCTGAGAGCGGCGGGAATACAGAAAATCGTCATGATGACAGGCGACAGTGAACGTACGGCTGCAGCTATTGCGGCTAAAATCGGAGTAGATGAGTATTATTCTGAAGTGCTTCCGGAGGATAAAGCGAATTATATCGAAAGACAAAAGGCGGAAGGAAATACGGTTATCATGGTGGGCGACGGCATAAATGATTCTCCTGCTCTTTCCGCAGCTGATGTTGGAATCGCTATCAGTAACGGCGCGGAAATCGCAAGAGAAATTGCCGATATCACAATCGCAGAGGACAATCTGTATGGTATTGTGATTCTGAAGCGTCTCAGTGACCGGCTGATGGAGAGAATCCGGAAAAACTATCGTATGATCGTAGGCGTTAATACCGGTCTCATAGGCCTTGGGGTTACAGGAATGATACAGCCCACCGCATCGGCACTCCTTCACAATACCTCTACATTGGCGATCAGCCTGAGGAGTATGCAAAATCTGCTGGCTGAAGATTGCCTGTCGATGGAAAAAGGCAGGTAAAGCGAGAGGAACGACGATACAAACTATCGAAAATAATAGAGTTGAGAAGTGCGCAGCGGGCAGAGAAAGTGAGAATTTTCACAAAATCCTCACTTTCTCTGCCCGAAATTTTAGCCATTCATCACATAAATGCGGTAAAATACAGAAGGAGGGTAAAAAGGGGGATCTGTTATGTTGAAGAAAGATTTGTGTCTCTTGCGCAGCAGTCAGTTTGCGGATGTGTTAAAGCTTTTCGGCAGCGGGCGGCAAGTCAGCGGCAGGCGTTTTTTTGCGGTATTATTATCGCTTCTGCTGGTGTTTCAGCTGGCCGTTCCCTGTTTTGCACAGGAAACGGCAGCGGAGTTAAATTACAGCGGTTACAGAATAGAGGAATTTGTAAATAATGAGATTTTGGCTGTCTACAAGGATGGAGACAGTCAAGTATTTTCCTGCGGATCGGAGGATCAGCTGAAAACGCGTCTTTTAGAGTTGGCTGAGGACAGCAGCGTCTCTTTCGTTCAGCCGAATTTTGAATATAAGACTGACGCAGCCAGCACGGCGGCGGTCAACGATGAATTTTTTTCGGAACAGTGGGCTCTGAAAAATGACGGCAGTTTTAAGATGGAGACGGAAAACAACGATTTTCCCGTCTATGATGATCCTTTTGGAATACCTGCCGTTCCGGGGCATTGGATCAATCCCTGGCCGTGGCTGGAAGAACGCTTTTTTTTCGGCTGGTTTAGCGCTTCCAGCATATCATCATCCGAGTCGGAATCTCAGAATACAGAAATTTCGTCTGTCACAGCTGCGGCGAACAAGTCCGCCACAGTGATCTCTTCTGTCAGCGGTATCGATATCAAAGCAGAAGACGCCTGGAGTCTTTACGATGGCGCAGAGCGCCAGACTGTCATCGCACTCATCGACACCGGCGTGGATACAAGTCACGAGGATTTCGGCGATGTATTCTGGAAAAATGAAGGAGAAATTCCCGGAAATGGAATAGATGATGATGGGAATGGATATGTCGATGACGTGAACGGATGGAATTTTTATTCAAATAACAATGTGATTTACGTCGGCAGCGAAGATAACCACGGCACTCATGGAGCAGGCAGCATCGCCGCATCCTCCGGAAACAGCACCGGGATTTCCGGCATTATCAGAGACGGTTCTGTGAAGATTATGGTAATCAAAGCTCTGGGAGGAAAGGATGGAAGCGGAACTACGGAATCTGTGAGAAAAGCGATAAAGTATGCTGAAGCAAACGGCGCGGATATCTGCAATCTGAGCATGGGGGCTTCTGATTATGACAGAGCGCTCTATCAGGTAATGGCGCAGTCCAATATGCTTTTTGTGGTATCCGCTGGCAATGATGGAACAGATAACGATCAGACGGCGTGTTATCCGGCCAGCTTTCCTTTAAATAACATCGTATCCGTAGCGAACCTTCAGCCGGACGGCACGCTCTGCCTCTCTTCTAATTACGGTGCGGAGAGTGTAGATATTGCTGTGCCAGGTTCGTATATTCTGGGTTTGACGACAGATGACTCTTACAGCTATATGACAGGAACTTCCATGTCGGCGCCGATTTTTTCGGCGGCTGCGGCAATGCTGCACTCTTATCGCAGCGATCTTGCGCTTTCTGATGTGAAGCGCATTCTGCTGGAAACCTCCTCGCCTCTTGATAGTTTACAAGGAAAGGTGGTATCGGGAGGGATGCTCAATCTGGGCAGCGCTATGGAATATGCGCAGCAATATGAGGTGAGCGCTCAGAGTTCGGCGCTGCCCTTTACCGATGTTTTAAAAGAGAACAGCGCGTATACAGCGATAAAATATCTATATGAAAATAACATTATGGTAGGCACGTCTCAGACTACTTTTTCACCCGATGCGGGATTGACCAGAGCTATGGCGGTGACTTTACTGGGACGCCTGGCTGAGGCGGAGCAGAAGGATACCGATACGTTCAGCGATGTGGTAAACGGAACCTGGTACAGCGGATATGTGGGCTGGGCCGCGGCAAATCGCATCGTGGTCGGTTACGGCAACGGCCTGTTCGGTACAGAAGATTCCGTTACCGCAGAACAGATGGATCTGATACTGGGACGATACGCGGCTCTTCTCGGGCAAGAGTATGACAGCGGTCTTTCCGGGCAGTATGCTCTGACTCGCGGGCAGACTGCTCAGGCGTTGTACGATTTTTGTCAAAATATATTAGGCGCTGAATAATAGTACAAATATGGCGTTGTTTCAGAGGAGCGCCGTAAAATTTATGACAAAAAATCGATATGACAAGCGCCGAATG
>CAZGBL010000162.1:0-5168 GCA_964523955.1 uncultured Oscillospiraceae bacterium | reverse complement strand
GGTTGTTATATGTTTAAAGGGATTTTTTCCATGTATGATTTATTTGAATTATACTTGTCGGTTTGAATACGAGCATAAAAGGTGTGATAAAATAAATATAGAAGGCGCCGGATGCGTTTTTTTCGCGGCTTAGCGAAAGAGTTTTCGTATGGTAAAATTATGAACTGCATAGGGGATAGAAAGGAACAGAATGACGGACAGATCATTTAGCGTGATAAAAGAGCACAGGCCATCTATTATAGGGATCGATCGATGTTTGAAATCTGCGGTTTGCATCCCGATTTTAGATGCGTCGGAGGGGCTTTCTCTTTTATTTGAAAGACGTTCTTCTAAAGTGGAATCTCAGCCAGGCGATATATGTTTTCCAGGAGGGATGATGGAAGAAAATGAAACGCCGAAAGCTGCAGCTATCAGAGAAGTAACGGAAGAACTTCTTGTGAACCGAAATCAGATAGAAATTTTGGGACCTTCTGATATTATTTACATGGAAAATCTGGTTATTTATCCGTTTGCCGGAATCCTTTCAGGATATGAAGGAACCTTCAGTACAGATGAGGTGGGAGAGACGTTTACAGTACCGGTGTCCTTTTTTGAAAAGAATGAACCGGAGGAATATAAGCTCGACTTGATTATTCGTCCGGAAGAAGGTTTTCCGTATGACAGAATTGTGGGAGGACGCGATTATAAGTGGCGTGACCGCAGGGAAAGCGTGTATTTCTATCAATATAAGGAATATACGATCTGGGGGCTGACAGCGAAAATCGCAAAAAATTTTGTCGAGATGATGAGGATGACGGAATAAAAACGGCGAGATGGCGACTGCCGCAGCGGATGTATATTTCCGGGCGGCAGCCGCTTTATCAAAGAGTGTAGAAAACTCTCCTTGTTTTAGCTGTGGAGGGGGAGTGTCCATGGCTTACATAAATTTAGAAAAGATTTTTTTATTTTCTTCAGTAAATCCTATAGCGGCGTGAGGGGCGGCTTTGCGTATTTCATCGAGAAGTTTTTCAGCTTCTTTTACGCTTTCAAAGGAAAAGACCGTCTTGCTGCCGTCTTTTGTATAGGCGATTACCCTGCCGATTTCCATATGGACAGATCCGCAGCAGACGGATGTTTTTACATCTTCCTGTTGAATATAGGCCCAGACCAGATCGGCAAAGGGCAATACGGATGTTTTTATCAATTTTTTATGGATAATCTGATCGTCGGTTATGGTTATTTTTGGCATAATGTTTTCCTTCTAAAATGCGAAATATGTATATGAAGAGTGGTTGGAAGCTCTGAATTTCTGTGATAGTCCTGATTTTCAAGTATCATTTCAGGAATGTTATTTCTTCTATGATCTCTGTCGAGATAAGGATAGCATAAATTTTCGATCATATGTATTAAAAATTATTAAAGCGGAGCAGATCTCCTGACAAGCTCGCTTGTCAAAGACGACGCGAACGCTTGCAGCAAGCGCCAGGAGCTTTTCCCTGTAATTCCCTTGTATTAAAAATGAAAAAATGCGTCAGCAATATTTATCTATGGAATAGATTATGTCAAATTATCTTGCTGAAGGGAGGATAATTTGTTCTATCCTGGAAAAAATGCTCCCTTCGAAAAGAATTCTACAAGGAGGAATCAGACATGAAGAAAGTACTTTCTATTGTACTCTCTCTCGCCATGGTCGTCTGCATGATGCCGTTAACAGCATTTGCAGCATCCAGCAGTGCCAGCTATTCTGATATTGCCGGCGAGAACTGTGAAGGCGCTGTAAACGTGCTGTCTGCATTGGGCGTTGTAAACGGCTATGAAGACGGCACTTACAGACCCGACACGATAGTTTCCAGAGCGGAAATGGCAAAGTTAGTCATTACAGCTCTCGGTATGGAAAGCTATGCGACTGCAACGACGTCTAGCTACACTGATATGGAGAACGCTCAGTGGGCAGTACCTGTAGTTGAATATGCTACAAATCTTGGAATTATCAATGGCTACGGCAACGGTAAATTCGGTCCGAGCGACGAAGTTACATACGAGCAGGTAGCTACGATGATCGTAAGAGCACTCGGTTATACGACTGACTGCAACGAAATGAACGGTACCTACCCAGCGATTTATATCCAGAAGGCAACGGCTCTCGGAATCTTCGATGACGTGGAAGGTAACCAGTATGGCACAGGTGCTAGCAGAGGCGATGTAGCTGTCATGCTGTACAATGCCATTGACTTACCGGAAGTATACGCTGATAAGGACGGTGCGACAAACTATAAGAGTGGTTCAGAACAGTTCACTATCAATGGAACTACATTCGGCGGCGTAAGCATGTTATCTACTCTGAACAAGAATGGTGGTTATGGTTATGGTATTCTCGGCTGTCAGGATGCAGACGATGCTGCAATCGATGTAAGAGAATATGTAGGCGCTGCTGGTAAGATTTATACAGATAAAGACGGAGATGTTATCTCCATCGGCGATCTGAAATCAACATTTGTATCCGGTACTGTAAATGGTGATGGTGATGAATTCACTACAGATGACGGTACTGTCTACAAGATCAATGACAATGCACTCAGCAGTTTTGATAATCCAACATTAGGCACTACAGAGAACAGCAAGGATAGCGTTCCGCTTTTCGTAAATGGTATGGAAAGCGGCGATTTTGAAAAGGGTGATGACGCTAGTGGTGCATTGGATGCTCTTCCTCAGAATGTAAGCTACACACTTGCTGTTAAGCTGAGCGGAAAGACAATCACGAATATCTATTCTATCTCTAATTGGAGTAAGACAGAGTACGATTCAGAGCAGAAACTTTTCGAGGAAAGTGACGCGAGTGATATCGATGACGATCAGGAATTGTTTGATCTCGACTTTAAGACAGATGATAACGGAGATGTAGACTACACAACATTTACACTTGTGGGTGTTGATTCTTTAAGTGATATTGAGGAAGATAATGTAGTATATGCATATGCTGACAAGAATGGATTTATCAGAAAAGTAGAAGTAGGTACTGAAATAGTAGAAGGTACTCTGGAAGCATTTACAAAGGGTACTGTAAAGAAAGATGACAATAATGGTACACAGGCTACTTTCAAGATCGCAGGTGAGAAATATAAGGGAACAAATACAGCAGGCAATCCTGTTGATCCGGAAGAGTGGACACTGTCGGAAGACTCTGAAGCTGTAGCAATCGGTGATGAGGTAAAGGCTTATCTGGATTCTACGGGTAAAATATTCCAGATAGAACAGACAACAGCATCTTCTCAGGATTATGCATTAGTTCTTGATTATGAGTTGTATAATGGCTCAAATACATGGAAACCAGGAGATCCAGAAACGGGGGTTGCGTCTGGGTCTACTGTAGGAGATCAGTCCGGTCTGAATGGAAACAATAGCGTACTCAAGGTCATGACTGCAAATGGTGAGGCGATTACCCTCACAATGAAGGATGGCGCGACTATTTCCGGCGGCACTCTCACTACTGGTTCTATTGTAACTTACACGATGAACTCTTCTAATAAAGTTAAGAGTGTAACTGTAAAAGCAACTGGTAGTGCTATTGCTGGCAAGACAGCGGATGTTACTTCTAAGGGTTATTACAGCGGTAAGGCTATTGCAGACTCAGCTGTAATCTTCAAGGTTGATACAGGCTCGAGTGATACGGATCTTGTCAAGGGTAAAATCGACGAAGATGATGTAGATGTCATCAGCCTGAGTTCTTTAAAGGGCACTGATGATGTTACGATGTATACTTCTGTTACAAAGAGCGGTAAGTATGATGCATTGGTCATCGATGATGACACATCTTCCAGCGAACTTTACTATGGCGTAATCGTAGAAGTTACAGATGTAGATAATGATTCTACAGATGCAGACTATGAAGTTACGGTTCTCGTCAACGGCAACCTTGAGACTTATTATGTGGATGAAGACTTCACAGCAGACTTTAAGCCTGAAAAGAATCATTTCTATGGATTTGAACTGAATGCATCTGGTTACATTTCTGACCTGTATATGGCGGATGACAATGGTATCTTCAACGACGAAGATAATGCTACTCTGATCGATAAGATCAATGTAAATGATGATGGTATCAAACTTAAGAATAAGGTTGTCAATGAAGCTGTAACTCTTGACGAAGATGTAATCTATTACAAGTGGAGTTCCAGCGATGAAACTTATGAAATCGGCAAGCAGAGCGATATGACAGGAGCAGGAACTGATAAGACGGTATTCTTCTTCGATACGGATAAGGACGATGATAAGGACGGCGTAGCTGATCTCGTAATCATCGTACCGACTAGCGAAGCTGATGCTTTTATAGGTTAATGCCTAAATGGAAGATCGATAGCGACATATAATAGAAATGATGATCCGCAGCATGACGGGATGTCATAAGACGTATTCTTTTAAATTGACTGAAAACCTTGTGTTTTCAAGGGACGGCGTGACCTTTCGGGGTCACGCCGTTTCTTCTTTCATCAGTTCGTCCAGCGGAATAAAGCCCACAAGGTCATAAAATCTCCTTTGTTTTCTGATGTATTAAGCCGCGAAACTCATATACATCATACGGGGAGATTTTATTTTTTCAAAGTTCAAATTTCATTCTCTATAGGAATGATTGTAGAATTCTTTTCGAAGGGAGCATTTTTTCCAGGATAGAACAAATTATCCTCCCTTCAGCAAGATAATTTGACATTTTCTTAAGGAATAAGATGGTTTTGAAGGAATGATATGTAATAAACGTGATTTTCCTTCCAAAATTAGGAAGATAGAAGATCAGAACAGACAGGAAAGCATACTTATGTTATAATAATAAATAGTGCGATGAAAATTGATTATATAAATTATTGCATATCTTATATAACAAGCGCCAGATGTCCCCGCTTCGGTAAACTGCGGGTTCCATCTCCGACTTTCGGCGATTGAGCCATAATCTCCCGCCGAAACCCGGCGGAGCTAAAGCTCCTGGCGCTTGCTGCAAGCGTTCGCGTCGTCCTTGACAAGCGAGCTTGTCAGGAGCTTTGCTCTGCTTTAAACAAGCGCCAGATGTCCCCGCTTCGGTAAACTGCGGATTCCATCTCCGACTTTCGGCGATTGAGCCATAATCTCCCGCCGAAACCCGGCGGAGCTAAAGCTCCTGGCGCTTGCTGCAAGCGTTCGCGTCGTCCTTGACAAGCGAG
>CAZGBL010000161.1:2699-5172 GCA_964523955.1 uncultured Oscillospiraceae bacterium | reverse complement strand
CCATGATCACAGTCATGATCATCATCACGATGCAGATGAAATTTTTACGAGCTGGGGTGCTGAAACGATTCACAAGTATACAGGAGAAGAGCTTTCAGAGATTCTGGAAGAGCTCGATCTCGGCGTCATGGGCACTGTCCTGAGAGCAAAAGGAATCGTACCTTCTGCTGAAGAGGGCAAATGGCTCCATTTCGACTACGTTCCAGGGGAATCTGAAGTCAGAGAAGGCCCGGCTGCTTACGCCGGACAGATTTGTGTCATCGGCGCAAATCTCGCAAAAGATAAATTACCGGAGCTATTCCAAATCTGATAAATACCCCGCTCCCATCAGAGCGTTAAGGCATAAGTTTGAAATTATGAGCAGTTCTACTGCAGGAGATTTTTACGAATATGATGAACACTAATAGGACCATTCCCGTCTATGTCTTTGCCGGCTTTCTGGAAAGCGGAAAAACGCAGTTTATCAAGGATACTCTGCTGGACCCGGGATTTACAGACGGTGAGAAAACCTTGATCGTCTGCTGCGAAGAAGGGGAAGAAGAATATGAAGAAAATTTTTTAGCGGATACAAATTCTGTTCTGCTTTCCATCGAATCAAAAGAGGACTTCCAGGGTGTCACGCTGAAAAAGGCGGCGCTGGCGGAAAAACCGGATCGCATCATCGTCGAATACAACGGTATGTGGGAACTCAAATTAATGGAACAGGAATTTCCGGTTAACTGGGAAATTTACCAGATCGTAACGACGATCAATGCGGAAACATATGAGGTTTATCTGAAAAATATGGGACCGCAGATCATCGAACATGTGGGAGTTTCCGAACTGGTAGTCTTCAACCGCTGTACGCCAGAGCTGAACGAAATCATCCGTGCCAGCAATGTAAAAGCAATGAACCCGAGAGCATTGATTTTCCTTGAGGATAACGAAGGAAACGCAGAAGACTATTCCGAAGGACTTCCCCTTCCGTTCGATATCGATGCGCCGGTTATCGAAATTTCCGACGATGATTTCGGAACCTGGTATGTAGACGCTATGAACGATCCGGAAAAATACGATGGAAAAACCGTAAAATTCCGTGCTCAGCTCCACCGCAGACCGGAGGATGCCGATAATAGATTTATCGCAGGCCGTTTTGCAATGGTATGCTGTGCAGAAGATATCAGCTTCATCGCCTTTTATTGTGTCATGGATCGAGCGGCTGATATAGTGGAGGAAGAAGCCTGGGCGGAACTTCAAGCGAACGTCCGCACAGAATATTACGAAGAATTACGGGGAGATGCTCCTGTTCTCTATATCACGCAATTCACTCCCGCCCAGAGGCCTGAAGAAGATCTCATCTATTTCAGATAGCAGTAAGTCACCAAAACGAAACCGGATGTTGTTTTCAAAATGACATCCGGTTTTCCTACGCAAGGACAGGAAATCAAAAATCATCAAAATTTGAAGATATCTTTCAAGCATTTTTCCTGCAAAATATCTATACTAAAAAGACCACGACACAGAGATATAAATCATCAGAAAAGTGTTATTCAAAGCAGAGCTAAGCTCCTGGCAAGCGCCCGCTTGTAAAGGACGGCCGAACGCTTGCAATGCGAGTAAAAAATGACACGGAAAGAGAGGAAAGGCTGATGGCTCAAAAGACGAGAATCGTACGTTATGACAGAGAGCTCCATATCGAAGCTCACCGCTTCCGCAGAATCACGCAGCCCTTTCCCAATCATTTTCACGATTATTATGTTATCGGATTTATAGAAAAGGGATATCGGCACTTTTGCTGTAAAGACGGGGAATACCGAATGGGTCCCAACGACATTCTTCTTCTCAATCCGAAAGACAGTCACTCTTGTGTGGAGATCAGCGGCACGCTGGATTACTGCAGTTTAAATATTACACAGGATACGATGCTCTCCTTGACAGAAAAATCCATCGGACATGCCTTTCTTCCCACTTTTTCCAAGAATGTTCTGCATGACAGAGAAGCGCTCGCCTGGTTAAAACCGCTTCATCATATGATCATGGACGATTTCCGGGAATTTCAGAAAGAAGAATATCTTCTCTTTCTCATCATGCATCTCATCCGGAAATATGACCGGCAAGATATTTCAAAAACGACGGAATACTGTAACGAGATCGAAAAAGCATGCAGCTTTATCGTAACTCATTATGCAGAGCCGCTGAGTCTCGATCTCATATGCGATGATACGGGGCTCAGCAAATCTACTCTCCTCCGAGCATTTACCAAATATAAAGGGATTACGCCTTATCGATTTTTAGAGACAGTGCGTATCGGAGAAGCAAAAAAACTGCTGGAACAAGGAATAACCCCGGCAGAAGCTGCGCTGCGTACCGGTTTTTCCGATCAGAGCCATCTTACCAATCGTTTCCGATCGCAGATTGGCCTCACTCCGGGTATGTATCGAGCGGTCTTTTTAGAACTACAGGAAAAAGACGACGCTGAAATACCTATCGATAA
>CAZGBL010000161.1:0-2599 GCA_964523955.1 uncultured Oscillospiraceae bacterium | reverse complement strand
TTCGCCGCGTAAAATGCGCAACACTCATACAGGAATTTCCAACGGCTTTCCTGCGCTGAAATTCTAAAAGCAAAACATCTGATACAAGGAGTCAACAGCAAAATGAACAGCAACCACAGCATCGGACATATCTCAGCCCTATTTACGATTGCCGTATGGGGCGCCACTTTCATATCCACAAAAATTCTTTTATCTGATTTTCAGCCCATCGAAATCCTGATCATCCGTTTCGTTATCGGATTTCTCGCGCTTTTTCTGGCATATCCGCGTCTGCTTCGAGTTTCTGATCGAAAGCAGGAATTCACCTTCGCTATGGCCGGTCTGTGTGGCATCTGTCTTTACTATCTGCTGGAAAATATCGCTCTGACATTTACGCAAGCCTCAAATATCAGTGTCATCTTATCCTCTGCGCCGTTTTTCACCGCAATTCTCTCCCATATCTTTCTGAGATCAGAAGAAAAACTCAGCCGAAAATTCTTTATCGGATTCTTTATCGCAATGGTAGGCATCTGCCTAATCAGTTTCAGCGGCGCGCAGCTTCATCTCAATCCGAAGGGAGACCTGTTGGCCGTCACAGCCGCTATTGTCTGGGCGGTATATTCGATTTTAACGAAAAAGATCAGCTCCTACGGCTATCACACAATACAGGCCACGCGCCGCACCTTCGGCTATGGAATCTTATTTATGTCGCCGGCTCTGACAGTCTTTGATTTTCATTTTGATCTCATACGATGGAAAGATCCATCTAATTTATTTCATATTTTATTTCTGGGACTGGGCGCTTCTGCCCTGTGTTTTGTCACCTGGAATACAGCGGTTAAATTACTGGGAACGATTCGATCCAGCATCTATATCTACATCGTACCCATCATTACTGTCATTATGTCGGTCATCGTTCTGCACGAAAAGCTGACCTGGGCCTCTTGCCTGGGTACTGTACTGATCCTTGCAGGTCTTTTCTTCTCATCAGACTTGCATATTATTCGGAAAAAATCCGACACAGTACCTCTCACTTCAGATACGGAAACCACCGATGACTCTGACTGTCAAGGCCAGCTTTGAAAGCACACAATTCGTAAAAAAGATAACAGGGCGTGGGGAAAAAGTCCCATAAAGACGACTTTTTCCCCACGCCCGTATAACAAGTGCCGGATATCCCCCGCTTCTGTAAGCGGCGGGTTCCATTTCCGACTTTCGGCGATAGGATAAGAATCCCCCGCCGCACCTTTTCCGATTTTCTAAATCAGCTTTAAACAGCAGTTCTTATACTTCTTTCCGCTGCCGCACGGACAGGCATCATTTCTGCCGATTTTGACCCGCTTATCTGCGGCCACATCAGGAGGAAGTTTAAAATTCCTCTGCTGCATCTTCTCAACCTTGAGCTCACACGGCATATAACCTCTGCATACCCAAATACGCAGATGATAAAACCATCCCGTATACAATGAGAAAAATTGATTTAAATCGTCTAAATCCGCAAAATCGACTCCCTGCGCCTTCAAATATTCCAACAGTTCATTAGCAGAAGCATCCCTCAGCGCCATCTGATGCAGCTCACCCATCATATTTGAAATCTGATCCTCTGAGGACTTTCTCAATAAGAAACTTCTCAAATATGTATATTCCGGAGAATCCTCCATCCTCATACTGTTTTCATAAGCATCGATGACATCTTGTGAAGGATAATAATAAATATCTCCGGCCGCATACTTTTCTTCGATCTGCTCACAGGCCGTCTGGTCTTCCAAAACATTATTGACAATCCGGCCTCTGTCCATATAAAATCCATCCTCATCTCCGGCCTTTTGTATCGCGGCGCTCACCTCAGAAGGCGCGATACCTCTGCCGTGATTCAAATCCCAGACTTCTTTCAGCTGAACCAGCGTACAGATACCGTAAATATTGGCGAGAGCTTTCCCATAGCGAATGATTTCCATTTCCCGTTCTGTCCTGTCCCTGATCGCTGCTTTTGGCGTTCTCTTATCCTCCGACTCCGACGGCCGGACCTGTTTCTCATCGTTTTTTTCCGCCCCGTTTAAAAGAACTGCAATCTCAGCGGGAACGACAGTCTCGGCTGCATCCCCTTTCTCTCTGAGAAAAAGCATTCCTCTATGGTACATTCTCTCAAAAGGAGTAAATTCCTCCATACTTGAAAGACATACAGGCGCAGTGATGACCGCATCCATAAGAGACCTGTCCAGCTTGCCCTCATCGCTCTCAAAATAAGCGCCGATGCCTTCCTTCACCGCTGCTTCTGCCGCTTCTGCCATCTCCTGTTTTTTTGCAGAAGATGAAATTTTTCGATCGTAAATATCGAGTATTTTTTTGATTTGCGGCTTCGTATATCGATTCAAACATACTATTAAGCTGCTGCCTTGTTCTCCTTTGATGCATAACTCTTTTAACTGCTGTGCCATGTAAATTTTCCTCCCGACGAATTACTTCCAATATCTACAATTATATCGAAAATTCTTCCTTTTTCAATAAATTATTTTGATAAACCCGCATCATCCAACTGTTTTCACAGAATATATTCCGGAAAATCGTGAATATTTTACGACTAGAAGGACATAATTTCTACGAGTTTTAAAACGGAGCG
>CAZGBL010000160.1:0-5197 GCA_964523955.1 uncultured Oscillospiraceae bacterium | reverse complement strand
TGTCAGGAGCTCTGCTCCGCTTTCAATCGCATATTTATTATGTAAATCAGCCTGCGAAGAAAAATAGGATTTTTCAGCAGATTTTTAGGGAAAGGGGGATGGCTGACTGACTTTCCTACGGACGTAAAAGCCCTTGAAGGCGGAGGTCAGACCATTATCTCTCTATTCTAACAGTTTAGGCAGCGAGATGTCCTATGCCTATGGCTGGCTGCCATAAACCAAGGGGCAAATATATAGTAACAGGAGGTTAGAATTTGATAAAAAAATTATTCAGATGGATTTTTACTCTTCTGGGCATGGTCTGTGGAGCCGGAATCTTTTTTCTCGCATCTTACTTTATTAAACTCATTCCCGCGGCGGCTAAAATTTCCGAAACCTGGAATTTCATCTTCGGCGTCGTGTGCATAGCAGTTACCGGACTCATATTCTTTCTCATCGCTCCTCATGTGCAGAAAAGCAGTGAAAAATTCGCCCAGGAGCTGGACGGGAGTCTGAAAAAAGTGCCGATTCACGAGTTTATCTGCGGAACTATCGGACTCGTCGTCGGACTTTTGATCGCCTTTTTGATCAGCGCTCTTTGGAGCAGCCTGAACGTACCGATTTTAGGAACGATTCTGTCCATTCTCGTGTACATATTTCTGGGGTATACCGGAATTTATATCGCGCGTAAAAAGGCGACAGATATTGTGCTCTCGCTGCGCCAGATGACGACGTCCAAAGGGACGAAATCCGCAGGAAAAAATAAGGGCGCGGCAGTTCAGGCAGCGCCTAAAATTCTCGATACCAGTGTGATTATCGACGGCAGAATCGCGGATATCATGAAAACCGGATTTATCGAGGGTCGTATCATCATTCCGGAATTTGTCCTCGTAGAGCTCAGGCATATCGCTGATTCATCCGATTCGCTGAAGCGCAACAGAGGCCGGAGAGGTCTCGATATCCTGAATAAAATTCAGAGTCAGTATGGGGTGGAGATTTATAATACCGATTCTGAAAAATCGATCAATGAGATTCCGGAGGTGGATGCAAAGCTGCTGCAGTTGGCTTTAATTTTGAACGGAAAAGTCGTTACAAACGATTACAACCTCAATAAAGTAGCGTCCATCAAAGGCGTGCCTGTGCTGAATATCAACGAATTGGCAAATACGCTGAAGCCGGTAGTTCTTCCTGGGGAAGAAATGGTTCTCATGCCGATAAAGGAGGGCAAAGAAAACAGCCAGGCTTTGGCATATCTTGATGACGGTACGATGATCGTCGTAGAAGGCGGCAAGCGCCATATCGGACGGGAGATTACGACCGTAGTTACCAGTGTTCTTCAGACTTCGGCAGGCAGAATGATATTCGCAAAGCCGAAGCACAATAATTGATGAAAGAGCGTACGGGCTGCTCAGCTGAAACGTCAGGCGCGGGAGAAGCGCGGGAGAAATGCAGGCGTGTATTTTTCCCGGATGTTAAATGCGGGCAGCCTTTTTCAGGTGGGATTTAAATGTATAAAGAAAAAAAAGTAAGCGTAATTATAGCCGCCGCCGGATCGTCGAGCCGGATGGGAGGTATCAATAAACAGTATATAGAAATCGGAGGGATCTCTGTTCTGGCACGAACGGTGAAAGCGTTTGAACGAAACGCGTATACGGATGAAATTATTATCGCGGTTCGTCCGGGAGATGAAGAGAACTGCCGGCAGAATGTCATAGAGCAATACGGAATACGAAAGGTCAATGCGGTGATCGAAGGCGGGACGGAGCGACAGTATTCCGTCAGAAAAGCGCTGGAATACATCTCTCCGGACACACAGCTGGTGCTCGTCCATGACGGAGCGCGGCCGTTTGTAACACAGCGTCTGATTCATGACGTCATCGATGCCGCAGATGCCAATGGCGCGGCGGTTCCCTGCGTCAGCGTAAAAGATACGATCAAGATCGTAAACGACGGTCTTGTAGCTGAGACGCCGGATCGCTCGCAGCTTCGGGCAATACAGACGCCGCAGGGGTTTTCAGCCGACCTTCTGAGAGCGGCTTATGACAGAGTGATCGGTTCGGAAAAGCGCAGCGTGACGGACGATGCGTCCGTGGTGGAGGCCTTCGGTCATGAAGTGGCGGTGGTCGAAAGCGATGAAGGTAATTTCAAGATAACGACGCAAGAAGATATAGACAGAGCAAGAGCTATCGTATCGGATGGCGTATCGCAAATAAACGATAAAAAGGCTCAGGATGCTGGGAAAAAAGAAGCTGCAGCAGCGGCATCGGCCGCGCAGCCGATGCCATGTATGGGAATCGGATATGACGTTCATGCGTTCTCAGAGGATCGTAAGCTCGTTCTCGGCGGCGTGGAAATTCCTCATGAAAGAGGGCTGTTGGGACATTCGGATGCCGATGTACTGGTTCATGCGGTTATCGATGCGCTTCTCGGGGCGGCAGGCCTCGGCGATATCGGCGCTCATTTTCCCGACACAGACCCGCAATATGAAGGTATCAGCAGCATAGAGCTTCTGAAAAAGACGAAGCAGCTTCTTGCCGGCAGCGGCTGGAAGATCGTCAATGTGGATGCGGTTGTCATTGCACAGAGACCGAAGATCAGCCAATATATTCCTAAGATGCGAGAAAATATGGCAGATGTGTTGAAAATTTCCAGGACGAAGATTAATATAAAAGGGACGACCACCGAGGGTCTCGGCTTCACCGGAAGAGAGGAAGGCGTTGCGGCGCAGGCGATAGCCTGTGTGGTGCAGTAATGAAATGGAATGAGAAGATAGGTCGGTTTGCCGTTTTTTGCAGGCCAGGGAAAATCGAATCGATTTTCGCGATGCGGAGGTGAAGGAAAGTGTGATCTGAGCTTCAGGCTGACAGCCATGGGATGACTGGACAGCAGAGTAAGTTATGCAATACAGGAGGAAAATACGGCATGAAGATGTCAAAGATGTATATCAGAACGCTGAGAGAAGTTCCTGCAGAAGCAGTTCTTCCAAGTCATATTTACATGCTTCGCGCAGGCATGATCCGTAAGCTGGTATCGGGAGTTTACGGTTTTATGCCTCTTGGCAACAGGGTTCTGAAGAAAGTGGAAAATATCGTAAGAGAAGAGATGGATCATGCAGGCGGTCAGGAGATTTTAATGTCTGCCATTCAGCCGGCGGAGCTTTGGAAAGAATCGGGCAGATGGTCTGCGTACGGGCCGGAAATGTGGAGGCTGAAAGATCGCAATGACAGGGAATTCTGCCTTGGACCGACACATGAGGAAATATTTACGGATATTGTGAGAAATGAGATCAGCTCTTACAGACAGCTTCCGGTCAATCTGTATCAGATTCAGACGAAATACAGAGACGAAGCCCGCCCTCGTTTCGGGCTCATGAGAAGCCGCGAATTTATTATGAAGGACGCTTATTCTTTCGATAGAGACGCAGAAGGTCTGGATCGCAGTTATCAGACGATGTATGATGCATATACGAGAATTTTTACGAGATGCGGACTCAATTTCAGAGCGGTAGAAGCGGATTCCGGCGCTATCGGCGGAAATGCATCCCACGAATTTACAGCGCTTGCGGAAAACGGAGAGAGCGCCGTGGTTTATTGTGAGAAATGCGATATGGCAGCTACCGATGAAAGGGCGGAATGCGCAGATGCGAAGCCTTCCGACGAGGCGGAGCTTCCGATGCAGGAAGTGCATACGCCGGGAACGAAGACCATCGACGCTGTGGCAGAGTATCTTCATTTACCCAAGGAAAAGACGATCAAGGCGCTTTTGTATGAGACATATGACGATGATTTCAATGTGACGGGGTATGTTGCGGCATTTGTACGGGGCGACCGAGAGGCAAACATGATCAAGATTGTCAACGCTCTCGATATTCCAGAGCATGCTATCGCCTTTGCAGACGAGGCGAAAATGAGCGCGGAAACAGGATGTGTAGGCGGTTTTACCGGCCCTGTGGGTCTGAAAAACTGCAAAGTGATCGTAGACAGCGAGCTGGTAGGTTTGAAAAACCTGTGCGCCGGAGCGAATAAGCCGGATCACCACTGCGTCAATGTCAATTACGGCAGAGATTACGAAGCGGATATTGTGGCAAACATAAAATTGATCAAGGAAGGCGATCCTTGTCCGAAGTGCGGCGCGCCGGTAAAGTTTACCCGCGGCATCGAGGTAGGACAGGTGTTTAAACTGGGTACGAAATACAGCCGCCCTATGGGCGCGGTTTATAAGGATGAGAATATGAAGGAGCACGATATCGTTATGGGCTGTTACGGCGTCGGCGTGAGCCGCACGATGGCGGCCATCGTAGAGCAGTGTCATGACGATAATGGTATTATCTGGCCTGTTACAGTGGCGCCTTATCATGTTATCGTCACTGTTGTGAAAGCAAAAGATCAGGAACAGATGGCTCTGGCAGAAAAGATCGAAAGCGAACTGACTGCAAAAGGCGTAGAGGTTGTGGTCGATGACAGAGACGAGCGTCCGGGGGTTAAATTTAAGGATGCGGATCTCATCGGTATTCCGGTGAGAATTACCGTAGGAAAGAAGGCTTCCGAGGGTATTGTGGAATACAAGCTCAGAAAGGGCGGCGACACGGAGGAAAAGACGGCGCAGCAGGCGATAGAAGATGCGGCAAAGCTGGTAAACGATGCGCTGACGGCGCATATGGCGTAGTTGATTATGCTCTCTGAGGGCATTTGTATATAGAGGATGTCTGAAAGTATTCAGATTCGGAAAGGACGATAACAAATGAAAAAATTTATCATCGAAATGGAAAACGGCGGAAAGATGGAAGGCGAACTCTATCCTGAAATCGCTCCGATCACATGCGCTAATTTTGAAGAACTGGCCAACAAAGGCTTTTATGATGGTCTCATCTTCCATAGAGTCATCCCTCACTTCATGATCCAGGGAGGCGATCCGGAAGGCACAGGCATGGGCGGATCTGAGACGAAAATTCCGGGAGAGTTCGCTTCCAACGGCTTTAAAAACGATCTTAAGCATACGAGAGGCATCATCTCCATGGCTCGTTCTATGATGCCGAATTCCGCAAGCTCCCAGTTTTTCATCATGGTGGAAGATTCTCCTCATCTCAACGGCGAATATGCGGCGTTCGGAAAGGTGCTCACCGGTATGGAAGTCGCTGACGACATCGTGTGGGAGCCGAGGAATTCCGCGGACAAACCGCTTCGGGATCAGAGGATGAAGAGCATCCGCGTAGAGACGG
>CAZGBL010000159.1:2836-5241 GCA_964523955.1 uncultured Oscillospiraceae bacterium | reverse complement strand
AATCCACTTTCAAAAAGTGACTTTCGAAAGTGGATTTTAATTTTACACTTCAGCAGTTTTTTCAACGCTTATTTTGTCACCGCAACAAATTCCGCCAGTGAGTTCAGAGAGCATATTTTTTATGGAATCAGTTGCCATTGGATCGCATTTGAGCGTAAGTTTTACGTTATCTTCAAAAGAAGAATTTTCGATTATATAAAGGCCGTCTTTTTCACTGTTCTTAATCTTACCGTAATAAGTATAATCCACAGCAAACTTCAAAAGATCCATTTCTTTGACCTCAGCAATGCCCGCAGCTTCAAGAGCCATTCTGGCTGTGCCGCTATAAGCTCTGGCGAGTCCGCCGGTTCCCAATTTGATTCCGCCAAAATAGCGAGTGATCACAACGACTACATTTGTAAGCCCTTCACCTGCCAACATATGCAGGATTGGGGTTCCCGCCGTTCCCGAAGGCTCCTTATCATCACTTGCCCACTGCAATTCCGATTTTTCACCTATAATATAAGCTGGTACATTATGAGTCGCACTTTTATGAATATTTCTGATTTCAGAGATAAAGGTCTCTGCCTCCTCTCTCGTTTCCACCGGTTTGATGTAACCGATAAATCTAGATTTCTCAATGGTCTGCTCTACTTCACTATATTTAGCTACGGTTTTATAACAAGTCATCTTTTCACCATTTATCCAATTTTTCATTCAGATATACTTTTTCCGCTATGTCGAACATTTTTTCTATATGAGGATGAACACAGCTTGAAATTGTGCGCCAAAAAACAAAAATCCCTATATCTACCATATGCCGGATACGCCTATATACCGATATAACAAGCGCCATACGGCCCCTCTTCTTCTGTAAACGGCGGATTCCATTTCCGATTTTCGGCGATCAGATAATAATCCTCCGCCGAAACCCGGCTGAACGAAAGCTCCTGGCGCTTACTGCAAGCGTTCGCATCGTCCTTGACAAGCGAAGCTTGTCAGGAGCAGGAGTTCTGCTCCGCTTTAAATTTTATCATATAAATTTACAAAGCAGTCAAACAAAATATTTCCCAAGTCTATTATAATCTGCCGTATTTAAGTCAACTTCAAAATAAGTGCCCTCATCCTTATATTCCATCGAATGAATCTTACATTTCTCGCAGAGATAGGATGAGATTTGTCCCTGATCGTAAGGTACCATTATTTTGGCACGCCGCATATCTGCATAGATGATACTGCTGATTTCATCGATCAGCTGATCGATACCGTCTTCATTTTTCGCCGATATATACACCGTTTTCTCCGGCGTCAATGGCAATTCCGCCAAACGGCTCACCAAATCTATTTTGTTAAACGCAATAATACGAGGAATATCGCCCGCACCGATTTCTTCGAGAACATCAGAAGTTACATTCATGTTAAACTCACAGTCATCAGAGGATGCGTCCACCACCTCCACGAGCAAATCGGCATAAAGAACTTCTTCTAAAGTTCCTTTAAACGCCTCTACAAGCGAATGAGGCAGTCTGCTGACAAAACCTACAGTATCGATCAATATAAATTCTCTGTTGGTATCCAAATGAATATTTCTCTGGGATACGTCCAAAGTTGCAAACAGCATGTCTTTCTCAAATACAGATTTTTCCTCTCTTTCGTTTTTCCGCAGCAATGCATTCATAAGGGCGGATTTCCCTGCGTTTGTGTAGCCTACGAGCGCTACAACAGGAGTTTCTGATTTTTCTCTCCTGCTGCGGCGGATATTTCTCGATTTCTGAACTTCTTTGATCTCTTTTCTGATCTCATCCATCCTGGATTGAATATGACGTCTGTCAATTTCCAGCTTTTTTTCCCCCGGGCCTCGCGTGCCGATGCCGCCGCCTGTCCGAGAGAGCGATTTTCCGAATCCCAAAAGTCTTGGCAGACGATACTGCAGCTGCGCAAATTCCACCTGCAGCCTTCCCTCTGCCGAAGACGCTCTATCAGCGAAAATATCCAGGATCAGAATCGTGCGGTCTAATATCGTTACGCCGATGGCGTCTTCCAGATTTCTAAGCTGCGCCCCAGAAAGCTCATTATTGAAAATAACAGCGTTCGCTTCCATATTGCGGCACATCTCTGCCAATTCTTCAACCTTTCCTTTTCCGATATAAGTCGCTTTATCAGGACGTTCTCTGAGCTGCATCATTTCTCCGAGAATTTCTGCTCCGGCAGCCTCTGCCAGACCAGCTAGCTCATCCATCGACGAACTGATGTCTTCACCAAAGCTGACACTTACTAAAATTGCTCTCGTCAGCTGTTCTCGAATGACTTCGTTTTTATCATTTATTTCAAACATACTGTTCCCTTCTTCATTCATGAGATGCTGCCGCTGTTGCCGCCAGACAATCAAAGCGTCGTCAAAGCGCTGTGAAGCCGGCCGCCGCCAG
>CAZGBL010000159.1:0-2736 GCA_964523955.1 uncultured Oscillospiraceae bacterium | reverse complement strand
TGAAGCCGGCCGCGGCGTGACAACACAGCAGCAGTATACCGATAAAGCCATACGACCAGACAGAAATATCCTTCCCGCTTTTTCCAATTTCAATGCCGTCATCAGCCCGGCACCAGCTCGGATATATCTTCTTTCGGAATATTGGTATAAGTTTGCGGAACCTCACCGACGATCACAGCTTCCGCGATCAAAACCGTATTGACCGTCTCCAGTTTTTCCGACATAAACGGAACCAAAAGCCTCGTCTGTGTCCTGACATCCAAATAGACTTTATATTTGCTCTGATTGATTCCCGTACTTTCAAACTCCGTTTTATAGCCTACGTTTATAACAGCCACAGGAATGATATTAAATCTAAAATAAGGACCTGTCTGTGACAGAAGCTTACTTCCTAACAGGCTGCCCAGGGACAGGCGAATCTGCTCTGTTTCGTTATAGTATATATCATTATTTACCTTTTTGGCTATCTCTGTTCCTATTTTATTGAGCAGAGATGTATTAAGCGTCACAAGCTGCAGATTTCCCTCTGAATCCTCATTGGTATGAATGATTTTCAGCTCGCTGCCGTCATCTCCGCGCGTCATCTCATATACCGCGTCGTTAATGATCTGCTCCATCATTTCCTTCGATTTAATTTCGGCTGTACTGCTTAAAGTCGATTTCATCGTATTTTCGACAAAAATAAACGCGCAGACAGTCAAAAGGACGAAGCTTATCAAAATGAAGATTCTCTTTATTTTTCTTTTTTTCTTTCTGCCGTTTCTTTTCATAACGATAAAACCCCCGGTCTGCCATTATATGCAGACCGAGGGCTTTCTGTTACAAGTTCAATACGAGCTGCAGAAATTTCATGCGACATACTCCCACCGCCTATGCGTCTATGCCGTCTACGCTCACGGTTGTTCTACAAGCTTGCGCGCTGAAAAGAGCCTCCATGTGTGTTTTACAGACGGCCTATGCCTACGGCTGTTCTGTAAGTTTGCACCGTAAAAATGTTATAAGCATACCCACGCCGTTATCCGATACGGATTCTCCTAAATACAGAGCTTGCGGCATCGCTTTCCCATCTAAATTTCCTATGCAGACACAATCATAGACATCGTTTATCTGCCCTGACTGCTTGTGCAGAAAATCTTTTCTTTGATCTGCAGCCTTTTCATGAAGCTTGGCAGCCTTGATTTTATTCATCCACAAAAAACAGAGCTGTCCTCCCTTTCAGGATGCGTGCTGAGACGGTCTGTTGTTCACTGTAACGCATTTTTTAACGCTACAGGATGTATCGATCAAGATCATCCTCATTTAATTTGTCAGCAAATTTTTCCAGAACATAATTCTTATCGATAATAACTTCTTTGATCTCCGGATTCGGCAGATCAAAAGAAATATCCTCCAGAAGCTTTTCCATGACGGTGTGAAGCCTTCTCGCGCCGATATTTTCGTTCTGTTCATTCGTCATGAATGCGATTTCCGCAATTTCATCAATAGCTTCGTCTGTAAAATCGATCTTAACACCTTCGGTTTCCAGCATCATTTTATGTTGGGTGACAAGAGCGTTCTTCGGCACGGTCAGGATCTGCTTCAATACATCTTTCGTCAAATTGTCCAGTTCTACTCTGATCGGAAAACGTCCCTGCAGCTCAGGTATGAGGTCTGTCGGCTTAGAAACATGGAACGCTCCGGCGCCGATAAACAACATGTGATCTGTCTTGACCGGACCGTATTTCGTATTGACTACACTTCCCTCAACGATAGGAAGAATGTCTCTCTGAACGCCTTCTCTCGACACGCCAGGACCTCTGCCATACTCGGAGCTGTCTGCGATCTTGTCGATTTCATCGATAAAGACGATACCGTTCTGCTCCGCGTTTTCTACCGCCTCTGCCGTCACAGCATCCATATCCAGCAGGTTCTGTGCCTCCTGTTCTCTGAGAATCCTTCTCGCATCTTTAACCTTCATCTTCTTTTTCTTTGTCTTCTGAGGTACCATATCACCGAAAATGCTGCCGATACTGATACTCATATTTTCATTTCCGCCGATGTCGATCGTATTAGTCTTCGTATCGATCACATCGATTTCGATCATCTGATCTTCCAGAAGTCCCTGTCTGAGCTGCTGTTTCACCTGTTCCTTAGCCAACTCTACCTCGTTTGTATTCTGATCGGCATCTTGATTCTCATAAAGAGGAGTCTGCGTCTGATTAGGGAAATACTGAGACATTCCAGGAAGGTTTGATAAAAACGCAAATGGGTTATCGCTCTGTGCATTCTGGGCAGGAGCCGCATTATTTTTTGCCGCCTTTTTCCCCGGAATAATCGCTTCTACGATCTTGTCCTCTACAACGACATCTGCGATCTTATACTTTTCTTCCATTTTTTGCTGTTTTGTCAGACGAATCGACGCTTCTACGAGATCTCTGACGATGGAATCCACGTCTCGGCCAACATAACCCACCTCAGTAAACTTTGTCGCCTCGACTTTGACAAAAGGTGCCTCCATGATTTTGGCCAGACGTCTCGCAATTTCTGTCTTACCGCAGCCTGTAGGCCCCATCATCAAAATATTTTTCGGCGTCACTTCTTCTCTCATCTCATCAGAGAGCTGATTTCTTCTGTGTCTGTTTCTCAGTGCGATGGCAACTGATTTTTTTGCGCTGTCCTGTCCTACGATATACTTATCCAGCTCTGCGACGATTTCTTTCGGCGTAAGATTGTAAAATTCACCCATTTCGCACCTCC
>CAZGBL010000158.1:0-5324 GCA_964523955.1 uncultured Oscillospiraceae bacterium | reverse complement strand
CGCGTCGTCCTTGACAAGCAAGCTTGTCAGGAGCTCTGCTCCGCTTTAAAAAAATTTTTTAAAAAATTAGCACTCACCTGTTTAGAGTGCTAACAAAATGGATATATATATGTTGTAAGACGAGAGAGCTTACAACATCAGTAAATCGGAACTGCTCGAACCGCTCCTCAAGCGAGATTGTAGGAGTTCTGCTCCGCTTCAAATATCGAACGGAGATCCGACAACTCCGGTTTAAAAATTAAAAAACTCCGGTGTCTCTCGGCCGGCAGACGTAACAAAAAATCCGGAGCAGGTTTAAAAAGCACATCTCCGGAGAAAATAAAAGAAACAGGAGGTATCAATTATGTTATCATTAACACCTAGAACAAATTTCGGTTTAAACTTTTTCGATGATATGTTTTCTCATCCGTTCTTCAAGGGCAGCGAAAGAATGCAGATGCCTTCCATGAAGACAGATATCAGAGAAAAGGACGGCATGTACCTGATGGACGTAGATCTGCCTGGTTTCGACAAGAATGACATCAAGGCAGAACTCAATAACGGCTATCTGACCATCTCCGCCAGCAGAGATTCTTCCAACGAGGAATCTAATGAAGAATCCGGTTATGTCTACCGGGAGAGAAGCTCCGGTCAGTGCAGAAGAAGCTTCTTCGTAGGCGACAGTATACGCGAAGAGGACATCAAAGCCGCATATAACAACGGTATCCTCTCCCTGACCTTCCCTAAGGAAGCTCCGAAGCAGATCGAAGAAAAGAAATATATCGCTATTGAATAAACAGATTTATGAAAGATCCTGAACAAAGCGAAACCGTCAGCCGCTTTGCTTCAAAATTGTGAACCAAATGTTTCAAGGACCTGCCGACGATGGTGCAGGTCCTTATTCCTATCACATTTCCATTAAAACAGGAAAGAAAAAACGCTGTTCTCATCGGATAAAAAATGATCAAAAATGATGAAAGATGATGAAGTTCGTCATTTTTCGGCAAATAAGAAAAAAACTTAAATTTCTTGTTGCAAAACGAAATATTTGGGTAAATATATATTGAGCCGGAATACCGAAGCCAGATCTTTCGGTACGGCAAATTTTTCTGCGCAGCATTCTTTAAAGCGGAGCAGAGCTCGTGACAAGCTTGCTTGTCAGGGACGGCGCGAACGCTTACAGCAAGCGCCGAAAATTTTCGCTTAACCGGGTTTCAGCAGGGGGATGATTACCCAACCGCCGAAAGTCGGCAATGGAATCCGCCGCTTACAGAAGCGGGGACATCCAGCGCGTACAGAAGTGGAAGACGCCCAGCTCTTATAGAAGTGGGGGGAGACATCCAGCGCTTGCTATAATCCATAAAAAACATGCTGCCTGATCGTTTTTCCATTTTACCAACAAGTTTATTGAAAAACAGACAAACTTTCTCTTAATACACTACAACCCGGCGAAAAAGCCGCACCGAAGAATTTGGTGCGGCTTTTTCCATTTGAGTTTTAAAGCGGAGCAGAGCTCCCTTGGCAAGCTCGCTTGTCAAGGACACGCGAACGCTTGCAACGGCGCCGGGAGATTCCGCTCCGCCGGATTTAGGCGAGAGGCAATGGCTGCCCGCCCGCCGAAAGTCGAAAATGGCGCCCGCCGCTTATAGAAGCGGGGGCATCCTGTGTTTGTCATATTTATTTATTAAAAGATTGACAACTAGCATAGATAATTTCTGGTCTTTTTTCTCTTTCACACGTTTCCGCGGGATTTCTCTAACGACAGATCCTCCCAGCGCGGCTTTTTCACCATCGTTCAGCTGTCTTTTCGTTGTTGTTCTCGTTAGCCTTCTATCAAGATATGCATTTCCGCAGTCATCTGGCTGCCCTCCTTCCGAAATAATACGGTTTCTTCCAAACTCACTCTATTTTTTACTTTCGTTAATCTCTTATCTTAATTTAATTCCATCAGCCTGCCAACGCTTTTCCCATCGCCTCACAGTCCGCCTTGGTTTCCGCATCAGGAGACTCATTGCAGATAATGCTGCCATGAGCCAAAAGCGCGCCGTCGCTGATGCAAGTATCCTCCCACGTCTTCATCCATTCGCCGCCGCCCCATCCGTACGAGCCGAAAAGCGCAATTTTCTTGCCCTTCAGCTTCGCCTCACAGTCTGCAAACATCGGTTCAAACTCCGTCTCTTCCAACTGCTCCGCTCCCATAGAAGGGCACCCAAAAGCGACTGCGTCAAACTGATCCATCATGGAACCGTTAAATTCCGACGCCGTATAGAGCGTCGCTTCGGCTCCTGCTGCTGATGCTCCTTCCAGAACTTTTTCAGCCATTGCCTGCGTATTTCCCGTACCGCTCCAATATACCACTGCGATTTTGCTCATATGTAATACCTCCACTTTTCATGCCAGGCCAGCGCCGCGCGTTGGTCTATCCGGCATACTTTAAAACTTCAGGCTGTCACCGTCAGCTGCCATATGCTTCGGCCCTCCTGCCAGAGACGAGCGTATACATCCCTGCATTTTTTAAATTTCGCAAATGTCTTCTGCGCTTCACATTCATCGCAATAGACTTTCCAGCAATCCGCACATTTGCAATTTTTTCCTTCGTTTCTTATAAACCCGATAACATCACCTAACGGATATCCGAGAAAAACGCCTATCTCATGCGGAAAATCGCCGTTCTCCTGCAGTCTGTTCTTCAGGTACCCTATCGCGTAATCCACATCCGTACTCTGATATCCATAGTTCGTCAGAAACTCGGCCGTTTCTTCCCTTGACAATTCATTCTGAAGACGCGATCTGCGATAAACGTAGACGAGAGCGCTGGCTTCCTTCACCAGCAGCACCTGCAGGCAGACGCCTTTCTGTTCAAGACATTCATTCCAGCTGCCCAGTTGCTGATGAAAATCCTCTTGAGAAGAAAAAGACATATTGAAAAGGTTCGCCGTCTTTAACGACGCAAGCGTCGGCGAACAATGACGTATCAGATATCTTTCAAGCACAGCCGTAAACCTCCTGTAAATCGTTTCGCATCTCCATTGTTAGTTCGAGCTAACCTATTATCTAAAAAAACAGCGGACCCTACCCGCTCGATTTTAAAAAATAGAACTAAAAACAGAAGTATCGCTGACTTTCTCCACCGACTCCGTTTGTTAGTTTGAACTAACTATTTAAAGAATGCCATATTTTATAATTCCTGTCAAGTATTTTTTTACGCCCATCATCAAAATCCTTTTAAAAAAGTGGCTGCCGTATTCTATCTTCATCACGATCCGAGGATAATATTTCTTATGCAAAAACGGCGGGAATAATGTGCTGCGCGCACATTATTCCCGCCGTCACTCTTCAAAATGTCAGGCGGCAGAGAATCGATCCGATCACACCGCCGCTCTGTGTTAACGCCGAATCTGTCCTTACACAGATTCCGCCGCTTTCGTTCTCTTAAAATTTTCTCAGGATTATTTATTCACAGCATCCTTAAGAGCCTTCCCTGCTTTAAAAGCAGGCGCCTTGCATGCAGGAATCTTAATCATTTCGCCAGGTTTTCTAGGATTTCTGCCCTCTCTTGCAGCTCTGTCCCTCGTCTCAAAAGTGCCGAAACCGATGAGCTGAACCTTATCTCCCGCTACGAGTGCTTCTCTGATGCTTGCGAGCATAGCGTTGAGAGCTGCCTCTGCATCTTTCTTCGTGCTGCCTGTCTTTTCAGCCATAGCTGCGATTAATTCTGTTTTGTTCATAAAATGTTATCCTCCGTTACAATTTTGTTACTCTTCTAACATATCTAACATATCCTGGACGCTTTTTATCATAACATACTTGTCCTATTTTAAAAACGTCTTTTTGACATTTTACACAAATATCCAAAATATACCATGATTTTTAACACATCTTTGTTAAATTATCGTCAGACATATTAAGAAGTCGTCGATCATATCATCGTGTCATCGTTCTTATTCCATCTCTTCCGTAACGTCGTTCTCTCCTGCGTTTTATGGTCAGTCCTGATTTATTTCATGCTTTGCCATCAGGCTATTTCGTACCTGTAGAACCGAAACCGCCCGTTCCTCTCACCGTTTCTTCCAGTGTCTCTTTTACATTAAATTCCGCGGTAAGATAAGGGAGGATGAGAAGCTGAGCGATCCTCTCACCGTCTTCGATGACGGCCTCCTCACCGGTATGATTGTGCAGCGCTACCATCAGTTCTCCACGATAATCAGAATCGATGACACCGACCTTATTCGCAGGAGCCAGCCCCCGTTTTAAGGCCAGGCCGCTTCTCGCGCAGACCAGGCCGACATAACCTTCCGGAATCTCCACCGCGATTTCCGTATGGATCATCGCCGTTTCATGCGCTCCGATTATCGTATCCTTGCCACTGCAGGCATACAGGTCAGCGCCGGCAGAAAATTCTGTACCGTAAGTCGGGACGATGGCATTTTCATTCAATTTTTTGATATTTACCGATGTTTTGAGCATAAATTTCCCTCCGTTACTGTAATATCCTATCGTTTGTCACCCGCTTTGTCAATCTGCATAAAACTGGAAAATTTATCCTTTTCAAAAAACATCGTTATTTCTGCTTTCAAAACTTTTCATCGATCCGATAATAATATCATTCCGCGCGGGAACACAGAATTTCTTTCGCACAAAAAGAGCGCGGCTTTGTACACCGCGCGCAGAAGTTGAACTCGCATATTCTGTAATCGGAAATGAACCCCGAGCAGGATATCGATCCTATATATTATCGTCTTCCCAAAGGACGATATCGTCGGCTGACAGCGATTTTTTAACGTCGATAATACGTTGGTTCGTTGAGCCTCGAAAACGCAAGTCTACGACCTTTTTTTCCTCAACAAACTCTCCGTCCACCAGAACATCGATCATAGACAAAAGCTGCTCCGTCGTATCGAAATCTCCGATTCGTCCTGCCAGAATATCGCTTTCGTAATCATATCCGGTATAACACCAGATACTTTTTTCAGGCAACTGTTCTCTCACCTTTTTCACCAGATGAATCAGAGCCGGCCGGTTCTCCGGCTCAAACGGTTCGCCTCCCAACAGAGAAAGTCCTTTAATATAGTAAGGCTGCAGCGCTTCTATGATCTCGCGCTCCGTGCTTTCGTCAAAAGGAGTTCCTGCGTCGAACGCCCAGGTTTCGGGATTAAAACAGTTTCTGCAGTGGTGCGTACAGCCGCTGACATACAGAGAAACGCGGACTCCCGGCCCGTTGGCGATATCATGTTTTTTTATCTTCGCATAATACATCCGGACATACCTCCTCACAGACGGACGCGCTTGAACTGCGCTGAGATCTCTGAAAATCGCCGCCGCTTTAAAGCGGAGCAGAGCTCCTG
>CAZGBL010000157.1:0-5367 GCA_964523955.1 uncultured Oscillospiraceae bacterium | reverse complement strand
TGACGCCCGTAGCCGAATCCGTCAGCGTTACAGACTCGATATCACTGCCTGTGATAGAGCTGGTGCCGGAAGCGGAACTGGTGTTAACGCTGAGAGCTGTAGCGCTGGTCTTTGTCGCCGAGCTCCAGATAAACTTGAGCCGAGCGTTCAGTTCCTCGCCTACTGCTGCGTCCATCGGAGTATCCGGTACCCAGAAGGTTACATCGATATAAGTAATAGCATCCGCAATATCCGGCTGTCCGCTTTCTGGCATCTGGAATTCAACCATTTGAATATAATCGTATGTATTACCTGCAGGCTCCGTGGTAACGCTGCCTGTTTTCAAAACAGTAACATCCGAATCATCTACTTTAAACTGAGTAATCGCACTGTGATACTGATCTACATCTACCGGATTTGTAGCGATGCGAACTGTAGTAATTTCCCCATTCTTTACGGTTACGAGAGCACGATCATTATTCTTAAACGCCACGTGTCCCATAGACTGTTCGTCCGACGCCGCTTTCCACAGATCGATATCTACATAATAGTTGCCGTCCGAAAGGAAGAAATCCGTCGTCGTTCCGCCGGAAGACCCGCCGCTGCTGCCAGAGCTATTGCCTCCGGAAGTACTCGTATCAAGCGTATACTCATTTGCGCTCAGCGCCCATAAAGAGAAGTGCGTTGTGGAAAATACCACAGCGGCAGCATCTTCATCATAGATTACAGGCTGGCGCTCTGCACGCTTGCTGTCCTTGATGTAATAAGCATACTTGACATTCGAATCACTGCAAGGTACCGTTACCGTCGCTTTTCCGCTGCCGAAGGCTATCGTATTTCCGTCACGATCGACTAATGTGATTTCATATGCATCGCAGAAAGTTCCAAGGGTAGAAGATGTAGGATTGTCAGCCTTGCTGATCTTCAGCGATGCTGTATCATCGTAAGTATCGCTAATGGCAGCAACCTGCGTCATGAGCGCGCTATCCAATTTCACGCTGCCGACGTTTGTCTCAATCGTCGTATTTTTCTCTTTTAAGGCTTCCGCTACACTGTCAGGAATAACAACCTCTGCAGAACTGATATCGCCAGCCTCAGCCATCTCTGTAATCGTGACTTCAGATGACTCAACGGAAACTCCCTCACCAGCGCCGTTTGTAACTAACACGTCTCCAGAAAGTTCAGCTTTTACCGCTGTTCCTTCTACACTAATATTTTTCACCTTGACAGGAGATTTTTCTTCTGCCGCGACAGTAACTGCAATCGTTTTTTTCAGCGGTTCCGCACCTTCCTTTGACGCTGTTACCGTAACCGTACAGCTGCCTTCACCTGCCGCCGTAATAACAGCGGTATTTACATCGTCATCGGAAACTTCTACTGTCGCGATAGCTTCATCGTCGCTCTTCCAGCTGAGAGTATAGCCGTCAGCATTCTGGAGTTTTGCAGTAACAGTTTCATCTTTCGCTGAAGAATTTTCCCCTGCAATAAGAGAAACTTCCGACTTATTTACAGACAATGTCGGTTTCACACTTAAAATTTTTAAAGTTCCCCATTTGACAAACATATCGACGTTTTGATCGCCTACGCCATTAGAAAGCATCTGATCTACAGAAACACGTAATGTATAGATATTTCCGCCGCTGGTCGTGTCAATATAATATAAAGGAACAGATATCTCATACGGATAATGTTCACTGGAGGAATGTGTACAGTCAAAGCACGGAATCGCTACGGAAGGAGCGCTGGCATCCACCGTATAATAACTCAGAACCTGTGTATCCTCCATATAATCGTAGCGTGTCGTCGTATTTCCATCCCAACTGCTCGCATTGCTTGCATTTTCAGAGGCTGATGTCCCTTTATACAACCACAGATCAACCAGATGCCCCCATAAACTCATAACATTTGTCGGATGGAATGAAAGCGTAAGAGATACATCTCCATCTGCTACATATAATGTAGCAGTACCATCAACCGCACCAGAAGTCATGGAAGCTCCTGTCGTCCCAGCTCTTCTCATGGCAATATCGACCGCATACGTTCCGTCTGCCAGCTCGGAAGGATTGATATCCGAAGTCCCCACCAGTGCGGCGACAGCATCGTTTAATAATGCACACCAGTAATCGATCTCGTTCTGATTGGCATTGACATTTGTCAGCGCAGCCTTAGCATAACTTAAAGCAGACTCAGCCGCTTCAACAGAATCCGCAGTATAAGCTTCTGAGTTTTCCAATGCTGCCTCAGCGGAGGCGATAGCATAATTCAACTCTTCAAAATCCTGATACGTCTTCTGTGTCGCAGGCGTTGTAGATGTATCTTCCCAATCTAACGACTTACGCAGTACCAGACTGTGATAGCCCTCATAATCACCTTCTACATCTGCACTAGGACTGATAATATAGGTATCTGTTTTATCTTCCAATTCTTTATAGATCACCCCGGCACTGTCGGAAAACGGGATGCTGCCGTATTTGTAGTGACCGCCGTCGATTTGTATAACAGCCTGATTCCCTGACGATGCAGCCGAGTTCTCGATGACATAGCCCGGACTTTCGATGCGTACGTTTTCTTTTATCGTTATTTGACTATTCGGCGATGGAAACGCATATATCGCATAGCTGCCGTTATCGGAATGGATATAAGCGTTTCCTCCGATCTCATGCGTTCCTTCATAATTATAGTTGACTGCGGCCCGGCTGCCTTCACTGCAGATCTCTGCATTTCCACAAATCTTGCTTTCTCCAGCCGAAGAACCGAAAGCAGGAGCCTCTTTTGCGGAGAGGATCGCATCCCCCGTAATTTCAGCACGGAAAACATTACATATGACGCAGCTTCCTGAACCGCTGGTAAAAATCTTTCCACCGCTTATAATCAGTCTGCCATCACCCGGTACCGAAGAAGCAGTATCATAGACTACGATGCCGTTGCCGTTCACTGCCGGAAGGATCGACCCTCCCTCCATCGTAATCGTGCCGCTATAATTCGCCTGAGCCATTACGGCTGCAGCTTTTGCTCCGGAAATCGTTCCGCTCTTTAACACCAGACTGCCGCTTCCATCGCCGAAAGTGATCCCATAATCCGTATCATCGCCAAAATCGAGCGTTCCCTCTGTTCCGCTGTCCTGAAGCGTCAGAGTACCGGCTTCGATATGAATCGTGCCTGAAGTATAATTGCTCTCAAATGGTTTCAGTGTCAACGTATGTCCGTTGAGATCGAGCGTCACATCACCGCCAAGCTTAAGGCTGTCACCGTTAAGCAGGGTGCTGTCGCCCGTCAGTTTAATAGTTCCTCCGTTTTTCACAGCTTCAAAAGCGTCGACTACCTTTTGATATGGACTCTCCGATCCGTCGGGAAGAATGACACTAAGACTCCCACTGTCTTCCACCGTCGGTTTATCCACAATCTCATAACATTTGTCCTCTGCGTTGTACGCAAGATATTTGCCTGTCGGATAGACGATATTCGTTCCATAAGTATAGAACGCCGTCTTGAAATCAGAATTTGAACAGTAAAATTTGCCGCCGTTAATCTTCGCGTTCAAAAAGGGATCCGCAATGCTGGTGGCAGTTGTCGTGAAGACGCCTCTGTTGACGACGACTTCCACATTATATGTCTCGAATATCTTACCTGCGCTATTGATTTCGCCGCCGTTTATCGTCAATAGAGCAATCGCTTTTTCACTTGCAGAAAACAAAGCTCCTTGTCCTTCCAGTACGCCTCCATTGATCTCAACCTGAGAATCAGCTGCGACTGTAAATATTTGTCTACTATTAGTAATCTTGAGCGTTCCGCTCTGAAGCGTCACCTTCCCGTTTTGTTCTGCTGTACCCGATGCTGAAATTATTGGATACGATGTACTACGGATCTCACCGCTTTGATCTTCCGAGGAGTCCTGAATCGTCAAAAAAGCAGATTTACAAATAATGTTTACCTTTCTTAACGAACTCGAACTCGTCATACTATGTCCGTTCAGTTCCAATATGACAGAAAGACCTTCTGGAATAGTAATTTGCTTCTTAAAAGACTCTGCAGGAATATCAGCAGCCAGCGTCAGTGTGACCTCTTCCGCACCTGCACTCTGAGCGGTCGTAAGGATAGTATTCAAGCTGTTAAAATCAGCTGCTTCGTAGGACGTAGTAGTCTCTCCCACCGTCAGAGTAAACGCTGTTTCCTCTGTAACAGTCTCACCTTCCTCTGTAGCAGTCTCATCGGCAGAAAACGGTGAAATGCTGCTGAAAACGGCGGATACAGTCTCGAGAACAGTTTCTTTCAAATCATTTTCATCATATGGCGAATCGCTTTCATCTGTATCGGATTCATCCAGGACCGTTCTATCTCCGCCTAAATCAATCTCCTGATGCGAGGAATTTTCTTTCTCCTCATCCAGCTCATCAGACGAAAGGATATCGTCACCTAAATTATTTTCATCTTCAAATGTTGTTTCTGTGTCATCTTCACTGCCGACACTATTTTCGATCTCTGTAATGATATCTGGCTGCCCTGTATCGCTTTCTTCTGCAAATACCGATATGTTTGTTGTAAACATCAGCAATATACACAGACATACAGACGTCATCGATTTCATATATTTTCTCATATTTTTCTTTAAGGATGAAAAGGAAATCACCTTCTTCATCCTTTTCCCTTCTCATTTATCACTGTCAAAAATCGACAAACGAAAGGGGCAGCTATATTGATATTAATACCTGCCCCAAATTCTTGGATTTTGTTCTTTTAAAATCCGTGCAATACCGAAGAATTATTCACAGTATCTCTGAATCGCTTAACCTAAGCCGCAGGATAAAGATATAAGTCTGCAACCGCATCCATACTGCTGATTTCTTTGTGAGTGAGACTCGTGGAACCATATAAAGCCAGATCAAAAGTTACATCCAACTTCACGCTGGATACAATATTTTCACCGTCAATAAATGCGCTTGCAGGAAGGGTCAGTGTTAATGTACCGCCGTCATCATAAGGCGCAGCCGTAACAGTAAACGGAACGGCTGTTCCATTCAGAGTAATCGTGGAAGAATCCTTGATGTAGCCATAAAAGCCCATCTTATAAACTCTCTGAATAGGAATTGACACTGTTACTGTGTTACCGTCCTGACTTACAGTCGCTGTATACGGTAACTTATTTCCATCTTCATCTGTTGCAACTGCACCATCCGCCATCGATGCGGTGCTGCTTCCGTCCTTGAGGATCTCAACGTCTCCTGATGTAGGGATAGATGGCGTCGTGTCTGCAAATGCTCCCACTGCCATAGCGAACACCATCATCAGAGCCATAGCAACTACGCCAACTTTTCTAAGAGATCTTGTCATTTTCATACTCCTTTCCGCCGGGATTCTCTCCGGCTTAAAAACTTTAGCTTTCGCTTCTGG
>CAZGBL010000156.1:0-5369 GCA_964523955.1 uncultured Oscillospiraceae bacterium | reverse complement strand
CCGATCGGTTCGGCAGGCTCTTCCGAACACGAAAAAACCGAAATCCTGTGCAAATCGCGTGGATTTCGGTTTTTCATTCATCCGAAACAGCTCGTGTTTCAGAACGCAAAAAGTCCCCTGGTTCTCTCACTCTTAACATTGGCCATAAACATCCAGGAGACTTTTTATCTTGCTTATCTACATATTTATGATCGACCGCTAATATAGTAACGGAAAACCATATATGATTCAATCACTTTTATGATATTTCTAAATATATTTTAATAGGACTAGCTTAAAATATATTCCGCATAATAACCTTCTTGTTCCGGTTCCACATGCCAGCAGAAATGTTCTGTCAGAACATAACGGCCGTTATCATATTTAAGTTCTTCCCAGAAATTCGGATCTTTTGCAGAGCATCCGTTCGCCTTTTCTACACCTATAATCTGATGACTCCCAAACACTTCCATCCTAACAGGCTTGCCCGCAGCTTTCAGTTCTTCAAAACGCGCCTGCGCCGCTTCCTTATCTGTATATACTATTAAATCTTGATCGAGACTTTCAAGATAAACCGCAAATAATTCTTTCATGATATTTCCTCCCGTATGTGCCTATTCACATCTTTTCCCGCTGTCCGATCAGCGATGCCCGTCTTTTTCTATTATAATACTGCGCCGCATTTATCGCAAGGAAAATAGTAGGTATACATATTATTTCTAATCCATATTTTTGTCATTTCTGATTTCAACCTGTTTCATATGAAATCCCGCGTGTTTTTCTTTTCGTTCAATCCACTAATATATGCACCTCTTATCTCATTTATTCATAATATAAACCAACACGATACAGAGCGGCGAAATACCGTCGCTGAAAGCAGGTATTCCGTACCAGACGGCCGTGCCGGCGATACGAGAGGAGAATATCTATGTGTAATACATGTAATCATCGACACACAAACTGCTGCCATACATCTCCGCACCACTGCTGCCGATGCAGACCCGTTCTGATCGTCGCGGATAGACCGGAAAGGGAAGAATCAGAATGTAAAAAGAAAGAAAGAACATGCAGGCATTGCAGCTGCAGGCCTCCTGTAATGATTGCACCGTCAAGCTCTCAGCGTCCTGGACGTTCCTCCTGTCATTCAGAATCTGAACGTTCTGAGTCTGAACGTTCCGGATGTTCCTCTTGTCATTCAGAGTCTGAACGCCCTGAATGGCCGTCGTGCCATCCATGGCCTGTATGGCCGTGCACCCATGGCACTGCGGCTGCAGACAGCAATCTGACGAGAATAGAGAACAGTCTCGCTGCCGCTGCAGAGGAGCTCGAATGTAAAAGGGAGGATTTTTCATGTACAACTGTAACGAACCAAACTGCATGAACTGTTTCTACAGCTGGGAAACGCGATGCGATCCTGCCCGGACCTCCTGCGACTCCGCGCAGCAGTGCAGGCCGGGACCGGAAATCTGCATCACACGCCCCTGCGCTCCGGGATGCAGACCGAGACTCCCTGCACTATGCCGGCCAAAGTGTCGGCCGCAGCCGCCGACTTGTCCTCCGGATTTTCTTCCTTCTGGATGCTGTGCCTTAAATCATCCGATACCAGACGGCTGCGCTCCCTCGTCATTACCATGTGTTCCGCCGGAACCACCATATGGCGAATGCGGCTCATCCTGGCAGGAGATTCGTTTAGTACAGCTGATAGAAGCGATTCGCCGAATGCTCGACAGCTGTCGTTGCTGATAATCCAATCTGAAAGCGTCTTTATCCTGACGATTCAAAAAACGCAGAACTTACAGCAGCAACAGATGATCAAAACATGCGCATGGACAGTTCCACGGAAAACCGCAGCCTGTCCGACTATAGCAGACATGAGGTAATGACATGACAAACAATCATTTCAACGATGAAGAGAAGGATAAAAAGTTTGCGCGACCGGATCTCGCGGTATATCTGTCGGGCTTCTCCTACCATGGACTCGACTCGTACGCCTACGCCAGACAGACAGCAAGGCTGTCTGCCGGTATGGAAACAACAGGAATCGCTTTCGATTGCTTTGATTCTTCAGACGACGGTGATTTTGAAATAGACGAAGAATTCATCACAATAAATAAACCTGGAACATACCTTATAACATATATTATTTCAGTACCGCAATCAGCAGACGTCGATACGGCCTTCCGCCTGATGACGGAAAACCGCCCATTACCCGGCGCGTCGCTTCGCGTCAAGCACAGCTGCACCACCGACGACGCATCATTTACAGTTTCCACCGTCGTAAGAATCAATGAACGTACCACACTTACACTGACTCCCGACAAAACGGTCAATTATACAGTCATCGATGAAGAAATCTCATTAGCATCACTCACAATCCTAAAACTTCACAGTTAAAACCAGCCGACACTATCCGCCGTTCTGATCGTGTTACATTTTTACGCATCGCCAATTGGCGATGCGTATTCTGTTTTAAGCTATTTTAAACGGAACAGCGTCGTTCACAGAAGCTGGGGTGACGTTCGGCGCTGTTATGCTGGAAATGCAAAAAACAGTACGGGAGCGATTGTAAGTTCGCTCCCGTACTGTTTTAGCATTTGATTTGGTTTTGTTTCGTGTTCGTTTTACTTTTGATTTTTGTTGGAGAGATTTTTATGAAAAGAATTCTGTGACAAGGATTCAAAATTTCTCTTTCCTCCCTGCTACGTCTATATAATAACATTCTTTTGTGATGAGTTTGTAAAGCAATTCTGAAGAATTACTAAACAAAATATGACTAAATCATTAAGGCTTCTTTTATCATCCATAGCATTTTAGAACGAAACAGAATTCAGCGGGAGAACATCCGGCGCTTGCTATACGATCTCAATCTGACACGCACGCATCGCGTTAAGCGCCGTTTCATGGCTTTCCGGCGTCACGCCTGCACAGCAGTCAGCATGCACATAGATCGGCGTTTCCGGAAAAGCAGCCTTACAGATCATAGCGTTTGAAATCACACATATATCTGTACATAATCCTGCCAGATGGATTTCCTCCGGCATAAGCCCTTTCTCTGCGTCGGTTCGGCTTACGGTCTTTTTTCCAAAATTTCGACGACCTGAGCCGGAATCCTTTATTCTCTCGTCGCTTTCCTGCAGCTGCCGCATTTTTGTCCTCAGAAGATCCGGAAGTTCTATGGCTCCGAATGTCACCTTATCCACGATAGAATCACTTTCGCGGATACACTCTCTCACTGCGCTGCAAATCTGCCATCCGTCCGTATCTTTAACGCAGTGTACTACCGGCAATTTTTTCCCTTCCTGTGACTCCAAATAATCATCAAAATGCGTATCCCGCGTATAGATCACCTGTCCGTCAAAGGAACGGATTAAATCACATACCGGCTCTATAATTTTGGGCGCTTCGGGCGTTCCCAGAGCATCCGTTATAAAATCATTCTGCATATCGATAACGAGTAAAAATTTCATTTTTCTCCTCCCATCCTTTGACAGATAAGCGCTTCGTTACTCATTTCTTTCAGAAAAATATTTAACGGCGCAGATTCTCTGGCAAGCTCGCCTGCGATCCTGCCGTATTATCTTCGCCCTCTTTTATCCTTTTCTAAAACACATCTTTTTTTCTCAGCCGTTTCCGCCGCCTATACAAACTCAGCCCTGCTGATATCGCATTAGCCAGGATACATCCTGTAATAAAGCCGCCCAGGTCGATCCAGATATCTTTCACTAATCCCGCTCTTCCATCCACAAAGAGCTGCAATGTCTCATCTGTCAACGCCACAAAAAGACCTGAAAGTATAAGCGCGCTATATGTCTTGTATTTCATAATAGTAAAAATTGCCGATAAAACAATACCCAGCAGACAAAATTCTGATGCATGCGCAATTTTTCTCAGCACGCTGTCGCCGGTAAGCTGTTCTAACCCGATTGCTCTAAATAACCCATTTACTATTCTTCTCGCAAATCCGCTGATTTCATTAGATACAGCCGCCGGCTGAAGAGAATTTCCCCATATAAATCCAATCATTACGGCGCCCATTACTATCATTATGATTAATACAATATATTTTTGCCTCATACACAACTATATTCCTTCCCCATTTTTCATAGTCCGAAACTGTAGATCTGCATTATCCATCTGTTTTGTCTGCCTCTCGGCTATTTCCCCACTTTGCTTAATCTCTCTTTTGTTTTCCATTTTATTCCATTTGATATCGTATGTCAAGACCGGAAAACAAAAATAGGATATTGTAAAAAACAGGGGTCTGACTGCGGTTGACATGATACAATATTTCTGCAGATTCACCAGATAAAATGATGGAACAAGAATCTCGAGATTAAATTGTAAAAAGGAGACATAAAATTATGACTATCAGAATCGGTATCCTAGGATATGGTAATCTCGGCAGAGGTGTGGAATGCGCTGTCGCACAAAGTCCGGACATGGAATTGCGTGCGGTGTTCACCCGTCGTGATCCCGGCAGCATTGAGATAAAAACCGCCGGAGTCCCTGTACTTCACATCGATGAAGCCGAAAAAATGAAGGACGATATTGATGTATTAATTCTCTGCGGAGGAAGTGCAACAGATCTTCCCGTACAGACGCCTCAGTTCGCTTCTATGTTTAACGTGATCGACAGCTTTGACACACATGCTCGTATTCCAGAACATTTTGCCGCAGTAGGCAAAGCGGCCGGTTCCAACGGAAAAATCGGTATTATTTCCTGCGGCTGGGATCCGGGTATGTTCTCTCTTAATCGCCTGTATGCGGAATGTATTCTTCCGGAAGGCAGCGATTACACCTTCTGGGGCAAAGGCGTCAGCCAGGGACATTCTGACGCAGTGCGCAGAATCGAGGGCGTGATCGACGCGAGACAGTACACCATCCCTGCAGACGAAGCGCTGAATGCGGTCCGCCGCGGAGATAACCCAAATCTTACAACCCGCCAAAAACATACACGCGAAGTATTCGCAGTAGTCGAAAACGGCGCAGATGAAGCCCGCATAGAAAAAGAAATCAAAGAAATGCCGAACTACTTCGACCAATATGATACAACCGTTCATTTTATCGACCGAGAAACACTTCTTCGTGAGCACGGCGGACTTCCTCATGGCGGATTTGTCATCCGTTCCGGAAATACCGGCTGGAATAAGGAACATCATCACATTATCGAATATAGCTTAAAACTGGATTCCAATCCTGAATTTACAGCTTCTATCCTAACCGCGTATGCAAGAGCCGCATACAGACTGCAGCAGGAGGGACAGAGCGGCGCAAGAACTGTTTTTGATATTGCGCCATCTTATCTTTCACCAAAGCCGGCAGAAGAACTTCGCCGTATTATGCTGTAATATTCAAAATCTGAAAAATGGCGCAGCGCTCCCGCGCTATTT
>CAZGBL010000155.1:0-5371 GCA_964523955.1 uncultured Oscillospiraceae bacterium | reverse complement strand
CATAGCATCCCCATAAGAAAAAAAACGGTATTTCCGGCGAACAGCCTCCTCATAAATCCGAATCATCTTTTCTCTGTCATAAAGTGCGGAAATCAACATGAGCAGCGTCGATTTCGGCAGATGAAAATTCGTAATCAGCGCGTCGACGATCTTAAAGCGATATCCCGGATAGATAAAAATATCCGTACTTCCGTGGCCTGCTCTTATTATACCGTCTTCTGCAGACGCGCTTTCCAGCGTTCTCGAAGAAGTCGTTCCAACAGAGATAATTCTGCCGCCGGATCTTTTGGTCTCATTGATCAGGTCTGCACTCTCCTGGGTCACGGAATATTCCTCAAAATGCATATGATGTTCTTCTATTACATCGCATTTAACCGGACGAAACGTTCCGATTCCCACATGGAGCGTCACATAAGCGATCTTTACACCCTTTTTCCTCACTTTTTCCAGAAGTTCTTCAGTAAAATGAAGACCTGCGGTAGGAGACGCTACCGATCCCTCTTCTCTGCAGTAGACAGTCTGATACATCTCCTTATCCAGCGCTTCGTCCGCTCTTTCGATATATGGCGGAAGAGGAATGTGACCGTTTTCTTCCAGCCTCTCGTGAAAATCTCCATCATAGAGAAACTGCACAATCCTCGTTCCATCCTCGCTGAAATCGAGAATGCGAGCGGAAAGCGATTTTCCTTCTTCAGTACAAAAGTCGATAACTGCGCCTGGTTTCAACTTCTTTCCGGGTTTAACCATAGCTTCCCAGAGATCACCGTCCTTGTCATCTGTCCCACCTTTCCGTTTGATCAGAAGCAGCTCCGCTTTCGCTCCAGTATCCCTCTTCGCGCCGAAAAGTCTGGCCGGAAGAACCTTGGAGTCGTTCATGACGAGACAATCCCCCGGTTTCAGATAGTCGATTATATCATAAAATTTTTTATGGTAAATTTCATCCATTTTTCGATCCACCACCAGAAGACGCGCTTCATCCCGTTTTTCTTCCGGATACTGCGCGATCAATTCCAAAGGTAGATCATAATCAAAATCTGTGATAAGCAATCCTATTTAACCTCAATTCCAGTGTAATAATACTCGAGTATCTCTTTATATGTAAACCCCTGTTTCGCCATCTGCTGCGCGCCCTGCTGAGACATGCCCACGCCGTGTCCATAACCCTTTCCATTGATGATCAGGACGTCAGAATCATTATTGAATGTTACCGTCGCACCACCGGATGAGCTCGACTGTCCGCTGCCCGTCGTCAGCACATTCTTTCCACTGGCTCCCATCGCAGTCAAACCGTTCAGCGATTTTATACTGACCCCGCTGGCAGACAGCACGCTGACGGAGGAATCGAGAAGGCTTGTGCCGATAGAGCTGCATCCATAGTATACATTCTGATTTGCAGACTGAGAAACCGTCCCATCTCCTGACACAGAAGCGCCATTTGCCGAGAAAGTGAAATTTCTCGATTTTAGGGAAACGCCCAGAGCAGAACGGATATTTTCTTTTGTATAGGTGATAGAATCTCGCGATCCTTTCACCGTGATGGAAGCTACATAACCGGAATCATTGACACTGTCTATGGAGATACTCTCTACCGTCCCCAGTCCTTTCGCCGAAAATACCTTATTCAGATCGGCTCTGGTAATCTGCTGTGTCCAATTATACGCTGGGGAATACGCATCCACAATACCTCTAAGATATCCTAAAGCCGCAGACCACGCATCCTCGCTGTTTTCCGTGTGGCCGCCGCTATTAGCGAAATAATATGCTGCCACCGGTTTTCCCTGATAATATACAAGCTCGCCTTTCGTCTCGTCGACAGCCTGATTTGTGCTGGTATATTCACTGTCTGCACCGGAATAGACCTGACAGTGCGTCGTAGAACACATATCAAAGCCCTGTGCGCTGTGCGTCGATTTATTGAGAAGCGCATAGCTCCGAATTGCTACCGCCTGTGCTTTAATGGCTTCGATGTGGCTCGACTGGCCGATTTCCGAATGAACGACGCCGCGTGTATAATCATCGATGGAAAGGTAATTGATAATATTCAACTGACCGGCAGAATTGATGTACGGAATGATGCCGCCGCGATAACTTTTCCCGCCGAACTCGATTTTATCGTCTGACTCCGAGGCGTACCCTCCGCCGGTGATGCATTCCGTGCCGTCGCCCTTCAGCGTCGCAAGGACGTCACCCGCTTCTCCTATCATTTGAATTTCACCGTCGGCCAATCTCACCGTAATTACATCTTCATTCATAAACGTCGTTCCCGAAGAAACGATTTCGTTATTTCCCACAGATGCCAGCGCAAATCCACTGTCAGAGCTCAGCTGAGCTGTCGTCTCAGATGAAGCATATCTCAAACCGATCTTTATATATTCATCCGTAGCCGCGTCCGCAAAAACGATAGACACGGAAAATGTCATTACAAATACCAAAACCCAAATCAAACTTTTCTGTAATTTTTTCATCTCTTAATCCCCTCTGTCACTCGCTCGATTCCAAGATGGCGATAAGCTGCATCGGAAACCATTCTTCCCTTAGGTGTTCTGTTGAGAAGCCCCATCTGTATCAGATAAGGCTCATAGACGTCCTCTATTGTAATCCGTTCTTCGCCTAAAGCTGCAGCGATGGTATCGATGCCCACCGGACCGCCGTTAAAACGTTCGATAAGAAGCATCAGAATATCCCGATCCAATCCCTCTAAACCCAGATCATCGATTCCAAGCGCTTTAAAAGCCTTTCCGGCGATCGCTGTATCAATCCTTCCATCGCCTTTTACTTGAGAAAAATCTCTGACCCGCTTCAGGACTCTGTTCGCCACACGAGGTGTGCCCCGGGAACGAAGCGCCATCTGGCGCACGGATTCCTCGTCTGCTTCAACACTGAGAATATCTGCCGAACGCCGAATGATCCGCATGAGATCCTCCGTAGAATAAAGCTCAAACTTACTGATGACGCCGAAACGATCCCGAAGCGGCGCCGACAGACTTCCCGCGCGAGTAGTAGCGCCGATCAGCGTAAATCGCGGAATATCCAGCCGAAGGGATCTGGCGGACGGCCCCTTTCCTATGATGATATCGATGGCATAATCCTCCATGGCGGAATAGAGCACCTCCTCCACCGATCGGTTGAGACGATGAATCTCATCGATAAAAAGGACGTCGTTTTCCTCAAGATTTGTAAGAATCGCCGCCAGATCCCCTGCTCTGTCTATGGCAGGACCTGAGGTGATGCGCAGATTGACGTTCATCTCGTTGGCGATAATTCCTGCCAGCGTCGTCTTGCCCAGTCCCGGAGGCCCGTAGAAAAGCACATGATCCAACGGTTCATTCCGCTTCATAGCCGCTTGGATAAAAATCTCCAGATTGGAACGAACGGTATTTTGACCGATATAATCCGAAAGGCGCTTCGGCCGGAGATTAACTTCAATTTCAGCATCCTCGTCGGTAAAGCCCGCCTTTGTTATTCTATTGTTTTCCAATATTTTACACCTCCCGGATCTCTATAACCGAGACAGCTTTTTGAGCGCAGCTTTGATATATTCCTCCGCCGATGCATCTTCCATGCTGCATGCCGCCACCGCTTCCGAAGCCTCGCTCTTTGAGTAGCCCAAAGCGATCAATGCCGAGACCGCCTCGGAAATGCTTCCCAAAGGATTTTCTCCGCCCCCGGCAGGCACGGCGGCAGTTCGGTCCGATGATGCGTCAAACACTTTATCTTCCAGCTTATCTTTTAATTCCAACACGATCCTCTGCGCTGTCTTTTTACCTACGCCCTGCGCTCTTGAAAGCGTATCCGGATCGTTAAAGACGATGGCCTTCTGCACTTCCGCCGGCGAAAGCGACGACAAAATCGACACCGCCGCCTTCGCCCCGATTCCGCTGACCGTCATCAGCAGCCGAAACAGAGACAAGGATTCCCTGTCGTCAAAACCGTAAAGACTGACATCATCCTCCCGGACCACCATGGCTGTATAGACAGTAATCTCCTTATCCGCCGGCGCCATGTAAGCTGCCGACAGCGCCGGTACGATCAATTCATAACCGATTCCGTTATTTTCGATCACTACGCCGCCGTCAAATGTATCCGTAATTCTTCCTTTAATATAATGAAACATATCTGATCGAATCCTCTTAGATATTTTACATCGATTGCTGCAAATGTACCGCAGCAATCCCCGCTTTTCATCCTAATCCTGTAAATCCACGAATTTCAACTTCATTAATTTTTCCAGCCTTTCCATACAGTGAAAAGTCGTCCTCTGCTTTTCAGCGCTGCGTTTCTTCTTTGACAGATTCTACTCTGCCGCCGCTTAACTCTTTTACTATACGGTTTACGGTTATGCCTTGATAATACAAAAACCATCCTTTTTTTTCTGCGGCGCATCACCTCGTTTTTCCGCAGCCAGCGCCTTCTCGATGGCTGCGGACATCTTAGAGACGGTGCCGCAGGAATTCGCATGACACACGGCTACTGCCAAAGCATCCGCCGTATCGTCCGGTTTCGGAACCTTAGCCAGATGAAGCAGCGCTTTCACCATCTGCTGCACCTGATTTTTCTCTGCACGGCCATAGCCTACCAACGCCTGTTTGATCTGCAGCGGCGTATATTCCGCTATTTCAATGCCCGAATTGACACAGGCCAACACAGCCACTCCTCTTGCCTGCCCTACGTTTATAACCGTTTTTGCATTTGTATTATAAAAGAGTTCCTCGATAGCGGCCTCTTCCGGCTGCCATTCCGCAATAACATCCATCAGCGAAGAATACAGAAACTTTAACCTCTGCGGCATAGGCGCTCCCGCTTCGGTAGAAATGCTGCCGTAATCGCAGACAGAAAACCTGTTGCCCTTTTTTTCAATAACGCCGTATCCCATCAGCGCATAACCCGGATCGATCCCAAGTATTCTCATCGTTTCACCGTCTTCTTACCGTTTCCGCACTATTATAACAAGCGCCGGATGTCCCCCGCTTCTGCGCATCTCACACAGCTTTAGCTGAAAAGAGCAGCAGGCTCAGGCGAAGGTCAGAGACATACCCGCCGCTTACAGACGCAGGGATATCTGGCGCTTGTTCCAGAAAAAATATAATCATAAGCAAAACTCTAATCATCAAAGATTTTATCATACTCCAGCACAAATATCCACATTCTGTCGCATGTTCCAAAGTTTTTTTAAACATACGTTCTCAGATCACTTCCATGTGGTATAATTCTATCGGAGAGGAAACCCGCCGCTTACAGAAGCGGCAGGGTGTCCGAAAACTCAATGCAAAGCGATATGCGACATCAAATATAGTGTTTAAGTCCAATAAGTGTGTCAATATAATGTACGCAGAGAAACTGAAAGACAGGTTTTCGGACACCCTGGCGGGGG
>CAZGBL010000154.1:0-5387 GCA_964523955.1 uncultured Oscillospiraceae bacterium | reverse complement strand
CCGGTTCGCTGAAATCTTTGCAATTCCGTATCAGTCATGGTATACTTATATGATATATGCAAAATGCAATCAAACGTGTTATCGGAGGTAAGTGTAACATGAGAATAGCAGTCGACGGAATGGGTGGAGACAACGCTCCCCAGGAGATCGTAAAAGGCTGTGTCGAGGCCTCAAAGATCATCAGCGATGAGATCTATATTGTAGGATCGGAAGAAATCATAAGAAAAGAGTTGAAAAAGTATAAATTTGACAGAAATCGTATCAAAATCGTTCATGCACCTGAAATTATTACAAATGATGACGCTCCTGTAAAAGCGGCGAGGACGAAAAAGGATTCTTCCATGATCCGTGCCATTTCCCTCGTGAGAGAAAAAACGTGTGACTTCGTCATCTCTGCAGGCAATACAGGGGCTCTTATGGCAGGCGCTCTTTTTAATTTAGGCAGAATCCCCGGTATCGACCGACCCGCAATCGGTATGATGTATCCGATTATCGGCGAAGGTGTGTCTTTTCTCGTAGACGCCGGTGCCAACGCAGAGTGTAAGCCGAGCAACCTTCTCGAGTTTGCCACGATGGGAAGTATATACATGAATAAGGTTTTGGGGCTGCAATCGCCAACGGTTGGCCTTGTGAACATCGGATTGGAGGAGAAAAAGGGAACGACGATGTTAAAGGAGACTTATCAGCTTCTCAAAAAGAGCAATCTGAACTTTATCGGCAATGTGGAAACGCGCGATATTCCTTACGGTGCGGCAGATGTATTAGTGTGCGACGGCTTCGTGGGCAATACTCTTTTAAAACTCACCGAGGGACTGGCAGGAAAAGTAATGCAGCTTCTAAAAAATAAACTGACGGCCACGACAGCATCCAAAATCGGGGCGTTAATGATGGCAGGGCAGCTCAAAGATCTGAAAAGAGATTTCGATTATTCTGAGTACGGCGGCGCTCCGATTTTAGGCGTCAGAGGTCCGGTGATTAAGATTCACGGATCTTCAGAGTCAAATGCTGTAAAAAATGCTCTAATTAAAGGTATTCCTTATGTGGAACATAATGTCGTAGGAATCATCAGAGATTCTGTCATCGAACTGGAGGAGATAGCGATAAGTGAATAGGGATGAAAAGGATTTATCAAATCTGTGCATGGCGCTGGGCTACGAGTTTGAGGATGAAACCATACTGCGAAACGCGCTGACGCACAGCTCTTATTGCTACGAGCATAAGCTCAGCTATAATGAGAATAACGAAAGGCTGGAATTTCTGGGAGACGCAGTTTTTGACACGGTCATCGCAGATGAGATGTATACACGGCTCGCGGATAACGAAGAGGGAGATCTGAGCAGGCTGCGCGCGTCTGTCGTGTGTGAACAGTCTCTCTTTCGGAAAGCGGAAGAACTGCATCTCATGAATTATATGCGTCTGGGACATGGAGAACAGATGTCTTTTATCCATAAAAAGAACCGCTCTCTGGCGGCTGACGCTTTAGAGGCCACCATCGGCGCTGTCTATAAAGACGGCGGATGGGACTGTGTGAAGGACGTGGTGCTGCGTCTCTTTGCAGATGTCATCGATGACGCGCTGAACGGCCGGTTGGAGAACGACTATAAAACGACGCTGCAAGAAATTCTTCAGTCAAAAGGAGAGGCGCACATCTCCTATCGAATCGACCGAGAGGTCGGGCCAGATCACGACAAGACATTTTACGTGTCATTACGCAATAATGGCATGATCATCGGACGCGGTTCGGGCAACAGTAAAAAGCAGGCTCAGCAGAATGCCGCAAAACAGGCATTGGAGAAGATGAGAGGTTAAATTGTATTTCAGAAAGATTAGCATGCATGGCTTTAAGTCATTTGCGGATCCGGTAACGATAGAATTTGACAGAGGCATTACCTGTATCGTAGGACCTAACGGCAGCGGAAAGAGCAATATATCGGATGCGCTGCGCTGGGTGCTGGGAGAACAGAGTCCTAAGATGCTGCGCGGAGGAAAGATGGACGAGGTGATTTTCGCCGGAACGGCTTCGCGCAGATCGCGGGGAATGGCAGAGGTGACACTTGTCATCGATAATTCGGACGGCACACTGCCCGTAGATTTTTCTGAAGTAGCGGTTACGAGGCGGATGTATCGCTCCGGTGAGAGTGAGTATTTTATCAATCACTCTCAATGCAGGCTCCGCGATATAAGAGAACTTATCATGGATACCGGGATCGGCGTAGACGGCTATTCTCTGATCGGACAGGGGAAAATCGCTGACATTATCAGCGGGAAACCGGAGAGCAGGCGCGAGATTTTTGAAGAAGCGGCCGGAATCGTAAAATATCGGAGCAAAAAAGCGGAAACAGAACGCAAACTGGCGGCGACAAATGCAAATCTGCAGAGAGTAAATGACATCATATCAGATCTTGAAGTGAGAATCGAACCTTTGAAGGATGAGGCGGAAAAAGCGCGGAATTATCTCGAACTCAGCGAGGCTTACAAAAAGACGGAAACCAGCGTAATCCTCAAAAATATCGAAAATGCTGCAGAGTCCAACGAAGAGAGAAGGCATCGAATGGATGCTGCCGCAGAACAGATCTCTTCAGAGCAGAGGAAGAAAGAACAGTTTGACCGGGAGATCAGCGCACTGCAGGAGCGGGCAGGAAAGCTGGATGAGGAAGATCTCGCTGAACGAGACCGCATGATGCGCTTTTCCGATGAGATAAATAAATGGAAGAGTGAACTCAGACTTGCCGAAGAGAAAAAGGATTCCCTCAGGAGCAGCATACATATCTATGAAAATGAGAAGAAAATGTTGGCAGAACGTCTTCAGAAAGAATTCGTAACGCGGGAAGATTATCGAGTGAAGCAGGACACCCGAAAGGCTGATCTGGACGAGATCGAAATAAACTTGAGCAGAAAAAACGAACGGTTTATACGGGATTCGCTCTCTCTCAAAGAAAACGAATCGCAGATGGAAGCGGAACGGGACAGACTCTATGAACTGGGTATGGAACTCTCTGCGAAGGCTGCCGAAATTACAGGGCTGAAAAATCTTACAGATTCTCTGAAGGACCGAAAAGAGCAAATCGAACGAGGCCAGCAGGATATGGCTGATCAGAGCAAAAGCTTAAAAGAATATGAGGAGAAAAAGGAGAAAATTTCCGATCTGCAGTCAGAAGCTCAGAATTTGCAAAAGCGATCCGAATCTCTAAAAGACGCCTTGATATGGCAGCAGAAACAGATATCTGCCGTTTCCGAAAATCTCGAACGGGTCACAGCAGAGCTGAATGGACAGATAGCATCGAAAAACGCGCTGGTTCGGTTGGAACATTCCTATGAAGGATATAACGGGGCTGTGCGCTTTATCATGAGAGAATCCGATCTGTCCGGTATTTTCGGAACCGTAGGAGAACTTATCACCGTTCCTGCGGGATATGAGACCGCCATAGAGACCGCTTTGGGAGCGAGAATGCAGAATATCGTCTGCAGAGATGATACCAGCGCCGAACAGGCAGTGAGGCTTTTGAAAAAACATAAAGCGGGCAGACTGACGTTTCTTCCGGTGAAAAGCCTCAGAACGCAGCCGAGACGTTATGATCCATCCCTTTTTCAGCAGGAGGGTTTTCTCGGATTGGCTGCAGATCGTGTTAGGATCGGCGCAGAACATCAGAAAATTGTCGAATATCTCTTAACGGGTGTCGTCGTCGTCGATACGCTGGAAAGCGCTGTGAGGATTTCAAAAAAATATGGAAGCTGCCGATATGTTACATTAGAGGGAGATATCGTAAATCCTGCAGGAGCTATTACCGGCGGAGCGTATAAGAAAAATACCGGGAGCGGATTTCTCGACCGAAAAAAGCGTATTCGTGAAATGGAGGATTCGATTCGGAAATTTACAGAGCAGAGAAAAGAACTGCAGGCCAGCCTGCAATCTCTGAAAGCTGAATTAGACCCGAAGAAAAACGCTCTGCAGCGCCTGGAGCAGCAAAGTAGAGATCTGGAGATGGATTTGCTCGGGGTGAAAAAAGAGATGGCGGCCGTAGAGCGCAGCATGGACGAAGAAAAGAGCAGGGCAGAGCGAGCGCGGCAGGAGTGCAGCAGAATCGGTGCGGAGTTGGAAAACGCTTCATCTCAGGCGGCTCAGCTCGCTCAGGAGAGAGCCGCCGCAGCACGTCTTTCAGATGAGCTGAAAGCAAGTACAGAGCAGAGAATCGCCGAAAATGAGGAGCGACGAAGGCAGCTGGAAACGCTCGGAGAGGAAATTACCGGTATAAAATTGGCGGCAGAAGCGCTGAGAGGAGAATTATCCGGAACGGAGACATTGATGCGAAAGACAGATGTTTCTATTGCAGAGCTTCAGGACGATATCGAGGAAAAGGAAACCGCAGCTCAGCGTCTGACTCAGGAAATAGCAGAATTAGAGAAGAAAACGGCGGAAATATCCGAACGAATACAAAAAATGGAAGCATCCGACGTTTTCGGAGGCGGAAAGCTGGAGCAGATTCGTCGTGAAAAAGAGAAAAACAGCCAGTCGGTTTCCGAGGTTACGGCTCTCCGCGAGGCGGCAGAGCGTTCTCTTTTCGAGAAAAAAACGCAGTATCATGAGATGAATGTGAAATACGATAATACGTCGGAAAAAATCGATGCTTTAAAAGACAGGCTGTGGGATGAATTTGAAATTTCCTGGCTGGACGCCGCTGAGAATATAGAAAAAATAACAGATCTCAGCGCTGCGGCAAAAGATTCAAAACGATTGAAGCAGAAGCTGAGAGAGTTGGGGGACGTCAATGTTTCGTCGATTGCAGAATATGAGTCGGTAAGCAACCGGTATGAATTTCTGGATGAACAGCGCAGCGATTTGAATACAGCTATCGCTGCACTGCGTCAGATTATCGAAGAAACAGATAAAAAGATCCGAAGCGATTTTAGATCTAGCTTTGAGGCGGTACATGAAAATTTTAAAGAGATTTTTCGTGAGCTTTTTGGAGGCGGTACGGCGCAGCTCACCATCAGCAATCCTTCCGATCCTCTGGAAGCGGAAATCGATATCATAGCTCAGCCTCCTGGAAAAAAACTGCAGAATATGAATCTTCTTTCCGGCGGGGAAAAGACCATGACAGCTATCGCCCTGATGTTCGCCGTACTGAAGACGAAGCCTACTCCTTTTTGCATTCTGGACGAAGTGGAAGCGGCGCTCGATGAAGCGAATATTGAAAGATTTGCGGATTATCTGCGGAATTTTGAAAATATTCAGTTTGCGTTGGTGACGCATCAGAAAGTGACGATGGAGCATGCGGACGTTCTGTACGGTGTTACGATGCCGGAAAAGGGGATTTCCAGAGTGTTGTCGCTGAAGCTGGCAGATGCGGATATGTTGAATTTAGGATGAAAAAGCGCAATATAGATCG
>CAZGBL010000153.1:0-5452 GCA_964523955.1 uncultured Oscillospiraceae bacterium | reverse complement strand
ATAAAAACTGCCTTACCATCTCATACTTATGCGGTAAGGCAGTCCGTCTGCTCCGTATTTTAATTTTTGTTTCAATCCACGCTAAGTATATTTTCAGAGCGCGGCGCGCGTCATATAGGGGCGCAGATGTAAAAGCGGATCAGCATTTTCGTGAAAGTCTTATGAAAATCTCGTAAAAATGACTTGTCCGGTTAAGGCTTCCTGTTATCTGTAAAGCGGATGACTGTCGCAGAGTTCTTTCACGATGGCTCTGGCCTTATCATGAGCTGCAGCATCCTCCGGATGATCCAGCACGAGGGCAATCGCTTCCACCGTCTTTTCCACGTCAGCTTCTTTAAAGCCTCTCGTCGTCATAGCCGGCGTTCCCAGACGCACGCCGCTGGTGATAAACGGGCTCTGAGGATCGTTTGGAACCGCATTCTTATTCGTAGTGATGTTCGCATCGTCCAGCAGCTTTTCCGCCTGCTTTCCAGTCAGACCCTTATTGACGAGATTCAAAAGCACCAGATGGTTGTCTGTACCCCCTGTAACGAGATCAAACCCTTTTTCCTGAAGTCCTTTTGCCAAAACCTGAGCGTTCTTGACCACCTGTTCCATATCCTTCTTAAATTCCGGCGCAGCCGCTTCCTTAAAGCAAACCGCCTTGCCAGCAATGACATGCATCAGCGGACCGCCCTGAGTTCCCGGAAAGATCGCTTTGTCAATCGCTTTTGCATACTCTTCTCTGCAGAGAATAGCGCCGCCCCTCGGTCCTCTGAGAGTCTTGTGAGTCGTAGTCGTAACGATATCTGCATATTCCACCGGATTTGGATGGCAGCCCGCCGCTACGAGGCCTGCGATGTGCGCCATATCCACCATGAGAATCGCTCCGATTTCATCTGCGATCTCCCGGAACCTGTCGGTTTCGATGGTTCTCGGATAAGCGCTGGCGCCGGCCACGATAAGCTTGGGCCTGTGCGTAAGGGCCAGCTCCCTTACATGATCGAAATCAATCCTTCCCGATATAGGATCGATGCCATAAGATACGAAATTATATGACTTACCGGAATAATTTACCGGAGAACCGTGTGTCAGATGTCCGCCATTGGAAAGATCCATACCCATGACCGTGTCGCCGTAGTTTAATACCGCCTGATAAACGGCTGTATTGGCATTCGCTCCGCTGTGAGGCTGCACATTCGCATGCTCCGCGCCAAAAAGAGCTTTCAATCTCTCGATAGCCAGCGTCTCTACTCCGTCTACGAACTCGCATCCGCCGTAATATCTTTTGCCCGGATAACCTTCTGCATATTTATTTGTCAGCGCGCTGCCCACCGCTTCCATCACCGCTCTGCTGACAAAATTTTCAGAAGCGATCATCTCGATCTTGCTCTCCTGCCTGTTCATCTCGCTTTCGATCAGTGCGGAAATCTCAGGATCCGCGTTTTTGATGTGATTAAAATACATTTTTAATGTCCTTTCATTTTTCTAGAAATTATAGCACACTGCATACAAATTTTAAACGTCAAAAATGCATATTTTTCCGTCCCTGAAGTTCGATCCTTCCGACGCCGAAGGACATGGTATTTTCGCCCTTTTCTCACACGCCGAAAGAATTTTCGATGGAACGTCGTTCAAAGCTCCCAGGCCGGACTGCAGATCCTTCCACACATCTCATACAGCTTTTTTCTTTTTTTCGTTCTATTTCTTCAGAAATTCATTTTTTACATTTATTTTTCAGTTCCTTTTGGCGTATAATAAAATTTATATGTAATAGATCGAATGAAGGATTTTAAATAACAGCGACGATCTACGACGGCTGAAGGACCGTATGCTTTTTGCTGCAAAACCGATCGAAAATCAGGAAACGGCACGAAAAGTGATAAAACAAACTGCGAGGGAGACATAAAATGACAATAAAGGAAGGAAAACAACCATCAAAGCTGCCGCTTCTCATCGTCGTCATGATGACATCATTTTTGACGACATTTACAGGAAGCGCGCTCAATCTCTCAGTTCCCGCCATCAGCACTGAGTTCAGCGCGGGAGCTGTCAGCATCGGGTGGATCGTTACGGGATATATTCTGGCATCGGCAGTGCTGTCTGTACCTTTCGGCAGATTCGCCGATCTGTTCGGAAAAAAGCCCGTTCTCGTAGTGGGTCAGATAATCTTTACCGCCTGCGCGCTGCTCTGTTCTGTCGCCTGGAACATTCAGACGATCATCGCATTTCGGCTGACACAGGGTATCGGTGCCGCCATGATCTTCGCTACGAATGTAGCCGTTCTCGTCGCCTCCTATCCTCCGGAAAAGAGAGGAAAAATGCTGGGACTATCTGTGTCCGCTACTTATGCAGGACTTTCTTTAGGACCTGTCATCGGCGGCGTACTGAACCATAACTTCGGCTGGCGTTCCATCTTTTACGTCACTACCGCTATCGCAGCGGCAACGGCAGTACTCGCGCTTCTGAAATTACAGGAACCTAAAATATCCGACGGGAGGAGCAGAAACCAGCCGACAGCACCAGAAAAAAACAACGCGATCCAAATCGCTTCTTCCAATCATAAAATCGAACGGAATGCGTCGGAGGTTCCTTCGCCTTCCGGAGAAAAAGGCAGCGGTAAAAAGGGCAAAATGAAAGAAATGGATCCGCTGGGCTGCATTCTTTACAGCGCGATGCTCGCCTGCATCATGTACGGTTTTTCCTCCGTCACCTCCAGTATGCTGGCAAGATTGCTCCTTCCGGCGGGAATTGTACTTCTCGTACTGTTTATTCGGCACGAAAACAGACAAGACGGCTCGTTAGTCAATCTCGATATGTTTCGGAAAAATATCGTATTTTCTTTTTCCAATATCGCAGCTCTCCTCAATTACGGAGCTTCCTATGCGGTGAGCTATCTGCTTTCGATCTATCTTCAGACAGTTCTCGGCTTTGACTCGCAGATCGCAGGGTTGATTCTCATCACCAGCCCTGTTTTTCAGACGATTTTATCTCCTGTGGCAGGCAAACTGTCAGATCGCTATTCGCCGTTTATACTGTCGTCCTGTGGGATGAGCATTTCCGCCGTCGGAATTTTCACTCTGATCTTTATCCGCAGCAATTATCCGATGGCGCTTCTGCTGGCAGCTCTCGTAGTCATAGGTATCGGCTTCGCGCTGTTTTCTTCGCCGAACACGAATGCAATCATGTCCTGCGTCGATAAAAAAGACTACAGCGTAGCTTCCTCCATCACAGCTACCAGCCGTTCCATCGGCCATACCCTCAGCATGGCCATCGTAACGACAGTCGTAGCTGTCACTATCGGAAATGTGACTCTGGCTTCCGCCTCCCCTGAAGCGATCCTCTTTGCTATGCGGATTTCGTTTATCATCTTTACCATGCTCTGTGCAGCCGGTATCTTCTTCTCGGCGAAGAGAAAGAAAATCTGATACTTGTGGAAAGATAATGAAAAGACTGCGAGAAAAAACGCTGAAACGATGCTGTTGACCACAGTCCGCAAAGTGTGAAAGCGCAAAGTGTGAAAGCGCTATAGAAATCCACACCTGTATATAAAATGAAAGGAGCGTAACCGCAAAACCATGACAAAGGACGAACAGACTCTTCTTCTGAACGCCGGTATCGACGCTGAAAGCGCCGTCAAACGCCTGATGGGAAAAGAACATATCTTCAAAAAATATCTGCTGCGTTTTCCCGATGATGAAAACTATGACAATTTACTGACTGCTCTGGAAGAAAATAATCTCCAGGAAGCCTTCCGCGCGGTACACACGCTGAAAGGCACAGCATCAAACGTAGGCGTAATTTCCGTATATGAAATTGCTGATCCTTTAACTGAAAAACTACGTATGATCTGCCGCAGCGAAACTGCGATGCAAACCTTCGATCCGGATGAAATCACATCAGATGTCGCGCGCCTGGGCGACGCCTTTCGTACCGCCTGCCGGGGAATCCGCGCGATCAGCAGTCTGCAGAAACCCTGACTCATCCGGCAAGCGTCTGACTTGCGTCCGACTTTCATTCCGCAAAGCTTCTGCTCAATCCACGCTGTTTTTATATTCCGTTCCCCAGCTCCACAGCGCATCGAGAATAGGCTTAAGACTTTTTCCAAGATCTGTAAGGTTATATTCCACCCTCGGCGGCACCTCTGCATATACGGTTCTCTGAACGAGTCCGCTTTCCTCCATGGAACGAAGCTGAGCGGTCAGCACCTTCTGCGTCACGTTTCCCACGGATTTTTTCAACTCCCCAAAACGTTTTGTGCCGTCCATCAGATCTCTCAAAATCAGCACCTTCCATTTATCTCCGATGAGCATCAGCGTCGTCTCCACAGGACACGCCGGTATAAGCCACAAAACGATCTTTTGTCGTAAGTTGACTTTTCCTAAAGCATTTAGTATTATTTATCTAATATTGTACTTAAAAAAATACAATATGCTGTTTATGGAAATATGTATTTAAGGAGAAGTAATGATGAATATCAAAAACGTTGTTGTAGCTGGAGGCGGCGTGCTGGGCAGCCAGATCGCTTATCAGACAGCTTATAAAGGCTTTAGCGTTACCATGTGGCTTCGAAGCGGGGCTTCTGTGGAACGTTCAAAGCCCAAAGTAAAAAGACTGCTTGACATTTATCTTTCCGAAATAGAATCCATGAGAGACAAGTGCGGCAGCGAATCTCCGCTCTTCTCACGAGGACTGGTTGCAGAATTGAAGAGCTTGACGCCTGAAAAAATTGATGACCTGAAGAAAAAAGCAGAAGACGCCTTTCAAAGGATCAAATACGTAACAAATTTGGAAGAAGCTGTAAAGGACGCTGATCTTGTCATCGAATCTGTTGCAGAAGATGTGGAGGCAAAGAAGGAATTTTACACAGAGCTGGCAAAATATCTTCCGGAAAAAACTATCTTAGTTACGAATTCGTCCACCATGGTACCCAGCGCTTTCGCTGATTATACGGGCAGGCCGGAAAAATATCTTGCGCTGCATTTCGCCAACGAGATTTGGAAAAACAACACCGCTGAAATCATGGGGCATGATCGCACAGACCCTGTAATCTACGAAAAGGCAGCGGAATTTGCCGCTGATATCGGTATGGTGCCTTTAAAACTGAAAAAGGAACAGCCAGGATATATTCTCAATTCCATGCTGGTGCCTTTCCTTAATTCTGCTCAGGCTCTTTTTGTCAATGGCGTTGCCGATCCGCAAACCATCGATCTGACATGGATGATGGCGACTGGCGCTCCTCTTGGACCGTTTCGCATTCTCGACATTATAGGTCTCACCACTGCGTACAACATTGTCAGCATGAATCCTGAAGTCGCTGCCGATCCAGACTCTGTTGCGGCAAGGATTTCAAGAACTCTGAAAGAATATATAGATGCCGGAAAAACCGGGATAAATGCCGGCGAAGGCTTCTATCAATATAAATAAATTTCACAATAAACGCGCAAAGAAACAGGAAAAAAGACGTAGAGGG
>CAZGBL010000152.1:0-5488 GCA_964523955.1 uncultured Oscillospiraceae bacterium | reverse complement strand
CATGGAGATAGAAAAATCATGAAATGATGTGCAGTTCGTTGAAAAATAGAAAAAGTGATGAAAAATAGAAAGGAAAGAAAACCATGCAATTTTCAAATCAGATCGGTTTTTTTTGTCTGGGAGCGCTCTTGCTCCTTCTGGTGCTTCAGATCCTGCAGATCTTCAGAAAACAGGGAATTTTGACGAACCGGGAACGACGGGAAATTTCAGAATATATCGATAGTCTGAAAAAAGATAATGCAGCTCTGCAGCGTGCGCTTCGGGAAGAATTAGCGGCGCAGCAGGCGCAGATGCGGGAGGAAACAGCGCGGTCTGTCAATGAGTCGATGAAGACTTTCGGCGGGCTGATCGCTGAGAACATGAAATACTCCGCTGAAGCGCAATCGTTGAAAATCGGAGAGATCGGCGAGCTTCAAAATCTCAGATTAGAAGAAAATAACAGAAAATTGGAAGCGATGCGAGAAGCGGTAGAAAAAAAGCTGACCGATATCCAAGATGATAATAACAGAAAGCTCGATGAGATGCGGGGAATCGTCGATGAAAAACTGCAGAAGACACTTAACGAACGAATGAACGAATCCTTTCGTCTCGTCAGCGAACGGCTGGAGCAGGTGTATCGAGGACTTGGCGAGATGCAGACTCTTGCGGCAGGCGTCGGTGACTTGAAAAAAGTGCTGTCAAATGTGAAAACCAGAGGGATTTTGGGGGAAGTTCAGCTAGCCGCTATATTGAGAGAAATTATGGCGCCGGAGCAGTATGATACCGATGTCAGAGTTCGTCCGGACAGCAGGGATGTGGTGGAATTTGCAGTGAAAATTCCGTCAGATGATGGATTTCTGTATCTGCCTGTCGACTCAAAATTTCCAGGAGATACATACAGCAGGCTCAGAGATGCTTATGAGACAGGTGATCCCGTTCAGATCGATGAATGCGCAAAACTCTTGATCAACACAGTCAGAGCCGAGGCGAAATCCATTCGGGACAAATATATCTGCCCGCCTTATACCACCGAATTCGGGATCATGTTTCTCCCTTTTGAAGGCCTTTATGCGGAAATCGTCAATCGGGGAATGGTAGAGATACTGCAGCGGGACTATAATGTGAATATCGCAGGACCGAGCACAATGGCTGCCATGCTCAACAGCTTGCAGATGGGATTTCGGACTTTTGCAATACAAAAACGCAGCGGAGAAGTATGGAATGTTCTCAGTGCGGTCAAAACGGAATTTACAAAGTTTGAGGCGGTTTTAAAGTCTGCACAGCAGAGGATCAATCAGGCAAATGCGGAGCTGGACAAGCTGGTAGGCGTCAGGACCCGGGCAATCCAGCGAAGGCTGCGGGATGTGTCCGAACTGTCTGCTGGAGAATATATGCCGGAAATAACAGATTTTTCGGAAGAAAAGCAGGAAAATGATGGAGGCTGTGATCTTAGATGAGAAGATAAAGTTTAAAGCGGAGCATATTCCTGACAAGCCGGGCTTGTCAAGGACGACTTGCCAAGGATGACGCCAACGCTCGCAGCAAGCGCCAGGAGCTTCCGCTCAGCCGGGCTTCGGCGGGGATGATTGTCCAACCGCCGAAAATCGGAAATGGAATCCGACGTTTACAGAAGCGGGGCCGTCCGGCCCTTGTTATATTTTTATCGTTCATCGCGGAATATGTTCATGCGGAATATGTTCATCGCGGAATATCCGCGACAGCATGAATCGATTTGAAAAGACAAAATGGAGTTTAATATGAATCTGAAACAAAATGTGCTGAAATACCTGGAAGAAAATAGAAAATCTTATATCTCTGGGGAGCAGCTTGCCGAAATCTTTGAAGTATCTCGCTCTGCGGTATGGAAAGCGATAAAAAAGCTGAGAGAGGAAGGCTACGACATCGAAGCCACATCGAATAAGGGTTATCGTTTGAGCGAGAAAAACGACAGAATCTCTGCGGTTGGAATTGCTCAATATCTGCCGAATGTTCCGATGGAAAATATCCTTGTATTCTCTGAAGTGGATTCCACAAACAACGTGGCAAAAGAAATGGCTTTGAAAGGCGCAGCGCACGGAACGGTAATTCTTGCCGAGCGCCAGACGGCGGGAAGAGGCAGAATGGGGCGTTCTTTTGAATCTCCCGCAGGGACAGGCATTTATCTGACGATCATCATGCGTCCCGATACGGATATGCAAAAAGCTCTTTTGATCACGACGGCAGCCGCAGTAGGCGTGTGCCGGGCGATTCGCAGAGTTACAGGGGTACAGGCGGTTATCAAGTGGGTAAACGATGTTTATATCGGTGAAAAGAAGGTGTGCGGAATTTTGACAGAGGCCGTGACAGATTTTGAGAGCGGCTCTCTTGAAAGTGTCGTAACGGGAATCGGCATCAATTTCAAGACGCCGAATCAGGCTTTTTCCGAGGAGGCGCGGGCGAGAGGCATATGTTCTATTTACGAGGAAGAAACACCGCCAGTAACGAGGAATCAGCTGGCCGCCGCTATCATTCAGGAGGTTCTGTCCGTCTGCGGCAATCTCGATGATAAATCGTTTTTATCGGAATATCGGGAGTGGTCCATCGTCATAGGAAAAGAAATCCTGTATAGCAGGGGCAAAGAGCAGAGAAAGGCACGGGTGCTCGATATCGGAGACGATGGAGGACTCATCGTGCTCACCGCTGACGGAGAACAAACAGTTCTTTCTTCGGGTGAAATTTCCGTACGGCTGCAGCAACGACCGGGAGAACCAAAAAATTGAAAAGATGAAAAAACGCTGATTTTCATCGCTAAAATGCTATTCTGGAAAAAATATAGGGAAAATTTTATAAACCTATGAGAAAAAACGTATTTTTATTCATGTTTTTTAGTAATTTATGCAAAAATAATCGAACTTTTAGCAGTCGAGAGAAATGAGCGCCAGTTTGACTTTTTTACGGAAATATCGTATAATTTTTTAGTATTATACTATATACAATTATACAATTTTTATATTGTATGTTGTGAAGATCGTGAAGGTCTGAAACGGAAAGCTTTTTTAACACTGTAAGGTGATTCTGAAAAGGAGAAGTAAAATGAAAAACATGAAAAGAGTTTTATCAGTTATGCTGATACTCGTGATGGCTCTCACAATGCTTGCCGGCTGCGGAGATAAAAATACTCCGGATTCCACTTCTGCCGACAATGCGGGAAGCTCGGACAAAACGTATGTTATCGCTACAGATACTGTGTTTGCTCCGTTTGAATTTACGAACGAAAACGATGAGTTTGTAGGTATTGACCTCGAAATCCTCGAAGCTATAGCAAAGGATCAGGGATTCGAGTATAATCTTCAGTCACTGGGATTTGAGGCGGCATGTGCGGCTCTCGAAGCGGGTCAGGCTGACGGTGTTATCGCCGGCATGAGCATTACGGATGAACGTAAACTGAAGTTCGATTTCTCTGATGCTTATTACGACTCGACTGTCTGCGCAGCTGTAAAAGCCGACAGTACCGCTGCGACATTAGACGACATCAAGGGCAGCTCTGTTGCGGTAAAGAACGGCACGAAAAGCGCCGACTGGGCAAACGAGATCAAGGATGAGTACGATCTCACTGTTACATACTATGAGGATTCCGCTATGATGTATCAGGCAGTACTCTCCGGCAACGCAGTAGCATGTTTTGAAGATTATCCTGTTATGGCCTATGGCGTAAGTCAGAACAACGGCATGAAGCTCCTCGTCGAAGAAAAGGAAAAGGCGACACCTTATGGCTTCGCCGTTCAGAAAGGCAAAAATGCAGAACTGCTTGAAATGTTCAACGAAGGTCTCAACAATATCAAAGAAAACGGTATCTATGACGAAATCGTAGCTAAGTACACAGAAGCAGAGTAAAGATCTATCTTCTATCGCTGTCTGAATTTATCAGACGGCGATAGATCTTTCTGAACTGAAATTCCATGTATAATATATTTTTTCACCGAATGATTGGAAATAAAATATATTATATCGAAATCATACAATCAGCAATATTTTTTATTGCCGGGTCAGTTCAGTACAGGCAATAAAAAATGTTTCTGATCGTCAGTTCAATAAACAGTATTTTTTACAGTTAGGGGAAATTCCATGGATTCATTTATAAGTGCAGTTACGCATTTTTTAGAAGTAGCCCGAGACGCGGCGCCGACTCTCTTTTTAGGGTTGGGTACGACACTTAAGGTGACGTGTCTTTCGTTGGTACTCGCGTTGATTATAGGCATTTTCGCATGTCTGTTCGGCATATCGAAAATCAAACCGCTGCAATGGATTACAAGATTTTATATATGGCTTATTCGAGGAACGCCGATGCTCGTTCAGGGTATGTATATCTTTTTTGCGATACCCAGTCTTTTCCAAGTCAGGGTTGACGTATTTACCGCCAGCCTGATCACTTTAACGCTGAATGCGGGCGCTTATATTTCAGAAATTTTCCGAGGGGCCATCGAATCGGTTAACAAAGGTCAGATGGAGGCGGCGCGCAGTCTCGGTCTTCCTTATTCCAAAGCGATGATTAAGATCATATTGCCGCAGGCCGTTCGTATCTGTTTGCCGTCTCTGGTGAATCAGTGTATCATCACACTCAAGGATTCGACAATTCTTTATGCTATCGGCCTTCATGAAATCATGTACTATGGAAAAATTTATGTGGGAAGAACCTATGAAACGTTTGCGACTTATACGCTGATCGCTGTTTTCTTCCTCATAATCATTACACTTCTTTCCTTTGTATCCAGACGCATTGAAAGGAGGCTTAAGTAGTCATGAAACAGAGTTCAGAACCAAAAATCATCGTAAATCAGCTGACAAAGAGCTTTGGGACTTTGCAGGTACTGAAGGGAATCGATGCGGAGATCGACAAAGGAGAAGTGATCTGCGTCATCGGACCTTCGGGATCCGGAAAATCTACGTTTCTCAGATGTCTTAATCTCTTGGAGCAGCCGACTTCCGGAGAAATCATCGTAGATGGAGAGGCGATTACGGACAGGAAAGCGGATATTGACAAGATTCGGCGCCACATCGGTATGGTGTTTCAGCAGTTTAATCTTTTCCCCCATATGTCTGTACTTGAGAATATTATGATGGCTCCTGTCACGTTGAAGCTCAAATCTAAGGCAGAGGCGGAGAAGAAAGCCAGGGAACTGCTCGAACGAGTAGGACTCAGTGATAAGGCGGATTACAGACCGGCAGATCTTTCCGGCGGACAGCAGCAGCGTGTGGCGATTGCCAGAGCGTTAGCCATGGAGCCTGATATCATGCTGTTCGATGAACCGACGTCGGCTCTCGACCCGGAAATGGTAGGCGAGGTTCTCAGCGTTATGAAGGAGCTCGCTGCGGAAGGTATGACGATGGTAGTCGTAACACACGAAATGGGCTTTGCGAGAGACGTATCGGACAGGGTATTCTTTATCGATGAAGGTATTATCATGGAGCAGGGAGTACCGGAACAGGTATTCGGCACGCCAGAGAATCAGAGAACACAGGAATTTCTCAA
>CAZGBL010000151.1:0-5543 GCA_964523955.1 uncultured Oscillospiraceae bacterium | reverse complement strand
GCAAGCCAGCTGAACCTTGACATAATGAGCGTCTGGGAATATACTGAGAATATAATTTGATCATCAAACAATTTTAAAAAAGAAGGAATCCGGAGGTTAAAAATGGAAAACGATGTACCTCAGCTCAGCACGAGGATTACGGAAATGCTGGGCATACAATATCCTGTTTTTCAGGGAGGTATGGCTTGGGTGGCAGATGCGTCTATCGCGTCTGCGGTGAGCAATGCCGGCGGACTGGGTATTATCGGATGCGGTCCGTGGGATATCGACACAATTCGCGCTCAGGTAAGAGCGTGTAAGGAAAAGACAGACAAACCGTTCGGACTCAATGTTATGTTGATGTCCGAATATGTGGATGACATCATGCAGATGGTTCTGGATGAAGATATTAAGGTTGTAACTACTGGCGCCGGAAATCCGGGAAAATATATCCCGCGGCTGAAGGAGAAGAACATCAAGGTTATTCCTGTAGCGGGTTCTGTCGCTATCGCGAAAAGAGTTGCAAAGGTAGGCGCAGACGCCGTTATAGCGGAAGGAATGGAAAGCGGCGGACATCTTGGAGATATTACCACGATGGCTCTCGTTCCGCAGGTGGCAGACGCGGTCGGCATTCCTGTCATCGCCGCAGGCGGTATCGGAGACGGCCGGGGGTTTGCAGCAGCTTTTATGTTAGGGGCAGAGGGCGTGCAGATGGGGACGCGCTTTGTTACAGCAAAGGAAAGCAACGCTCATCAGGCGTATAAAGACGAGATATTAAATGCCAGAGATTCTTCCACTGTAGTTACCGGAAGAAGCACAGGACATAGTGTCCGCGTTATCAAAAATAAGCTGACGAGGCAGATGCTTCAGATGGAAAAGCGGGGAGAAGATCCGGAAGAAATCGTAAAATTAGGCGTAGGGGCTCTGCGAAGCGCTGTAGTCGATGGAAACGTGGAAACGGGTTCTGTCATGTCAGGTCAGATCGCTGGTCTCGTTAAAAAAGAACAGACTGCAAAAGAAATCATTGAGGACATCATATCAGATGCGGCGGATGTTTTCTGCAGAAGAAATGTTTTGAGCCAGAAGGATTTTGGAAAATGATAGGGCAGCCTTTTAGCGCAGCCCAATAATATGGAGGATGAATTCACGATGAAAATAGCTTGTTTATTTGCCGGCCAGGGTGCGCAGTATCCGGGCATGGGCAGCGATTTATATGAGAAATATGAAAAGAGCCGTCAGGTGTTTGACGCTGCTGGCGAGAAGATTAAAAATTTATGCTTTAATGGAACAGCAGAGGAGTTAAAGCTGACAGAAAACACACAGCCGTGTGTCTATACGGTGACTATGGCTGCCTATGAGGAATTCATATCCAGGTTTGAGGCGAAAAAGCCGCAGGGTGCAGAGATCGCGGCCATGGCGGGATTCAGTCTGGGGGAATACGCGGCGCTGACGGCTGCAGGCGTCATCTCCGATATCGAAACGGGAGTGGAACTGATGGAACACAGAGGCCGCTACATGGGTGAGGCAGGCAGAAATGAAGCCGGTGAAAATATCGGCACCATGGCGGCTGCCATCGGCGATCGGGGGAAAGTATTGGAATGCGTAGAAAAAGCGCGAGAGGACGGTATTCTCGTGGCGGCTAATATCAATGCGCCGACGCAGACGGTAGTTTCCGGAGATCGCGACGCCGTAGAGCGCTTCGCCCAAATTGCGAAAGAAGCGCGCCTTCGTGTAACGCCGCTGGCTGTAGGCAGCGCTTTCCACAGTCCGATGATGTCGCCGGCATCGGAGAAGATGCGCAAGCTCATTCTTACGAAGAATATCACCCCTTCGGATTTTCCAGTCTATTCAAATCTGACGGCGCGTCCTATCTCGGAATACAGAAAGGGCGGCGTATCCGAAAATAAGGCGGCAGCTGCAGGGCAGGATCCATCTGCAGCACTTCCGACTTCGCAGACGGCGGAAGATATTGCAGACGCTATGGCTCTGCAGCTGATGAGTCCCGTTCAGTGGGTTTCTACTGTTGAAAATCTCAAAGCCGCGGGCATCGATACGGTCATAGAATTCGGGCCGGGAAAGACGCTCTGCGGACTCGTAAAAAAGATAGATAAGACGATAGCGACATATAACATAGAAAACGCTGAATCCCTGGAGGCAACTCTCGAAGCCATCTGTTCGGCTGAATGACAGATGGGAAGACGCGTTCTGATAGATCGTCATATTCGATAAAAGAGACAGCGGCGGTGTGCCGATTGGTTCTGACAGAAGAAAGGAAAACCGATGTTAAAAAGGAAAAGTGCGATTATCACCGGAGGAGTCCGGGGAATTGGCTTCGGAATTGCAGAAGAATTTGCAAGACAGGGTGCAAATGTCATGATTTGTTACCGCAGCAATGAGGAAGCGGCGGCAAGAGCAGTAGAAGAGCTGGAAAAGTACGGAACAAAAGTCATATCGTCAAAAGGCGATGTATCTGATGCAGCTTACGCGGAACAGACGGTCAAAGCGGCGGTGGAGGCCTTCGGTCAGGTGGATATTCTCGTGAATAACGCAGGTATTACGAATGACAAGCTTCTTTTGAGAATGTCGGAAGATGATTTTCGGAAGGTTATCGATACCAATCTGCTGGGAACATTTCATTTTACGAAGTATGCAGCTGCGCATATGAGTAAAAAGAGAGCGGGAAGGATTATCAATCTTTCTTCGATTTCCGGTGTCAGAGGAAATGCGGGACAGGCGAATTACTGCGCGTCGAAGGCAGGTGTAATCGGCTTGACGCTTTCTAATGCTAAGGAGCTGGGAAAGCGAAATATTACAGTGAACGCCATCGCACCGGGCTTTATCGATACGGATATGACGATGGCGCTCTCGGAAAAACAGCGTGAGTTGGTGCTCGGCCAGATCAGTCTCGGCAGATACGGCAGTACGGCTGATGTCGCAAAGACGGCGGCTTTTCTGGCTTCCGACGGTGCAGCTTACATCACAGGTCAGGTCATCGGAGTAGACGGCGGAATGATATTGTAAGAGATCCCATGGAATAAAACAGAGAGACAAGGAGGAAATCATATGTCAGACAGAAGAGTCGTGATCACAGGTACAGGCGTAGTGGGTCCGGTGGGAAACAACAGCTACGATTTTTGGGAAGGTATCCGCCACGAAGTGAACGGAATCGGACAGATTACCCATTTTGATACGACAGACCATAAAGCCTGCATGGGTGCGGAAGTAAAGGATTTCGTTTATCCTGACAAAAGAGCAGCGAAGAGATTGGATCTTTCATCGCAATATGCTCTGGTGGCTGTAAGGGAAGCGATGGATGATTCCGGTCTGAAGGCCGGTGAGAATATCGATCCGTACAGACTGGGCGTTATCGGCAGCACGGGAATCGGCGGCATTATGACGCTGGAAAGAGAGACGAAGAAAGCGATAGAACGCGGCGTGTCCAGAGTTTCCCCTCTGATGGTTACGATGACGATTCCGAACATGGTATCGGGAAATATCACGATAGAGACAGGCGCGAAGGGAATTTCCATGGGGCTGACTACAGCCTGCGCTACGGGTACGCATTCCATCGGCGAAGCGTTCCGCTATATCAAGAGCGGCGCTTATGACGCTATGATCGCCGGCGGTACGGAGGCGTCTTTTGCAGATGTTTCTTTTGCAGGCTTTGCGAATATGACCGCCCTTTCTACGCGCAAAGATCCTAACAGATGTTCTACGCCTTTCGATAAGGAGAGAGACGGTTTCGTCATGGGCGAAGGCGCTGCATTTTTAATTCTCGAAGATCTGGAACATGCAAAGGCCAGGGGCGTTCATATCTACGCGGAGGTGGTAGGTTATGGAGCGACTTCTGACGCGTATCATATCACTATGCCGGATCCGGAGGGCGAAGGGAATGTGAAAGCGATGCAGCTGGCGATGGAAGAGGCAGGTATCAAGCCTGAAGATATCAGCTATATCAACGCGCACGGCACGGGCACACCGTATAACGATAAATTTGAAACGAATGCTATTAAAAAGGTATTCGGCGATGCGGCATACAAAGTTCCCGTCAGCTCTACCAAGAGTATGACAGGCCATCTTTTGGGCGCTGCAGGGGCTATAGAAGCTTTTATCTGCGTAAAAGCGCTGGAGGACGGTTATATTCCGGCTACGATTAATCTGGAGGTTCCTGATGAGGAATGTGATCTGGATTATGTTCCGAACAAGGGAAGAAACGCAGATCTGGAATACGCTCTTTCCAATTCTCTGGGATTCGGAGGACATAACGGCGTATTGATTCTCAAAAAATGGAATGAATGGTAGAGGAGGCCTGGCTTATGGCTCTGATGGACAGAACGCAGATCATGGAGATCATCCCTCACAGAGATCCGTTTCTTCTGATCGATGAAATCGAAGCGATGGATGAGGAAAACGGTGAAATTACGGCGATTAAATATGTGAAAGAGTCGGAATACTATTTTGAGGGACATTTCCCGGAAAAAAAGGTAATGCCTGGCGTTCTCATCGTAGAAGCTCTGGCGCAGGCGGGCGCTGTGGCTATCCTCAGCAGAGAAAAATTTAAGGGGAAGCTGGCTTTTTTCGGCGGTATTAAAAACGCAAAGTTTAGGAATCAGGTGACTCCAGGAGATACGTTGAGGCTGCAGGTGGCGATGGAAAAACTGGGATCGCGAGCCGGAACTGCCAAAGGAACCGCGATAATTCTTCCAAAAAACGGAGAACCTGAGCCAGAAAGACCCATAATTGCCTGCCAATGTGATATAATGTTTGTAATCGGGTGATCGGTTCGGCAGAAACACCTGTATGGCGATAGAAATTCTGTATTCAGAGAAGGAATATCGTCTTACATAGTCGAATAAAACATCAGTCTGCCGCGGAAACGCCCGAAGAAGCCTCTTTAGTTCATGATAAATATTCGGCTCTGGATAAGGGCGAAGTATCGATGACGCACAGGGCAGCAGCGGATATTCATTTTCGACGGAACAGGTGGTTTTATTATGCTGGATAAGGATATGTACTATGTGAAGAAGCTGAAGCAACAGCTGCTGAGTATATTTAATATGGTGATGAAGACGGAAGAACAGGCGATGAAGGAGACTGCGGAAGGCAGTGAGCTTTCGGTTTCTGAAATCCACACGCTGGTAGCGGTGGGACGTCGGTCGCCCAAGACGATGAGCAATATCGCGCAGGATCTGTTGATCAATGTCAGCACGCTTTCTATCGCCGTCAACAAACTGGAAAAAAAAGGATTCGTTACGCGTATCAGAGATGACGTTGACAGAAGAATCGTTCGCATCAGTCTGACGGAGAAGGGACGGGAAGCTCTGGCAAAGCATGAGCAATTCTATTATAGGATTGTAGATGAAGCTATTAAGGATATGGACAGTGAGCAGAAGTGCCTTTTGGTACGTTCTGTAGGCCATATGCTCGACTTTTTTTCCTCTCAGTTGAATACAGAGCAAGCTGCTGAAAAGCTGGAATAAGGGATTTATTAAAAGAGGGTGTCCCAAAACTATAACAAGCGCCAGATGTCCCCCGCTTCTGTAAGCGGCGGGTTCCATTTCCGA
>CAZGBL010000150.1:3436-5568 GCA_964523955.1 uncultured Oscillospiraceae bacterium | reverse complement strand
AAGCAAGCTTGTCAGGAGCTCTGCTCCGCTTTAAACGGATCAGAACGTTTTTCCAAAAATGAGATAGGCGGAGAAATATCGGTATACTTTGACGGATATTTTGGGTGGAATCTTGACAGAGCTGTCTCTGATTTCAAAATGGTGGATGCGCAGCATGGCTGTACATCTCCGTCGGAATCAGGGGCAGCTTTTGATAATTTTTTAATAATAAACGTACGGAAGGAGAAAATATATGGTTATTATATTGAAGCAAGGAGCCGATGAGGAAAAAAAGGCGGTTTTAAAGGGGAAGCTCAAGGCGCTCGGTTTTGAGCTTCACGAGTCAAAGGGCGTAGAGACAGAGCTTTGGGGTCTCGTAGGAGATACATCCGTTATCGAAGATGATTATCTCATGGCGAATGAGGTCGTAGAAGATGTTAAGCGGGTAAAAGAGCCGTATAAGATGGCAAATCGCAAGATGCATCCGGAAGATACGGTCATCGATATTAAGGGCAGGAAGATCGGCGGAGGCCATTTTCAGGTGATCGCAGGTCCTTGTTCCATCGAATCGAAGGAACAGATTATTGAGGTTGCAGAGGATGTCAAAAAAAGCGGCGCCGGACTTTTAAGGGGCGGCGCTTTCAAGCCGAGAACATCGCCGTATTCTTTCCAGGGGCTTCAGAATAACGGGCTGAAGCTCCTTTTGGGAGCGAAGGCGGCGACCGATCTTCCAGTCGTTACGGAAATAATGACTCCGGAGCATCTGGAATTATTTGACGAGATCGATGTGGTTCAGGTGGGCGCCAGAAATATGCAGAATTTCCAGCTTTTAAAAGCGCTGGGAAAGTGCAATAAGACGGTACTTTTAAAGAGAGGATTGGCCAATACATTAGAGGAACTCGTGATGAGCGCAGAGTATATCATGGCAGGCGGCAATGAGAATGTTATCCTCTGCGAGAGGGGGATCAGAACATTTGAGACTTCTATGAGAAATACGCTGGATATTTCCGCGATTCCGATGCTGAGAAAGATGACCCATCTTCCGATCATCATCGATCCGAGTCATGCGGCGGGTATCCGTTGGATGGTAGAGCCTTTGGCGCTGGCGGCTATCGCCGCAGGGGCTGACGGCCTGATGATCGAAGTGCATAATGATCCGGAATCCGCTCTGTGCGATGGTCCGCAGTCTATGACGCCAGAAGGCTTCGATGCGCTGATGAAAAAGATCCGCAGTACGGTGGAATTTTTCGGAAAGACGATGGATTGATGCGCGTGAATTGAAACAACGGAATGCTGGCTGCGGGCTTTTTGCGGTGAAACATTTGAGGTTGTATAATGAAAAGAGAAGTATCTGAACTCAAAAACGGAGGCATACTAATGGCAGAATCTTTACACATCGGCGCAAAGCCGGGTGAGATCGCGGAGACGGTATTTATGCCGGGAGATCCGCTGAGAGCAAAGTTTATCGCGGAAAATTTTCTGGATGATGCGAAGTGTTATACGACAGTTCGAAATATGTTCGGTTACACCGGTACGTACAAAGGAAAGAGGGTTTCGATACAGGGAAGCGGCATGGGTATGCCGTCTATGGGGATTTATTCTCACGAGCTGATCGAGGTTTACGGCTGTAAAAATATTATTCGGATCGGCTCAGCGGGTTCTTTTCAGGAGCATGTGAATCTGAATGATATCGTTATCGCTATGTCGGCGTCTACGGATTCTAATTTCCAGTACACATACCATCTTCCAGGAAATTTGGCACCGTGTGCGGATTTCGATCTGCTTCAGGCGGCGTACCAGTCAGCCCAAAAGCTTCAAAATCCGGTAAAAGTCGGAAATGTTGTGTCTGTCGACGTATTCTATGACGATGATCCTGATACCTGGAAGAGCTGGTCGAAGATGGGGGTATTGGCTGTTGAGATGGAAGCGTGCGCGCTCTATCTGAATGCTGCCAGAATGGGAGCAAAAGCTCTGGCAATGATGACAATCAGTGATAATTTCGTCACCGGCGGCCGTTTAACGGTGGAAGAACGCGAAAAGGGATTTTCCGATATGATCGAGACCGCTCTGGGTATGGTGGAATATCTGTAAGAATGACGGCAGCGTTATTTTGCGGGTATGTCTGCAGGCGAAATAGCTGCAGAGGGCGCGGT
>CAZGBL010000150.1:0-3336 GCA_964523955.1 uncultured Oscillospiraceae bacterium | reverse complement strand
CAGTAAAAAGAGGTGGAAAATGGAGAATAGAAATAAGAAATTTGCGGATATGATCGTGAACTATTCCTGCAGAGTGCAAAAGGGAGAACGGGTTTTGATCGAAGAGATCGGAACGGATGCCAAGCCTCTCATCAAGGAATTGATTCGGGCGGTCTATGGGGCAGGAGGATATCCTTATCTCGGGCTCAGCGATGCTTCGCTGAACAGAGAAATTATGATGAACTGCAGCGAAGAACAGCTGGAGTTTATGAGGGACTATGAACTGCATCAGATGAAAGGGATGGATGCTTATATCGCTGTGAGAGCATCTGACAATACTTCAGAGCTGTCTGACGTGCCGTCGGAGAAGCTGAATCTTTACAGTAAAATGCTTCGGCCGGTCATCGATCAGAGGGTAGATCATACGAAATGGGTGATTATGAGATATCCGAATAATTCTATGGCTCAGCTTTCCGGTATGAGTCTGGAAGCCTTTGAGAATTTCTATTACGACGTCTGCACGCTGGATTACGCGAAGATGTCGCAGGCTATGGATCCTCTGGTGGACCTGATGAATCGAACGGATAAGGTGAGAATCGTATCTCCGGGTACCGATCTCACATTCTCTATCAAGGATATACCTGCTATCAAATGCGCCGGAGAGTGCAATATTCCGGACGGTGAGGTGTATACAGCGCCGGTGAAGGATTCCGTTAACGGGGTAATCTCGTATAACACGGTATCTCTGGAACAGGGATTCACGTATGATAATATCGTGTTTCATATTAAGGATGGCAAAATCGTCGAGGCTCATTCCAACAGCGATGAGAGAATCAATGCGCTTCTGGATACGGATGAGGGTGCGAGATATTTCGGTGAGTTTGCGATCGGCGTCAATCCATATGTGCTGCATCCCATGAAGGATACGCTGTTCGATGAAAAAATCTGCGGCAGTATTCATTTTACGCCGGGCGCTTCTTATGAGGATGCGCCGAATGGAAATAAGTCGGCGGTTCATTGGGATCTGGTTCTCATCCAGAGAGAGGATTACGGCGGAGGAGAGATCTGGTTTGACGATGTGCTGGTGAGAAAAGACGGCATCTTCGTGCTGCCGGAGTTGGAAGGTTTGAATCCGGAAAATCTGAAGTAACTTTGATCGTGTCAGTAAAAATGAGAAAGAGGCGGCGGTGTTCGGTGATATGATACCTCCTAAGTAGACTATGGAAATAACCAAAAGCTGCTTAGGCGGTACCATATCGGAAAACATTGCCGTCATTTTTCTATTTTTTGGTATATAGTAGAGGTGATGAAAAAATCGTTTGTGCTTTTTACTTTTGATCTGAAAAGAGGTGAGGACGGGTGGCATATACGGAGCTGATTAAGAATTTTGAACGGATACGGGCTTATATGAGGGAATTTTATGTCTATGAATTTCGCAGCCGTGAGGAAATCGGAAGAAAAAGTCCCCGGTCTTACGACAACGAACGCCGCAGAATCGAAAACTGGCTGGGAGATTATATGGGGTTTCGGCAGGCGGAAAACGGAAAGAATGTGTTTCTTTCCATAGACAGCCGCAGTACGGATAGCAATCCTCTTTAATAAGCATGGAAAGCGAAGAGTTTTACGGATGGAGATATTACGCTTCATTTAATTTTGCTGGATATTTTGTTTTCTCCGGAAATATCTCTGACAGTTCATGAAATCGCTGAGAGGATCGACAGAGAATATCTTTCCTGCTTTGAAAATCCTATGTTTTTCGATGAATCGACGGTGAGAAAAAAGCTGAAGGAATATGAGGCGTTGGGAATAATGGAAAGCGAGAGGAACGGACGTCGTCTCGTCTATCGCAGAGCAGCGTCAGGCGATCTGTCATCTTTACGGGAAGGGCTGCAATTTTTTTCTGAGACAGAGCCCTGCGGCGTCATCGGAAGTTACCTGCTGGACAGGGAAAAGGAAGACGGGTCATCTTATTTTTTTAAACATCATTACATCACGCATGCTTTGGAGAGCGAAATTCTCTGTCTGTTGCTCGAGGCGATAGCTCAGCGTCGGTCTGTGTCGATTCGGAATTTTTCGCATCGGTCAGGAAAGGAAATGCTTTGGAATGTGACGCCGCTCAGAATACGCAGCAGCGTTCAGAACGGAAGACAGTACCTGATGGCATACTGCCGCGAGGTAAAGAGCATTCATTCCTATCGTCTTGACTATATTACAGATGTGATAATGGGAGATACGGCTTCGGATTTTGAAAAGCGGAGGAGCGAATTAGCAGAGATAGAGAAGTCTATGTGGGGTGTAATGTACAGAAAGCGGCAGGGAATGGAGCACGTGGAGTTTACAATACATATCGGAAAGCAGGAGGAATATATTTATCGTCGTCTGCAGAGGGAAAAACGATGCGGCACGGTAGAGCGGCTAAGTGAGGACGTCTGTCGATTTTCAGCCGACGTATACGACACCTATGAAATGATTCCATGGATACGTACTTTTCTCTGCCGCATTACGTCGCTTCATTTTTCCAATCGTTCGGCGGAAAATCAATTTCGTAGAGATCTGTCAGAGATGTATGAATTATATGATGTAGGAGCGCCGGAAGAAGAGGGGAGAGGAAGAACGAAAAGATAAGCGAGGGTATCGGGAGGTTCTGCTCCGTTAAAAAAGGAATGTTTGCAGGAAAATCGGTTCGGCTGCGAGCGCTGATGCGAAAGGGAGGAAAAGGTGTGATTTTTCACGAAATTTACGGAAGCTATTATCGAGCGGTGGGGGAAATTCTGACGTTGGCGGTGCGAGGCACGCTGACTCCCGACGAGATGGAACGAATCGTTCACGAGGTGGGATTTGCAGAGAGCTTTCTGACGATTTTACCTGCACTGAAGGAACAGAGATGGCAGCTGCTCTGTGACGATTTGAGCACGCCTTTGAAGAATGAACCCACGATGCCGTTGACCACGCTGCAGAGGCGATGGCTGAAAGCGGTGAGTCTCGATCCGAGGGCGCGGCTTTTCTGGCAGGAAATCTTTTCCCATCAACCGTCTTTCTTTGGGAATATGGAGGAGGAGCCGTTATTTCTTCCGGAGGATTATGTGATATTCGACCGGTACAGCGATGGAGATCCCTATGCGGATGGAAATACATTGAAATTTTTCGGACGGTGACGGAGCCTATAAGGCCGAAGCGAGAGGTATGGATCAAATTCCGAAAGGGGAAGGGCAGTACGGATGAGTTTTTCTGTCGTCCCTATCGTATGGAATATTCGGAGAAGGATGATAAATTTCGGGCATATGTTCTCCGGGATCCTTTTGTTGAGTTTGTGATAAATATCGGACGCATTGAGATATGCTCTCTGAGCGAAGGACG
>CAZGBL010000149.1:1672-5584 GCA_964523955.1 uncultured Oscillospiraceae bacterium | reverse complement strand
TGAAACCTATACTGCAGGCATCTAACATAAATCCAAACCGTGGATTTTCCATCTATTTTCTGCTATTCTAGAAGAAAGTCAGACCTGCAGATCCCATATCGAACCATCCCTGCTACGAGAAACAGGCGAATCTTTGCTGGGAAAATACCCTCTCGATATGACACCGAATCGACCTGCCTGCTTTCAAATCTTTACGGAGAAATGGAAATATGATATTAGTAAATGTTGATAAAATAAATAAAAGTTATACCGAAAAACCTCTGCTTCAGGATATCAGTCTGAGCATTCATCAAGGAGAAAAAATCGGACTTATCGGCGTCAACGGCACGGGAAAATCTACCCTCCTTCGGATCGTCGCAAGAGAAGAGGATCCCGATAGCGGGAAAGTGATTTATACGAATCATGTCAGGGCAGCATACCTGCCTCAGCATCCTCCTTTCGACGCAAATCTGACCGTCGGTAAACAGGCTGAAAAATATCTGGAGCACATCGATCCTGACGTTCCCGATTTCGCCTGCCGCTCCATGATGACAAAACTGGGCGTCCGAGATTTTGACGCCGAAATGGCTGAACTTTCCGGCGGACAGCGAAAAAGAGTGGCTATGGCAGCCGTACTGTCGGCAGACGCTGATCTCTTGATTTTAGACGAGCCCACCAATCACATGGACAACGATATAATCGCCTGGCTGGAAGATTTCCTCATAAAATACAGGGGTGCCGTTTTTATGATTACTCATGATCGTTATTTTCTCGATCGGGTGACGAAAAAAATATTTGAAATCGATAACGGAAGTCTGCACTCTTATGAAGGAAATTACGATTATTATCTGGAAGCAAAGGCGGCGAGGGAAGATATGCTGCTGGCCAGCGAGCGAAAAAGAGCCGCCTTATATAAAAAAGAGCTGGCCTGGATTCGGAGAGGCGCTCGGGCCCGTTCTACAAAAGCGAAATCCCACATCGAACGATTTGAAGAGCTCAGAGACAGCAAATTGATAATAGACGATTCCAGCCTGTCTATCGGAACTGCCAGCAGCCGTCTCGGCAAAAAAATCATCGAAATCCGGAACCTCACAAAGTCTTATGGCGATAAGCTGCTGATGAAAGATTTCAGTTACACGGTCCTCCGAAATGACCGCATCGGCGTCATCGGAGAAAATGGCTGCGGCAAGTCGACGCTGCTGAAAATGATCTTGGGACAGGTAGCGCCTGACGCAGGCACAGTGAGTATCGGACAGACAGTTAAGATCGGTTATTTTTCTCAGGATACGCAGGTCTGGGATCCGAATCAGCGCGTCATAAAATACGTAGAGGGAATCTCCGATCATGTGAAGACAGAAGACGGTTATTTTTCGGCTTCACAGATGTTAGAACGATTTCTTTTCCCCAGCAGCAAGCACTCTATTCCCATCGGCCGTCTCTCCGGCGGTGAAAAGCGGCGTCTCTACCTGCTCAGTATTCTCATGCAGGCGCCAAACGTCCTGATTTTCGATGAGCCCACCAACGATCTGGATATCGCCACGCTGACGGTCTTAGAAGATTACCTGGATGAATTTAACGGTGCGGTGATCATCGTCTCCCACGATCGTTATTTCCTGGATCGTCTCTGTATCAGGACGTTTTCTTTTGAAGGGAACGGCGTCATCCGCCACTATCCCGGCGGATATACGGACGTGATGAAAGCCCGTGAGCTGGAATTGCTGACAGAGGAAATCACTTCCCACAAAAAAACAGGTTCCGGCGCATCGAAAAGCAGCCCTCAGGCCAACCGCATAAAAGCGGGATTTCACAGCGGCGGCGCTTCTGCCGGTGCTTCCGCCGGCGCTTCCGGCGGCGGGACAGACGCTCTTACCGGGGTTTCCTCCGTCAGACCGGACGGACGGCCGATACGCCAAAAAAAATTGAAATTTACCTTTAACGAAAAGAGAGAATTTGAAACGATCGATGAGGAGATCGCAAAATTGGAAGCTCAGATTGCAGAAAAGGATGCTGAAATGTCAGACGTATCGGACGACTATGTCCGCCTGCAGCAGCTCTCACAGGAACGGCAGAAACTTGCTGACCGCCTGGACGAAAAGATGGAGCGCTGGGTTTACTTAAACGATCTGGCAGAACAGATCGAAAAGCAGAAATGAGAACGAGCAGACAGGCTGCCGTATAATAATAAATCGAAATCGAATTTGCGATCTGACGAAAATGCGAGGATCATGATGAATAAAAATACAAATGATATAATCAACAATATCACACCGGACATCGTCTGGCAGCGTATACCTGAGAGAATACAGGACAGTCATAAGGGCACCTACGGTAAGCTGCTCTGCGTTGCAGGCAGTTCCCGTTATCGCGGAGCCGCCGCACTTACAGCGGAAGGCGCGCTTCGCGGAGGATGCGGCATCGTGACATTGGCCAGCGTTGAACCGGTCTTCCCATCGATTCAATCCCGGCTGCCGGAGTGCATTCTGCTGGCCTGCCAGCCGGACAGCACAGGCGGCGTCAGCGCTGCAAACAGGAACATGCTGGCAGCGGAATTATCGAAGGATTACGCCGCGCTGCTCATGGGTCCGGGAATGGGAAATACGCCGGATACCGGAAAGCTGGTGCGTTTTCTGACGGAAGGCGCGGACTGCACAGTCATTCTCGACGCCGACGCACTGAACGCTTTGCGCAATGACGACGCTGAAATTAATACATTCAACACATCACCCCTGCATCTGCCGCCGCCTGCAGAGGGAAGGCAGATAATCATCACGCCCCATCCCGGTGAAATGGCCAGACTCTGCGGCTGCAGCATAGCCGATATCAAAGCGTCCCGGGAACGGACAACACTGGCCTTCGCGAAAGAGAATAACTGCATCGTGGTATTGAAGGAGCATCGCACTCTCATCGCATCTCCAGACGGTCAGCTCTGGCGCAATACGTCGGGAAATTCCGGATTGGCCCGCGGCGGCAGCGGCGATATTCTGGCCGGTATGATGGCTTCTTTCGCAGCTCAGGGAATGGAACCGCTGGACGCTGCGATCTGCGCCGTCTGGCTCCATGGCGCTGCTGCGCAGAGGTGTTCTGTCAGAAAAAGCGAAACGGTTATGCTGCCTCATGATATTTTCGAGGATCTGGGGCAGATGTTTGCAGAACGCGGCAGGTGATAAATTTGGAAGAGCAAAGAAAGATCAAACTCCGAACGGCTACGATGAAAGACGCGGCAAAGCTGCTGGAAATTTATGCGCCTTATGTCCGGGAAACGGCCGTTACATTTGAATACGACGTTCCCGAAGAGAAAGAGTTTGCAAAACGTATACAACAAATATTAACATTTTATCCCTACATCGTAGCAGAATATCAGGATAAAATCGCAGGCTACGGATATGTTTCCCGCTTTCATCCTCGTAAAGCTTACGACTGGAGCGCGGAAACCTCCGTATATATCGCCGGGGAATTCCGCGGTATGGGAATCGGAAGCGCCCTTTACGCCAAGCTGGAAGAAATCGTCTCCGCAATGCATATCGTCAATCTGGAGGCCTGCATCGCTTACACCCAGGAAGAAGATGAAACGCTGACGAACGACAGCAAGCGCTTTCACGAAGCGTTAGGCTACCGACAGGTGGGACATTTTTCCAGCTGCGGATATAAATTTGAACGCTGGTACGACATGATCTGGATGGAAAAAATCATCGGTGAGCGCCTTACACCCATGCCCCAGGTGATCTCTTTCGATGAGGTGAGAGGAACATTTGGACTGTGAACTTTCAGTCCTGCTAAATCCCAGCCTTTTTAACCGGAACCGGGCTGCTGACAAGCTCGCCTGCGATTTGCGCTCCACATTAAGATTGTGGGCGGCGCATTAAAATTGTGAGCAGCGCACCTGGGTTGTGGGCGGCGCGTTAAAATTGTAAGCAGCGCACCTGGGTTGTGGGC
>CAZGBL010000149.1:0-1572 GCA_964523955.1 uncultured Oscillospiraceae bacterium | reverse complement strand
GATTTAGAGATAAGATTCATCCTCTGCCATATATAGGAGCGCATTACAGATGGCTGCAGCTACTGTGCTGCCGCCTTTTCTGCCGCGCGCCACGATATATGGGACGCCTGCAGTCATGATCGATTCCTTTGCTTCTGCCACATTGACAAAACCCACAGGAACGCCGATGATAAGCTCCGGGGAAACCTGCTTCTGATCGATCAGTTCCTTTAAGCGAAGCAATGCCGTCGGCGCGTTGCCTATGGCGAAAATCAGGCGGCCCGAAAGGCGCGCCGCCTTTTCCATGCTGACGACAGCTCGTGTCACACCCCTCGCCTGCGCCTCTTCCGCCACATCTAAATCCGCCATATAGCAGACAGCATGGATGCCTAAACGGGATAACGCAGCTTTATTGATGCCGGAAAGCGCCATGTTAGTATCGGTGACGATCGTGGTAGGAGAAAAAGCGTCTGTATCATACGAACGACCGGACAGGTCAGAAGCGGAGGTGCAGACATCGGGTGAAAAGACGCCGGCAGAATGGTCGTTCCCCAGACCGGCAGCGGCGCTTTTTGCCGCAGGCGTGCCGCCGCGCAGCGCTGCAAGCGCTGCGCCTACCGCCGACTCAGAGATGGCCAGCGTATGCTCATATTCAAAGTCGGCGGTGGTATGAATCACGCGCTTGATGATCGGCGCGTGATTCCGCGGCGGCACCGTCTGCATTTCCAGCTCGATCAGCTCCATGCTTCTCTTCTCAATTTCTTTCGGCTTTTTATACTCTATACTCATAAACACCTCTGCAATTTACAAAACTTTCCTGTTTTTATTTTTAGAAGATAAAACGGAACACGGTGCAAACTCACTTCTTCGAGACAACACTCCTCGCTTCCCACCGGAACCGTACACCGAGTCATTTACAGCGTCCGCATCCGCTGCATCCGTTACAGATCAGACGACTGCCGCAGGCGCGGCACTGCCTCCCGCTAAAGCTTGGCACATACAGCTGTTCCGGCGGTATCGGCAGACCGAAATGATCGGTGAGTATAAACTCTGCGGCTTTTCCCTGATAGTTCATTCCAGACTTGTGTGCCATTTCGCTCTGTAATCGTTTCGACGGCATATGATACGTCTTACCGTCTTTTACAAAATTCGTTCCTGTCTCCATAAAGCAAAATGTAATATCTCTCTGCTCACATTCCCTTCGCATCGACTGAATCCATTCAAAGTGACACGGCCGCGCGCCGTCGTAATTTTCGCCGCCTGCGACAACCTGTTCGATCTGTCCGTCGTCGAGATATTTTCCCAGCTCCACCGGCCCGATCAGCGGCGCGCACATAATACCTTTGTGCCGAAATGGCAGAGATAAGAGCAAGGGAATCCTCTCATCCGCCCGACGCTGATTTTCACAGGTCACGTTGAAAAAAACATTGTTCCATCCATCTCCCCAATCCTGCGGGAGACATTGCAGCACACGTTCCGGCCGCTTAGTCAGAAGGTAAAATTTCACGTCTCGACGCTGATATATGATGTCCCAGGCTTCTTCCCTCCACTGATCGGCTTCTTCGAGGAAAAAATCGGACGTCATGCACACCC
>CAZGBL010000148.1:0-5615 GCA_964523955.1 uncultured Oscillospiraceae bacterium | reverse complement strand
ATCGCTTTGCATTGAATTTTCGGACACTCTGCCGACGGGACATCCGGTGTCTGTTGTATTTATATTTTCCTCACTGCACTTAAGCCTTCTTCGGCTTCGGCAATTTCACGATAGCGTGAGTAGGGCATTCCTTCACGCACATGCCGCAGTTTTTACACTTTTCAGGGTCGATAACCGCCTTGTTGTTTTCTACGTGAATCGCGTCAAATTTACATGTCTTTTCACACTTTTTACAGCCGATGCAGCCTGCCTGGCAGGCCTTTCTCGTGACAGCGCCTTTGTCTGTAGAACTGCAGGCTACATAAGTGAGATTGTGCTTCGGAACCATGGCGATAATACCGTTTGGACATGCTTTTGAGCATGCTTTACAGCCGACGCAGTTTGCACGGTCAACCCATGCGACGCCGTTTACGATACCGATGGCATTGAAATTACAGGCTGTGACGCAGTCTCCGTAACCGAGGCACCCGTGTCCGCAGGCACCGCCGCCGCCGTACAGAGATTTTACGGCCTTACAGGTAGGTACTCCCTGATATTCAAAGATTTTGTCTGTCTTATTATCATATCCGCCGCACATGACCAGAGCGTATTCGCCCTCTGACGATCCGGCTTCGATGCCCATGACGGCGGCCAGCTTTGCGCTGACTGCAGGGCCGCCTACCGGACAGAGTGTAACGTCTGCGCCGCTTTCTACGATAGCGTTCGCGTAATCAGAGCATCCCGCGAATCCGCAGCCGCCGCAGTTAGCACCTGGAAGCGCTTCGGTGAGCTGTTCCACTCTTTCATCTACAGGAACATACATGATTTTCGCTGCTACGGTGAGGAGTACGCCGGCAAGAATACCGATAACGCATACGATGATGATTGGACTTAATAATGTCATATCTGCCACCTCCTAACCGAATATGCCTTCGACGACTCCGCTGAATCCCATAAAGGATACGGAGAGGATAGAAGCTGCGATGAGTACAGAAGGAACGCCCTTCAGGACTTCTGGAATATCGGCGTGTTCCATTTTTCCTCTGATGCCGGCAAATAATACCATGGCGAGAAGGAATCCGACACCCGCGCCAAAAGAGTTTGCCAAGGACTCGATGAAGCTGTAGCTGTTATCGATATTGTTTACCGTAACGCCGAGTACCGCGCAGTTGGTAGTGATCAGAGGGAGATAGACGCCCAGAGATCGGTAGAGAGGCGGCATGAATTTTTTCAGCGTCAGTTCTACGAGCTGCACCAGAGCCGCAATGACGAGGATGAATACCACCGTCTGCATATAGCCGATGTTAAAACGTTCGAGTAAAAATGTCTGGATCGGCCAGGTTGCCAGCGTAGCCAGAACCATTACGAAGGTTACGGCACATGACATGCCCACTGCTGAGTCCAGCTTTTTCGATACGCCCAGAAACGGGCAAATGCCTAGGAACTGGGCGAGAACGTAGTTATTTACGAGAACGACGCTCATGATAATGATGACTAACTGTACCATTACTTATCGCCTCCTTCCGTCGCTTCTGCAGATGTTTTTCCTGATTTTGCGGGAGTATCCTCAGCCGAAGTATTAGCGGTCTCTGTTTTACCCGCGGATGCAGGAACTTCAGAAATTGGCGCGGTTCTGTCAGCTGTCGCTTCGGAGCCGGCTTTCTCTTTCGCTGCCAATGCAGCCTGTGCCTTTTCCTGGGCTGCTTTCTTTGCAGCGGCTGCTCTTGCTGCTTCCGCTTCTGCCGCAGCTATCGTTTCCGGATCGCCCGGACAGCCGGAGCAGCTGAATTCTCTGTTCATTTTTCCGCCTGTGATTTTGTTTACGATTGCGGTGAGAATACCGAAGACGAAGAAGCCGCCCGGAGCGAGGATGAAGATACTCATCGGCGTGATGAGATTTGTCGTCACCTCAAATCCGAGGATGGTGCCGCCGCCGAAAAATTCACGGATAGCCCCCATGATGAAGAGAGCGAGAGTGAATCCGAGACCCATACCGATGCCGTCCAGCGCGGAATTGATCACGGAGTTTTTATTCGCAAACATCTCAGCTCTTCCGAGGATAATGCAGTTAACTACGATCAGTGGAATATATAATCCCAAAGAAGCGTTCAGATCCGGCAGATAAGCCTGCAGAAGGAACTGAACAACGGTTACGAATCCGGCGATGACCACAATGTAGCAGGGGATTCTCACCTTGTCTGGAATGATATTTTTTAAAAGTGAGATGACGATATTTGAGCAGATCAGAACTGCTGTAGTGGAAAGTCCCATACCGGCACCGTTGATGGCAGAAGTGGATGTGGCGAGGAATGGACAGGTTCCGAGAAGCAGCACAAGGGTAGGGTTTTCTTTAACGATGCCCCTGGTGAGTATCGTGAGCTTAGATTCTTTTTCCATCAGTTGATACCTCCCATCTCTTCATAGGCGGCCAGAGCGTATTTTACCGCTCCGTAAATACCATTGGACGATACTGTAGCGCCAGTCACCTGATCGACGCTGCTGTCTTTTTTTATGTTATCGACGTCGTCAAGAGCTGTAAGATTCTGGTACTGAGAAAGATATCCCGAATCCATGGCTTTCGTACCCAGACCCGGTGTATCCGAATGATCCGTGACTTTGACGCCTGTGATAGCGCCCCTGGCGTCGATGCCGATCATAACAGTGATCGTTCCGCCGAAGGATTTGTTCTGCGCGGTGACGACGACGCCCGCGCCGTTGTCAGCTACATAGTATTCTGCAACGCCTTCCGGAAGCGTACCTTCCGCAGGCGTAAAAGAATCAGCTTCCGGCAGGACTTCCATTCTTGCAGCGTCTGCTGTCTCTTTGTTGATCTTTTCGATCTGAGGAGCGGTGATCTGATGAGTCACCGCAAGAGCGCCAGAAATGACAAGGCAAATGATGAGCAGAATGACGGTAGGACCGATCATACCGTCTCGAAATGAAGTGTTCTTTGTATCATGGCTCATTATTTATCGGCACCTCCTTCTGCAGCTGTTCTCTTTATCGCTTTTTTCTTCGCTTTCTTCGCTTCTCTGTCAGGATTGCCGTACAGTCTCTTTTCACAGAAATTATCGATGTGAGGTGTGAGAATGTTCATCAGCAGGATAGAGAAGGATACGCCTTCCGGATAAGAACCGAAGAGACGAATGATCATCGTGATCAGACCGCAGCCGATACCGAAGATGATCTTTCCTGATGTCGTAGAAGGCGTCGTAGCGTAGTCCGTAGCCATAAAGAACGCACCCAGCATTACGCCGCCTGCACAGATCTGCCAAAGAGGATCGACGCCTGCCAGCAGAGAGATGACAGCCACCGTACCGAGGAAAGCTATCGGAGTAGCGGCAGAAATAACCTTCATTAATATAAGGAAGAGTCCTCCGATCAGAAGAGCTAATGCGCATACCTCACCCATGGAACCGCCTGTGGTTCCCACGAACATTTGTTTCAGGGAGAAGGCCGCTTCTGCTTCCGCAGCGCCACTCTCGTTGAAGACACCCAGCGGGGTAGCAGATGTAATCGCGTCGGCTGCGCTGAACACGCGGCCTTGATTTGGATCTGCCCAAGTCGTCATGTCCGTAGCAAAGGATACGAAGAGCACGATTCTGGCTGTGATCGCAGGGTTTGCGAAGTTTTGTCCCAGACCGCCGAAGAATTGCTTTACGATGACGATAGCGACAAAGGAGCCGATGACGCCCTGCCAGTAAGGAAGCGTGACAGGCACGTTCATGGCGATAAGCAGTCCTGTGACGACGGCGCTCATGTCACCTGTGGTAGAAGGCCGCTTTGCGATCTTTTCAAAGGCCCATTCAAAAAAAACAGCGGATACCACACATACCAGCGTGAGCATCAGGGCTCTGAATCCGAAAATATAGATAGAAGCGATCAATGACGGAAGCAATGCCAGGATTACCAGCGACATGATTTTTGTCGTATCGATCGAATCGGTGATATGAGGATTCGACGTTACGAGCAGATTACCGTTTTTGTATGTTTTCATCTTAGAATCCAGCCTCCTTTACCATTTCCTTTGAAAGTGTATTGATAAATGCGAGAGGCTTTTTCGCCGGACAGACATAGGAACAACTGCCGCAGCTCATACATTCCATGATTTTAAGATCATAGAGACGCTTTGCATCTCCAGCTTCAAACGCTTTTGCGAATTCCTTCGGCATCAGGCCTACGGGGCATCCTCTGTAGCATCTGCCGCAATTGATGCATGGCGTCGGTTCGCTGGCCTTCGCCTGTTTTTCATCGAAGAAGAGAACTGCGCCCGTATTTTTCACGACGACGCTTCCGTCGCTGTTCTGCGCTTTGCCCATCATCGGGCCTCCTGCGATAATCTTCTTCGGAGAGGATTTATATCCGCCGCAGAATTCCGCCAGATCGTAATATTTCGTGCCGATAGGTGCGACCACGTTGGAAGGCTCTGCAATAGCTTCCCCCGCGACAGTGACCGTTCTCCTGACTAATGGCATACCGGTTCTGAAATATTCTCCTACGAACATGATAGAAGTGACATTTGACAGAATGCAGCCTACGGAAGCCGGAAGCTGGCCCGCTTTCAGCGTCTTTCCCGCGGTTTCATGAATGAGTACGCGCTCGGCGCCCTGGGGATATGTACTTCTCAGTTCCGTGACTTCAGCGCCTTTAATGTCTTTCAGCGCCTCACGCATTTTCTCGATGGCGTCCGGCTTATTGTTTTCAATGCAGACAAAGCATTTTCTCAGACCGAGATATTTCATGGTGAGACGGATACCGGAGACGATATCTTCTGTGTGTTCCAGCATGTTTCTGTGATCGGATGTGATAAACGGTTCACATTCCGCACCGTTGACGATAAGCGTATCGCAATCATCTAAATTGCCGGGATTAAATTTTATGTGAGTAGGGAAGGAAGCGCCGCCGAGGCCGACAAGACCGCTTTCTCTCACAGCTTTGATGAAATCGTCCTTTGTATCGCATTTCGGGATTTTTAATTCTTCCCACGGCTCCTGTTTGCCGTCCGATGCGATCACCACAAATGTGTCCACGCTGCCCATTGCTGTGCGGCTTTCCTCTATGGATACCACTTCACCCGATACGCTGGAGTGAATCGGAGCGCTTACAGGTGCATCGACATCACCGATCAGCTGTCCTACTTTGACGAGGTCTCCCTTTTTCACGAGGGGCTGACAGGGTCTTCCGATGTGCTGTGACATAGAGATATAGACTTTTTCAGGCACAGGAATGACAACAGATTCACAGTCAGAAGTTCCTTTATGGTGACTGACATGAATGCTGTTCATGTGATTTGCAAATAAACCCATATGTCTTCTCTCCCTTTCTTAAAAATTGATTAGTGCGGTCTGAATATGAGATGTACCAATGTAATCATCATTTTTCAGAAAGAATGGCTCAAAATGATGGCCGCGAAACAGGGATAAAAATCCCACTCATTTCCGTCATTTTTAGCGTATAGAGTATATAACAAACTTCTCCGAAAATCAACAATATTCGCCATAAAACAAATGATTTCAACGTGTATGGGTCATGGCAATAATATGTGTACAGAGTAAAAATGCTGCAGTTAGTGAAACAAATGACAAAAAACTTTGAGGATAAAACGATTGCCATTCCATACAGTAAATGATAAAATC
>CAZGBL010000147.1:1492-5634 GCA_964523955.1 uncultured Oscillospiraceae bacterium | reverse complement strand
CTGGCGCTTGCTGCAAGCGTTCGCGTCGTCCCTGACAAGCAAGCTTGTCAGGAGCGCTGCTCCGCTTTAAAAACAGGAAATACCGAATTAGTCCGCCAGGCGGATCTGCGCGCTGTCGTCCCAGAGAACCGAAACCTTCGCGCCCCTTTCGAGACGATGAGCCGCAGCGGAATTGGAAAGCTCCGCGATAATATCCGTATCTTGGCATCTTACGGTACATGTCATGAGATTTCCGGAGTATACGAGAGCTTCCACAACGCCTGTCATTCTCGCATTTTCATCCTTTTCCTCTCCGATTCTCACCTTTTCCGGCCGAATGGCGTACGTCACGCCGTTTTCCTCGACAAAATTCGCCTTACCTAAGAAGCTTGCCACAAACCGATTGACCGGCTGCTCATACACTTCAAACGGCGTGCCCGTCTGCTCGATAATGCCGTCATGCATGACCACGATTTTATCCGAAAGCGTCATCGCCTCCTCCTGATCGTGAGTGACGAAGAAAGTCGTAACCTTACTCTCCTCCAAAATCCTTCTCAGCTCGCTCTGCATCTCCACCCGGAGCTTTTTATCCAATGCGGACAAGCACTCGTCCAGAAGCAGCACGCGGGGACGAATGACGAGGGCTCTGGCTAAAGCCACTCTCTGCTGCTGACCGCCGGAGAGCTGCTTCGGCTTTCTGCCGGCGTATTCCTCCATGTGAACCATTTTCAGAGCTTCTTCCACACGTCCCGGAATCTCCGATTTCGGCACATCGTGCTGCTCCAGCCCATAAGCCACATTCTGCGCCACCGTCATATGCGGAAACAGCGCATAGCTCTGAAATACCATACCGATATTTCTCTTATTCACTGCAACTCTTCCCACAGACTGTCCATCGAAGAGCACGTCGCCGTCCTCCGGAAGCTCAAATCCCGCGATCATGCGGAGCGTCGTCGTCTTACCGCAGCCGGAAGGCCCGAGAATCGACACCAGCGTTCCGTTTTCTATCTCAAGATTGATATGGTCTACCACCGTGTTGGAGCCGTAAACCTTTGTCAGATTTTTCAATTCTACCTTAGCCATTTATTCTTTCGCGCCTCCTAACATTTCCTTTAAATTCGACCTCATGATAATGCCGACGATTAAGAGAATGATCAGCGAGAATCCGATGATCACCGTGGAAATCGCATTGATTTCCGGCGTAAAGCCGAATTTGATCGACGTCTGGATCTCGATCGGCAGTGTAGAAACGCCGTTTGGCATCAGGAAGTAGCTGATAGCAAAATTATCGAAGCTTATCATAAAGGAGAGGAATCCGCCTGCGACCATGGCCGGCGCAATCGCCGGAAGGGTGACTCTGCGGAACGTCGTCATGGAACCGGCACCCAGGGAAGCGCTCATCTCCTCCAGAGCCTTATCTAACGAACTCATTCTCGCCCGCAGCACCAAAAGCGCATACGGCAGAGAGATGATCACATGTCCTGCCAGTACAAACGCCATATTCTTCGTAAATCCCAGAGAACGGATCATCAAAAGAAGAGAAAGGCCCATGATCAGCCATGGAATACTCATGGGCATCATGACGATGCTGTTGAAAACGCCGCTGACTTTTCCGGACAGATACCTCTGCCCCAGAGTAAACAGAGTCGCCAGAACCGTACAGATGATTCCCGTCACAAACGCCAGCACGAGAGAATTTTTCGCCGCTTCCAGAAGAGCCTCATTCGCGATCATATCCTCATACCATTTCGTGGTAAACCGAAACGGCAGAGAATTGTAGCGGGATTCATTAAGGCTCAGAAACATCAGCACGATAATGGGAACGTACAGATACAAGAGTACCAGAATCACAAAAATTTTGCTTAAAATGTTGTGCTTTCTCATTCTGTTTCCCACCTCTTTCCCGCTTTATTCAGAGCTGCCATACTGATAATAACCAAAGCCAGCAGCAGGAACGCGATGGCAGCGCCGTAATTCCAGTTTGCGATTTCAAAGAATTGGTCTTCGATGACCGTGCCGATGACCGTACCGTCCGTACCGCCCAAAATTCTCGGCTCTACGAAAGTACCCAGCGTCGGAACGAAGACGATCATGACGCCCGATAAAACTCCCGGCATGGACAGCGGAAAAACGACACGGCGGAACGTCGTAAATTTCGACGCGCCGAGGCTCCTGCTGGCTTCCAGCATGGCATCGTCCATCCGTTCCAAAGCCATGTAGATCGTCACTACCATATATGGAAAAAATGCGTGTGTCAGACCTATGACAACGGCGCCCTGTGTATACAGAATCCCCATTCCGTCTTCACAGAGACCGAAAATATTCAGAAAATTATTCAGAATGCCTCCATCCTGAAGGAAGATGAGCCAGCTGTAAACGCGCACCAGCTGATTCGTAAAAAACGGTATGATGACGAGCACGAGAATGATATTTCTCAGCCCTTTCAATTTTTTAGCCATGATATAGGCCAGCGGATATGCGATGATGAGACTGACAATCGTAACCATGAGACTCATAATGATGGTCTTTCCCGTCAGCTTAAGATAGGTGGTGCCTGAAAAGAAATGCCGATAATGTTCCAGTGTGACGCCGCCCGCCGCATCACTCTGAAAGCTGGTGATGAGCATGATAACCAGAGGCAGCAGTGCGAACAGGAACAGCATAATCATGGAAGGCCATGTGAGGATCTGTCTTTTGTCAAATTTCATAGTATGTAATCACCTGTAACCGACGATAACGTATAAAGAGCAAAATAAGGCTATGAAGAAGTCTGCCGGATCAGCATCCTCCCTCTTCTCGAAAAAAAAGACGACAGAAGACGACAGAAAGAGCAGGGACTGCAGATTTTCAGCCCCTGCCTGTCTGATCAGAGAAACGCCGCCGCCCCTCGAAATTTTTCATCGTCCCGTTTTTCGATAAAACGCGGAATTTTCGATAAAACGCGGAAGATGTAAAGACCGTAAAAGCCGTAAAAGCCGGATTTTTAAGATGCCTTCACTTCTGTCCAGAGTTCATTCCATGCCTGCTTCACTTCATCCGTTCTGTATTCCATGAATACCAGACGGTTGAGGGAATCCTCGTCCATGGCGCACGCTGCCGCGTATTCCGGATCGATCGCGTCTGCCGCCTCCTGATTTGCAGGAGAAGGACCGCCCTTAGAAGCCCATCCGTACTGGACATCCTTGCTGATCATATAATTGATAAACGCATACGCCAGATCCTTGTTCTCGGAGGATTTCGCGATTGCCCAGTTGTCTACCCAACCGATCGCGCCGTCCTCAGGAACCACATATCCGATCGGTTCGCCTTCCTGCTTCATCGTCGCCGACTGCCCGGACCACATGAAGCCTACAGAAATCTGTTTATTGGCAAAGAGCTTGGAAAATTCGTCGCCTGTCTGCCAGTAAGTCTTATTTAACTTCTTCTGCTTGATGAGGAGATCCTTAATAGCGTCCAGATCGCTCGGATTGTTCGGATCCTGACCGAGAACGATAGCCGCTGCCATCACCGCGTCATTGTAATCGTCGCGGAAAGCGATCTTACCGCTGTACGCCTCGTCGAACAAAATGCTCATGCTCGCAGGAGCTTCTTTGATATCGTCCGTATTATAGGCGATCCCTGTAGAACCCCATACGAATGGTACGGCGTACATATTTCCATCTTCGCCGATGCATTCCTTTTGTTCCTTAAACCGATCGAACAGCTTTTCAAAATTTTCGATCTTCGAGGTATCGATCTGTTCGAGATATCCGCCCTCGATCGCTGCAGGAAGAATCGTGCAGTTCGGCAGGCAGACATCGATTTCACCCTCCGCGCCCGTTTTAAGCTTTGTCAGAAGATCTTCCTCACTGTCCATATAAGTATTGACGATCTCACAGTTGTATTCCTCTTCAAACGCAGCCATGAGCTCCTCATCGTCGGAAGCGTAATCCTTCCAGTTTACGACATACAGCTTCGTCTTTTCGCCGGAATCCGAAGATGTGCCGGAACCGCCGCCGCACGCAGTCATGGAAAAGACCATACTGAGCGCTAATGCGCCCGCCATGATTTTTTTCATTAAATTACTTTTCATCGTTTCACTCCTTGATCTCGTTTTCATATTAGATTATGTATTTTTATTTTCATAAGAGCAATCTGCTCCTACTTCACGGAATTAACTTCGG
>CAZGBL010000147.1:0-1392 GCA_964523955.1 uncultured Oscillospiraceae bacterium | reverse complement strand
ATTTCCTGCATTTCCGTCCCGGCAAATCTCATTTTACGCTTCCGCGTTGATATCCGCGCTGACCGCGCCGCTCTCGTCAAAGATATAATCCTTCCCAGGAAGCGCCGCATTCAGAACGATACCTGTCAGCGCGCCCACGGAAAGTCCGGAAAGGCTAATCGTCAGGGAACCGGCAGTAAAAGCGACAGCGCCTGCCGTGCTGTAATTGATACCGATGGAAAGCACCAGCGTCAGAGCTGCAATGATGATATTACGGCTCTTTGCAAAGTCTACGTGGTTTTCGATCAGATTTCTGACGCCTACCCCGGAAATCATGCCGTAGAGAACGAGAGAAACGCCTCCCATCGTCGCCGCCGGCATGACGGAAATAACTGCCGCCACCTTTGGTGAGAAAGACAATATCATGGCAAAGACAGCCGCCAGACGGATCACCTTAGGGTCATATACGCGCGTAAGCGTAAGAACGCCCGTATTTTCGCCATACGTCGTATTTGCCGGCGCGCCGAACAGCGACGCTAATATCGTCGCCAGACCATCGCCTAAAAGTGTTCTGTGCAGACCCGGATCTGCGATATAATTTTTTCCTACAGTGGAAGAAATCGCCGACATATCGCCGATGTGCTCGATCATCGTCGCTAAAGCGATCGGAAAAATCGTTATAGCCGCGGTGATGAGAAGAGAGGTGTCGGCGGAACCCAACAGACTGAACACGGTAGAATCCCAGCTGACCGGCAGACCGATCCACGCCGCTTCTTTTACAGGCGTGAAATCTACATTTCCTGTAACGGCTGCCACAAGATAGGAACCGACGACGCCGAGGATAATCGGAATGATTTTGATCATGCCCTTTCCCCAAATATTGGTCACGACCACGATGACAATCGCCGCCAGGGCGATGCCCCAATGAGCCGCACAGTTATCGATCGCCGATTTAGAAAGATTGAGACCGATAGCTATGATGATCGGACCTGTAACGATAGGAGGAAAAAACTTCATAACTCTGCCGATGCCGAAAGCTTCTATCAGCGCCGCCAATATTAAATAGAGACATCCCGCACACGCTACGCCGAAGCATGCATAAGGCAGAAGCTCTGCTTCACCGTTTGGGGCAATGGCCCAATAGCCTGCGAGAAATGCAAAGGAAGAACCTAAAAACGCAGGAACTTTTCTCTTCGATATCAGATGGAAAAGCAGGGTTCCCAGCCCCGCGAAAAAGAGCGTCGCCGAGACGCTGAGACCTGTCAGGGCAGGCACCAAAACCGTAGCGCCGAACATGGCGAACATGTGCTGAATGCCGAGAACAGTCATTTTGGTCGCGCCGAGCTGACGAGCGTCAAAAACAGCATCCCGATTCTTGTCAATAGGACTTTCTTTCTTGTTCACTTGTTATTC
>CAZGBL010000146.1:0-5663 GCA_964523955.1 uncultured Oscillospiraceae bacterium | reverse complement strand
TTTCATGAAAACAGACGTTTTAGCGGATGCATGCCATAAGACGTCTGTTTTCCATTGTCTGAGAATAGGATTTTAAGATTCTCACCGTTTGCAGTTTGCGGCAGCAGAGATCTTTTAATTTTCGTCCGGTATCGGGAGCATCTGATGTTCGGTATCGAGAGAGTATCTGACGTCCTCCGCTGCAAACGTAGAGAAGAGCAAAATGATCCTTCGTAATATTTGTCTGCATTACCGCTGACGTCCTCCGCTGCAGACGCGGAGAAGAGATGCGGAAAAGAACAGCGCAAACGTCTGTTGTATCTGCGAAATTTTGATAGGAGAAAAAATATGTTGAAGATCGGATCGAAGGCGCCTGACTTCACCCTGAAAGACCAGGAGGGGAAGGAAGTAAGCCTTTCGGATTACAGAGGGAGAAAAGTCGTCCTCTATTTTTACAGCAAGGACAACACTTCGGGATGTACCGCGCAGGCATGCGCATATGATGAGCTTTTACCGGAATTTGAGAAGCTGGGCGCTGACGTCGTCGGCATCAGCAAAGATACCTGGGAGTCCCACAGCCGGTTTGCGGAAAAGAAGGGGCTGCGCTTCACTCTGCTGGCGGATCCGGAAAAAGAAGCGCTTTCGGCCTATGATGTTCTGAAAGAGAAAAAGAGTGGAGATAAGATATCAGTCGGCACGGTGAGGATCACTTATCTGATCGATGAAAACGGCGTGATTGCCGATGCATACAGTAAAGTGAACGCAAAGGAAAATGCGGCAGATATGCTGGCGCTGCTGCAGAAAGAAACGGCGAAGAAATGAAAACTGTAGAGCCGGGCCGGATAGAGCGAAGATAGAGAGAAAACGGCGCCGTCACAGTGTTCGCAGGTGAAGAAAGGGAGAAATGTCGCTTTTATGCGCCTGTATAGGCGCTCAATCTCTCCGTCAAAATAATTGAAGGATAGGTTGACAAAGAGATACGAAAGTGATAGTATAACGATGTTATATAACACTGCTATATAGCGGGAGAAAAATATGAATACAGAGGAATCGAATACGCTTCAGAAAATACACAGAGCAGGGAAGAAGGAATTTCTGGAAAAGGGGTTTAAATCCGCTTCGCTCCGCAGTATTGTGAAGGAAGCGGGCGTGACGACCGGCGCGTTTTACGGATACTATAAGAGTAAGGAGGCTCTGTTTGACGCTATCGTGGGAGAGGCTGCAGATGCCCTTATGGAGCGGTATCGATCCGCTCAGAGTACTTTTGCAGAGCTGCCTGCGGAGGAACAGCCTGAAAATATGGGAAAAATTTCAGGCGCTTGTATGGAATGGATGGTAGGGCATATATATGATCACAAGGACGAATTTCGACTTCTGATCTGTTGCTCTGAAGGGACGAAGTACGAAAATATGATTCATGAAATGGTGGAAATCGAGACGAAGGCGACTCACGATTTCATGAATGTTCTTCGCAGTCTGGGCTACAATGTCAAATATATCGATCCTCAATTGGAACATATCATCATAAGCGGCATGTTTACCGGATTTTTTGAGATGATCGTACACGATATGCCGCAGGAGCGCGCCATGGAATATATAAAAGAGCTGCAGGCCTTTCACACTGCAGGCTGGTCGGAAATTATGGGGCTTTAGAGCTCTATAATTTTTAGCTAATGGTTAGCCTAGACTAATCGAAAGTATGATATTTGTTCCCAAATCGATCGACAGCGATGATAGAGGTTTCTGTCCATTTCGATTTTTCTGTCATTCCTAAGATATCACTGCGGTGATGTTATCTCGAAATCTTATTTATAACAAACGCCGGATGTCCTACGCTTCTGTAAGCGGCGGGTTCCATCTCCGATTTTCAGCGGTTGAGTAATCATCCTCCGCCGAAATCCGGCAATCCATTAAGGAGGGGTCTATTTGAAAAAGCAATCGAATTTATCGCGTCTCATGGATTATGCGGGAGGGCATCGATATCTCACGTATGCGTCCTGGGTACTTTCTGCGCTGAGCGCTCTCGCGGCGCTGGTACCGTTCCTCTATATCTGGCAGATGATTCGGGAGGTGATCGAAGCTGCGCCTGATTTTGCAAAGGCGGAAAACCTGCCTCATTACGGTTGGATGGCTGTACTGGCTGCCGTCTGCGCGCTTTTGATTTACGTAGCGGCGCTGATGTGTTCCCATCTCAGCGCATTTCGCATCGCGTCGAATATCAGAATTCACGCTATGCATCACATCGTCCGGCTGCCATTAGGCTTCATGGATGAATTCGGAAGCGGAAAGGTGAGGAAGATCGTGAATGAATCCAGCGCTGCTACGGAAACATATCTGGCTCATCAGCTTCCCGACAAGGCAGGCGCTATCGCTACTCCTTGCGGCCTTTTAGCGCTGCTGCTGATCTTTGACTGGAGGCTGGGACTTTTGAGTTTACTACCGGTGGCGCTGGCCTTCCTCGTCATGATGAGCATGACCGGCGCGAAAATGGCGCAGAAGATGAAGGAATATCAGAATGCACTGGATGATATGTCCAACGAAGCGGTGGAATATATCAGGGGGATTCCGGTAGTGAAAACCTTCGGGCAGACGATATTCTCATTTAAGCGCTTTAAAGCTTCTATCGACAATTACGGCAAATGGACCATCGCCTACACAAAGGAGCTGAGAATGCCGATGATCTGCTATACGGCGGCGGTAAACGGCGTCTTCGTATTTCTCATCGCGGCGGGATTGATTTTTACGCAGAAAGAGGTGACGGGAACCTTCTTGCTGAATCTCATCTTTTACATCATCATCACGCCGGTGATTTCCGTAACGCTGACGAAAATCATGTTTCAGAGTGAAAACGCCATGATCGTGGACGACGCGCTTCAGAGAATCGACAGCGTGCTGAGCATCCGTCCGCTGCCTGAGCCAAAACAATCCCGGAGCCCGAAGGATTCTTCTGTGGTTCTGGAAAATGTGCGCTACAGTTATGATGGAGAAAAGGATGCTCTTCGCGATATTTCTCTTAAAATTCCTGCGGGAACGACGGCGGCCTTTGTGGGACCGTCCGGAGGAGGAAAGACGACTCTTGTCAGCGTTGTCGCCCGCTTCTTCGATGTAGATGACGGCAGAGTTTTGGTGGGAGGAACCGACGTAAGGCAAATAGCGAAAGAGGAACTGATGAACACGGTTTCTTTTGTATTTCAGGACAGCAGACTATTGAAAGCGTCAATTTTTGAAAATGTGAAAATGGCGAAGCCGAATGCTTCGAGACAGGAAGTATTACAGGCGCTGGAAGCGGCACAGTGTATGGATATTATCGATAAAATGCCCCAGGGAATCGATACGGTGATCGGAACAAAAGGGGTCTACCTGTCCGGCGGAGAGCAGCAGAGAATCGCCATCGCCCGGGTCATGTTGAAGAACGCGCCTGTCATCATTCTCGACGAAGCCACGGCATTTGCCGATCCTGATAATGAAAGTAAGGTTCAAGAGGCATTTTCCAGGCTTGCTCAGGGCAGAACTGTCATTATGATCGCTCACCGTCTGTCCACCGTAGTAAACGCCGATATGATTTATGTATTAAAAGACGGACAGATCGTCCAGCGGGGCGCTCACGCTCAACTGTCACAGGAGGATGGAATTTATCGCTCGATGTGGAATAATTACCAGGAATCCGTACAGTGGAAAGTAGGAAAGGAGGCGCTTTAAATGATAGAGAGGATTCAGAAAAAGTTTGCCCTTTCGCGGCAGGGGGCTGTAGATCTGATCAAGGGCTGCGCGGCCTGCGTACTTCAGAATATCGCGCTGATGCTTCCCGTAGGCCTGTTGTACTACTTAGTTTGCGATCTCTTCGGCGGCGGAGCTCCCTCCGGGAAAATGCCTGTTTATGTCGGCGGATGCATAATCTGTGTGGCGCTGATCATGATAACCACCTGGTTTCAGTATAATGCTACCTATTTTGCCACCTATGTGGAAAGCGGCGTCAGAAGGATCAGTCTGGCGGAAAAACTGAGAAAGCTGCCTCTGTCATTTTTCGGCAAAAAAGATTTGGCTGATCTCAGCAGCACCATCATGGCAGACTGTACTTTTCTGGAACAGTCTTTTTCTCATTTTATTCCGGAGCTGATCGGATCTCTCATTTCGACGATTCTCATCGCCGCCGGCCTTCTCTGTTTTGACTGGCGCATGGCGTTGGCCGCTCTCTGGGTGCTTCCCGTTTCCTTCGCGATTGTCATTCTTTCTGCTAAGGTGCAGGAAGGCCTGAATCAGAGAAGCATGCAGGTAAAGATGGCGTGCGCCGACGGCATTCAGGAATGCCTGGAGACGGTGCGGGATCTGAAATCGAACAATGCAGAGGAAGCATATCTGGAAGGGCTCGATAAAAAGATCAAGGCTGTGGAAAAGCGCGCTATTGTTACAGAGCTGGGAACGGCCGTTTTCGTCGTATCCGCTCAGATGGTTCTGAAGCTGGGAATCGCAACGACGGCGCTCGCAGGCGCTGTACTTCTGGCGGGAGGTTCGCTGGATGTTTTGACGTTCTTCCTGTTCCTTTTGGTTGTTTCGCGTCTTTATGATCCTCTTCAGTCATCTCTTCAAAACCTGGCGGCCATTATCGCTACGCAGACGAATATCGGCCGAATGAATGAAATATTCGATCATCCGGTGCAGCGAGGAACGACAGAGCTCCATCATGATGGCTGCGATATCGTCTTCGATCATGTGGGTTTTGCTTATAACAGCGGAGAAACCGTGCTGAGGGATGTATCCTTTACGGCAAAGCAGGGAGAAGTCACAGCTCTCGTAGGACCGTCCGGCGGCGGAAAGACGACAGTTTCTCGCTTGGCGGCCCGGTTCTGGGATGTGGACCGCGGAAAAATTACAGTGGGAGGTACAGATATTTCCACCGTCGATCCGGAAGCGCTTCTTTCTCTTTATTCCATCGTTTTCCAGGATGTAACGCTGTTCAACAATACGATTTTGGAGAATATCCGAATCGGAAAAAAGGACGCCACAGATGAAGAAGTATTGGCGGCGGCGAGACTCGCGAATTGCGACGAATTTGCCGAACGCCTGCCGGAAAAGTGGAACAGCCTCATCGGAGAAAACGGCTGCGAGCTTTCCGGCGGCGAGCGTCAGCGAATTTCTATCGCCAGAGCGTTTTTGAAAGACGCGCCGATTATTCTGCTGGACGAGGCCACTGCTTCTTTAGACGTAGAGAATGAGACGCTGATTCAATCCGCATTGTCCCGGCTGATCAAGGATAAGACCGTTCTCGTCATCGCCCATCGCATGCGCACCGTAGCGGGCGCGGATAAGATCGTCGTTTTGGCGGATGGAAAGGTGGCGGAGGAGGGTTCTCCGGAAAAACTCAGGAAAAGAGACGGTATCTACGCACGTATGGCACGGCTTCAGTCTGACAGTCAGAAATGGGCGCTGGAAAACAGCGCAAAATAGTTAAAACAGAAGGGGCGGGTTCCATTTCCGACTTTCGGCGGTCGGGTAATAATCCCTCCCGCCAGGGTGTCCGAAAACTCAATGCAAAGCGATATGCGACACCAAATATAGTATTTAAGTCTAATAAGTGTGTCAATATAATGTATGCAGAGAAGCTGAAGAACAGGTTTTCGGACACCCTGCCGCCGAAACCCGGCTGAGCGAAAGCTCCCGGCGCTTGCTGTAAGCGTTCGCGTCGT
>CAZGBL010000145.1:2240-5668 GCA_964523955.1 uncultured Oscillospiraceae bacterium | reverse complement strand
GACAGGTGCGCTATTTTTGTTTTACAGTGTGAGAGAAGGCGCTGAATATACGCGTGCGCCCAGTTCTGCGTCCAATGCGTAGAGACCTTTAGGATCGGAGCCGAACAGCTGGAATTTTTTCAGATTTGTTTCAGCCGTATCTTCTTCTTCACCCTGTTCTTTCACAAACCAGTCGAGGAACTGCATGGTACGGAAATCGTTTTCTTTGACACATTCTGCGTAGATGTTATGGATGAGAGAAGTGACGTAGATTTCATGCTCCAGACCATATTTAAGCGGATCTTCAAAGGATTTGAGCTCTTTGTCAGGCTTTTCGATCGCCTCTAAAGTGATCGGCATGCCGTTGTTTCTAAGGTATTCCAACATGAGCATCGCATGGTCTCTCTCCTCCTGCGCCTGGATGTAGTACCAGTTGCCGTAGCCATTGAGCCCCTCATCATAATAATAATTTGAAAAGTCGAGATAGAGATAAGCAGAATATAACTCTTTGTTTATCTGATCATTGATTAAATCTGCAATTTTCTGGTTTAACATTTTAGTTGTACCTCCTTATGTTTTCTCCGTATTTCTTTTGAATATCGGATATGTTATATATCCTTTTTCCACAGTATATCATATGATATCAAAATAGGAATCAAATTTGTAGTAAAATACAGTTTTATCCTGTGGTAATTTATTCGCTTCATAGATGATATTTTTTCTTCATATATATGATACCGAAAGACTGAAAAACGTTGCAGAAAAGTGTGAGAAAGCGGCAGAAATCAACGGAAAGAAGCGGATTCAAGTTTACTTCATCCATTTGGTGTTGTACAATGGAAATAAGAGAAAAGGCCGGAAATAAACGGTTCAGAGGTTTATTGCAAACAGTTTACCGCGGTGTAATTCTTCGGTTAAGCTGCGTGAAATACGCGGCAGCGGGGAATATTCGCCGGCAGTTATATCTGAGAAGGGAAAAATGATTACAGGAAAACAGCGAAGTTATTTAAAAAAACTCGTCCATGAGTTGGAACCGGCAGTATATATTGGAAAGGCAGGACTTACAGAAAACGTGATTCGTGAGATGGATGATTATCTCAACGCTCATGAATTAGTGAAGGTAAAGCTGCAGGACGGATGCGCTCTCAACGCCAAAGATGCGGCGAATGAAGCCGCAGATAAGCTGGGGGCGGAATTCGTGCAGGCAATCGGAAAAAAGTTTTCTCTTTACCGAAGATCGGAAAATTGTCTCGTCGAACTCCCCCAAAAATAGAAGCGGCAGATCGTTATTGCCGAAAAGGAAAAACAGGGGAAAATATTGAAAGGAAAGATATAGGAAAGGAACCTTTCTATATAACAAGCCAGATGTCCCTTCGCTTCTGTAAGCGGCGTAGAGGGAGAAAAATACGCGTCACACCGGGAAAAGTATGGCGGAAGCACTGGAACTGGACCGGCGTGCCGCGGAATCGGCGATTTTGGGAGTTTGCAGAGTTGCCGGAAATATGAGAGGAAAAGGTTATGAAGAAAATAACATGGAGATTGTCTGCGATCGTTTTCATGATTCTGCTCAGCACGATATCTGTATACGCATCCGGTCTCGATAAATTTACAGATGCAAAGTCTCATTGGGCGGCGGGCGTATTGGAACGCGCAGTAAATGACGGCGTCCTCAACGGCAGTGATAATAAGCTGAATCCGGATGGAACTTTAAACGCTTCGGAGATGGCAGCGATTCTTGTGAGACGCACAGATGCGCAGCAGTGGTCCGGTACGTATCCCGGAACGTCTTCATCGGATTGGTATCACATGACGTGTGCCATAGCCATGCATAAGGGGATTCTTCCGAAGGATGGAAGCGAAGCTCCGAAAGCGTCGGTGACGAGAGAACAGGTGTTTTTATCCTTCGCTAACGCTTACGGCTACGATACAAGATGGGCAGACTCGTCGGTGCTCTACAAATTTGAAGACGGAGCTCTCGTCAATGACGAGTATGCATCTGCAGCGGCGGCATTGATCACGGAAGGAATTATTTCAGGTGATGATAAGGGTATGATCAATCCACAGCATAAGATCACGCGAGCTGAATTTGTGACGATGCTCTATCGCGCGGGAGAAGTAGCTTCCAATGGTTTGAAAATCTCGATGAACGCTTCGGATGTTAAGGCGGGAGGTTCTTTAGAGGCGGCGGTGTCCTTTCAGGGCGTCGATGTTCCGAAAACGTGCGAAGCTCAGTGGTATTTGGATGGAAGTCCGGTAAGCGGCTATTATGCAGCTGAGAAAGAGATCGATTCCAGTACGACCTCATCTTTCTCGCAGAGACTGACCTTTTCGAGGAATATGGCGCTTTCCCATCGTATCGGCTTTGGGTTAAAGTATACGGATGCGGCGACGGGGGAGACGATAAAGCTTTATTCGGAAAAGACGGTTTGCGTTCAGAACTACAGTGATTCATATTATGATCAGCAGGACAATAAAGCTCTCTACCAGAAGGCATTGGCGACGGTGACGACGAAATATAGAGGAGATTATACGTCTTCCTATAATATCGATTATTCTACGCCGATCAAGCAGGCTTTTGTAAATGCCAAGGGATATTCCAGCCGTACGGGCTATCTTGTATGGGTCAATCTCGCCACACAGAAGGTGAACGTCTTCACAGGATCGAAGGAAAACTGGAAGCTGAAAAAGACGTTCCGATGTGCCAGCGGCGCTGATGCTACGCCTACGCCGGTGGGTGTGACTTATGTGACATACAAACAGGCAGCGTGGAATACGAGCAGCTACACGTGCAGACCGATCGTCAGATTTTATCCGAATACAGGATACGCGTTTCATTCGCGGCTGTATTATCCGAATACAAATAAGGTAAAGGATGCGTCCATGGGATTTCCTGTTTCGCACGGATGTGTGAGAATGGAGGACGAGGGGATTTACTGGATTTATAATAATATACCAGTCAATTCTACCGTTGTAATTTATTAATTATCAAAGAGTGTTGTAAAACCCCTTGCTTTAGCTGTGGGGAGTGTCAATGTGCAAGTATGGTATCGTTCATTCATATATTTAGTGTGATTTGAAAATAATAGACGTAGTTTGATATTATTTTTATGCGGCCGCATGTTGCAGTGGGATTTTTCCGCACGAGAACAGGCGGCCGCACCGTTTTCCAGGAGTGTAAGGCGAAGAACGTCTGCCGTTTCCATTCGCTGTAATACCGGCAGGATGCTAAAAAGACAGCCGTTCTCGGTGCAGAGAGAGGATAAAAAAGAAAATATGAAATCGGAAAATCTGATGGGACATTTAGGGGAGTACCTGAAGTGGCGCGGGGATCTGACGTTTTCTCAGGCTCCCTTCTGCTATGCTGACAGTCTGGCGCTGACGATGCTTTCATACTTAAATCCTGAAGAAGTTTTGACAGCTCAGAATTTTTCCAAAGGGGTTACGCTGCG
>CAZGBL010000145.1:0-2140 GCA_964523955.1 uncultured Oscillospiraceae bacterium | reverse complement strand
TAAATCCTGAAGAAGTTTTGACAGCTCAGAATTTTTCCAAAGGGGTTACGCTGCGGCGTTGGCAGGCGCGCCGATGAAGTCTCTGATCCGGGAAGTACACAGTTTTGACGGGCCGGGATTCAGCGAGGCTTTTTTAGAACGGAAGGAATATCGGGAAATCGCTGACAGGGTGATCGATTTTATGCCTCAGGGATCGTTAGCAGGCCGTCTGTTTGAACATTGCTCACAGGTGAAGATTGTGAGAAGCGAGTCAAAGGGTATCATGCAGCATATGCCGTTTTATTGGCTGATCGAAGGCGGCGACTTTCTCTATGCAGAGGAGTTTGACAGGAGCAGCCAGATTTTCTGCGATATTATGGCGGCCTGGATTTCAGAGGCGAATGATAAGGAAAAAAAGCTGTTTATCGACGCTGTTTTTGATGTTCTGGAAGATACCGGGATCAATACGACGGGAGAGTTAAAGGCAGATTTTTCAAAAATTCGTCCTTTGATACAGAGTGTAAGCGCGCTGCCGAAGGAGAGCCGCACCAATTTTTTGAGAATGGTAGCCGCACTGTTAAAGGAAACGGGGTATGTCGTTCAGAAAAGTCTGTTGGCTCCGGACGTTTCGGACGCAGATAAGCAAATCGATCAGATCGTTCTGACCGAAGAAAGTGAAAGCGAAGCTTTATGGAGTTAATGTATAGAAATGCGTCCCGATTGGACGCCAGAGATTATGCCAGCAACTATCTGTATTTGGCTCTGAATATCGGTGAACAGATGCTGATCAGCGGCGCGGAAGTCGGTCGTGTGGAGGACAGCATCCGAAGAATTTGTATGGCATACGGAGCGGTGCGTGTAGATGTTTTTTCCATCACCTCAAGCATCGTGGCGACGATGTACGGATCGGATTTTGGCTCACTGACGCAGACCAGGCGAATCTCGGGGCTGGGTACGGATATGCGCCGTCTGGATAAATTAAATCAGCTTTCCAGGTATATATGCAGCGCAAAGCCGTCTTTAGAAGAAGCGGCGACAGAGCTGGCGAAGATCAGAAATTCCAAACAGTATCCATTTGCGGTGCAGTTATTGATTTACGCGATGATATCGGCGTCTTTCACCGTTTTTTTCGGCGGAATGTGGCAGGATGCTGTCGTCTCCGGAATTTTGGGAATGGTTCTGAAGGTTTTCGAGCAGCTGCTGCATCGATATGAAGTAAATCCTTTTTTGTCGGCGTTTCTGTTTTCTCTTCTGGGCGGTTTCGGCGCAATTTTTGCTGTAAATCACGGTTTGGCCTATTCTATGGATAAGATCAGCATTGGAAATATTATGCTGCGAATTCCGGGAATCAAGCTGACCAATTCGATTCGCGATTTTTTCAGCGGAGATACGATGACGGGAATTTTAGGCTTTTTGGAAGCGGCGCTGCTGTCTATGACGATCGCCTTCGGTTTCGTAGCTGCAGCGGCTGTGTGGCAGTAGGGCGATGGGAGAATGTAAAATGGGAAGAATCGAAAGTATAAAGGTTCATAAAATATCCTTTGCTTTCGTCAGAGATGATATCGCGGGAGGATATGCATGGCTTTTTATGTGATACAGCTGGCAGCGGCTTTTATAGGCTCTATGGGATTTGCAATGCTGTTTAATATCCGGGGCGATAAGCTGCTCTCCTGCGCGTTGGGCGGGCTGGCGTCCTGGTCTGTCTATTTGGCTCTTGGCATGATCGTCCAGGATGACGTCATTCGTTTTTTTATCACATCGATGGCGCTGACGCTTTATGCGGAGGTAATGGCGCGGATTCGTAGATCGCCGGATACGATTTATATTATTTGTGCAGCAATCCCTCTGATTCCGGGAGGTTCTCTTTACAATACGATGCATTTTGCAGCGCAGGGAAGATGGGAGGAATTTTCGGAAACGGGTATGCATACACTCCTTTTGGCGGCTGCTATCGCTGTGGGAATTTTATGTATGATGACGCTGATGCATGTGGCGGATTCTACCATTAAGGATATCAGGCGGCTGAAGCGCATCGGATATTTCAGGAAGCGAAGATAAAACAGGCATGGGTTTTTGAGGACGATATTTCCCGTGCAATAAACAGAGCAGAATCAAAGAAGGCTGGATTTTCCTTTGAAAAGAAGCTAAAATAAAATATATT
>CAZGBL010000144.1:0-5692 GCA_964523955.1 uncultured Oscillospiraceae bacterium | reverse complement strand
ACAGGTTTTCGGACACCCTCCCGTCCGTCTTTCTGTACGAAAAACCGCAATCTAAAACAGACGCCGCACGAGAACTGTAATGACTTGATCCGTGCGGCGTGTTTTCGGTTTCTATTTATTATTTTATTTATTTCATTTTACTATACAGAGGAAAACTCTTAAAGCATTCTGAAACGCTCATCCTTCCACATTTCGCTGTGTTTCTGCGCAACGCGCAGCTGCTGCAGCATTCTCTCTTTGTCTGCAGGCAGATCGCCTTTAAGAGAAACATAATTCGACGCATGATTGCTGCGGAAGACGCATTTCTTCTTCACATTGATATTTTCCAGCATCAGTTCCGCTTCTTTCAACACTTCTTCCGGTGTTAAAAGCTCGAATTTTCCATTTACATAATCTTCATGAAGCGGAGTTCCGGGAACTACCATAAGTGTCAGGAAGCTCGCGTAAGTCGGTTCCATCTCGGAAATCATCGTACCGGTATCGATCGCGTTTTCACGCCACATTTCGCGACCGCCGATTCCTGACAAAAACGTCAGTGATGTTTCGATTCCCAGATCCTCCGCTTTTCTCACAGCTGCGATCATCTCTTCCCGGGTCTCTCCTTTGTTGATACGCCTGAGAATTTCCGGATTGCCCGATTCTACACCCACATAGATAATTCCCATGCCATTAGCCTTCAGCTCCAGCAGTTCCTCATCTGTTTTCCTGAGAATATCATGCGCTCTTCCATAAATACCTACACGCTGACATTCCGGAAATAATTCCTTAATCCGCGTCAAAACATCCATCAGATAGGAATTTTTGAGTACGAGCGCGTCGCCGTCGGCAAGAAATATCTTTTCTACCCGCCTGTAATACTTGCGCGCCATTTCGAGATCCTCATAGACCTCTTCTATTTTACGGATTCTGAATTTTTTTTGCTTAAACGAACCGCAGAACGTACATTTATTGTGTGCACAGCCGATGGTAATCTGAAGAATATAGCTGTACGCCTCGCTGGGCGGTCTGTAAATGTCTCCTTCGTATCTCATATCTTTCCTCCTTCTCCTCTGCAGTCCAACTCGCGCCTTCATCGCACCGTCGCTCTGTCAGACTGCGCAGAAAATCTGCTCTGGCGGATCTTTTTCGATTTCTATCGCATTTTTTAATATTCTCACATCTTTTCCATTCTCACATCTTTTCCGGAGCTGCGACGCCCAGCAACGCGAGACCGTTTGCAATCGTCTGCTTTGCCGCGTAGACAACTGCCAGCTTCGCCTGCTTTTCCGCCTCGTTGTCCACCAGAATGTGTTCATCATGATAGAATCTGTTAAAATACTGTGCAATATCTATAATATGTCTGGTGATAACAGAAGGTTCATACTTCTCTGCCGCCTCCTGTACGATCTCAGGAAAACGATAGATCCGTTTGATCAGCTCATAAGCCGTATCGCTGGTCACGCAGCTCATATCGAGATCGGCGCTTCCCGAAAGAACAGCCTCCGCAGACGCGCCGGCATTTCGGAGAACGCTGGCGGCTCTGGCGTGAGTATACTGCACGTAAGGGCCTGTCTCGCCGTCGAAATTCAGCACCTTATCCCAGGAAAATACATAGTCCTTGATTCTGTTGTTCGACAGCTCCTGGAATACGACTGCGCCGATTCCTACTTCCCGGGAAATATCATCCAGATCTGCATCAGAACCGTTCTTCTCGATCATAATCTGCTTCGTCTTCTCGACCGCACTGTTGAGAACATCCAGCAGAAATACCACTTTTCCCTTCCTGGTAGAGAGCGTACCGTCTTCTAAGCTCACCATGCCGAACGGAACGTGTACACAGTCCTCCGCCCAGTCATATCCCATCAGCTCGATGATCTTAAACCACTGCTGGAAATGGAGATTTTGCTGAGATGCTACCACATAGATATTTTTATCAAAATGATAATGCTCTTTTCTGTATACCGCTGCCGCAATATCCCTCGTGATATACAGAGTAGAGCCGTCTTTCTTCTTGATGAGCGCCGGCGGCATGCCGTACTCCTCCAGATCTACGATCTGAGCCCCTTCCGACTCCTTCAGAATACCTCTGTCATTCATGATATTCACGATACGATCCATCTTGTCAGAATAAAAGCTCTCGCCTGCATAGGAATCAAACTCGATGCCCAACAGATCATACACATATGTGAATTCCTTGAGGCTTTCCTCCCTGAACCACTGCCAGAGTTCATACTCTTCTTTTTCCCCATTTTCTAATCGAGTAAACGTAGCTCTCGCCTCATCTTCCAAAGAAGGATCTTTTTCCGCCTCATCGTGAAATTTTACATAATATTCCAGAAGCGTTTTTATGGGTTCTCTTCTGACATCTTCCTCATTACCCCATCTTTTATAGGCTACGATCATTTTTCCGAACTGCGTGCCGTAATCACCGAGATGATTGATACGAATCGTCTCATAGCCCAGATAATCGAAAATCTTATAGATCGCGTTTCCGATGACCGTAGTCCGAATATGGCCGATATGAAACGGCTTCGCGATATTCGGAGAGGAAAATTCGATGATGATCTTTTTTCCGCTGCCCAGATCACTGCCGCCGAATTTTTCACGCTTTGCGATGACCTCAGAGACGACAGAAGACGCCACTTCTGCTCTGTTAAGGAAGAAATTCACATAAGCATTCACATTTCTCACTTCGGAAAAAAGCTCATTTTCGGTCAGCCTTTCCGCCAGATCCTGAGCGATCAGATTCGGCGCTTTTCTCATCGTCTTCGCCAGCTTAAAGCAAGGAAACGCATAGTCCCCCATAGCGCTTTCCGGCGGAATCTCGATCATCGATTCGATATCTTCTGTTTCAAGTCCTTCTATCATTCCAGAAAGAAGAACTGCTATTTCTTTTTTCTGATCTGTCATATTTTACTTCTCCGTTCTACTAGAATATATCTATGGTCAATAACCCTCGCAGCCATTAAGGAATCTCCCATCCTGGCGCTTAAGCTGTCAGAATGTATGGAGCAATCGGCAAACCAACCCGCTTGTTGAATCGCTCCATTCTGCCGTGAGGGGGAATCCCATCTATTTCAGCGTTACTACGGTCACGCCGTCTCCGCCATCGTAATAATCGCCCGGGCGGTAGCTATCCACGTGTGCATGGGTGCGGAACAGCTGTTTCAAGCCGTTTTTCAAAATGCCTTCGCCTCTGCCGTGGATCACCGTTACCTGCGCCAGTCCCGACATGAATGCATCATCGAGGTATTTATCCACTTCCATCATGGCTTCCTCCAATGTCTTACCTATAACATTGATCTCCTGTGAAATATTTATCGTCTTCTGTTGGTACATCTTCGCGTATTTCGTCTTTTCAAACCGCGTCTGTACGCCGTTCTTATCGATTTTCGCAATGTCTGCCAGTCTTACCTTGACTTTCATCATACCGATCTGAACCAACAGTTCATTCTTGTCGTCAGGCAGAGAGACCACATTTCCCTTCTGTCCTAAAGATACGACGCTGACACGGTCTCCCAGCTTGATTTCGCTCCGCTTCGCGGGCTTCGCATTAATCTCAGGCTGAAAAACATCTCTGTATTCATCGCTTTTTTTCATAAGCCTTCTGCGGATGTTGAGCTGTTTTTTCCGAGTCTCCTCGCCAGGACCCTCTTGCTGGAGCTCACGGAGTTCCTGCTTGACTTCCTCCGCAAATTCCTTAGCCTCCGCCACCATATCGTAAGCCTCGCGGCGAGCTTTTTCGATGATCTTTTTCCGCTTCTCTTCCGCCTGCCGCTGCCTGCGCTCAAATTCCTCTTCCTGCTTTTTCAGCCGAAGCTTGAGCTCCAAAGCCTGGTCTCGTTCCGCTTCCGCATCTGACATATTTTTCTGAATGGCCGTAATGACATTTTCAAATTCGATATCCTCTGTTCCCAGGAGATTTCGCGCATAATCTATTATATCATCATCCAGCCCCAGTTTTCTGGAAATTTCAAAGGCGTTCGACTTTCCCGGCGTCCCGATCGTCAGGCGGTACGTAGGGCTGAGCGTCTCTACATCGAATTCCATAGAAGCGTTTTCCACACCTTTTGTGGCGATCGCATACTTTTTCAGCTCGCTGTAATGAGTAGTCGCAATGATCATAGATCCCCGCTGCGACAGCTTTTCCAATATGGAAATCGCCAATGCCGCCCCTTCCGTGGGATCCGTTCCCGCTCCCAGTTCATCCAGAAGAACAAACGTATTCTCGTCCGCTTCCGCCGTGATTTCCACGATATTTTTCATATGAGAAGAGAAGGTACTTAAGCTCTGCTCTATGCTCTGTTCATCTCCGATGTCCGCGAAAATCTTCTGCATCACAGGTAACTCTGTGCCCTCTGCCGCAGGAACATGGAGTCCTGCCTGGGTCATGAGCAGCATGAGTCCCACCGTTTTCAGCGTCACTGTTTTACCGCCTGTATTCGGTCCGGTGACGATCAGGGTTTTATAATCTCTTCCTGCCCTGATGTCAATCGGCACCACTTTTTTCGCATCGATGAGCGGATGGCGTCCTCTTCGGATATCGAGAATCCCTTTCGTATTAATCTCAGCAGCACAGCCTCCATATCTTGCGGAAAGCTTTCCTTTGGCAAAGATGACGTCCAATTTTGTCAGATACTTCTGATTGTTGATGATCTGACGCACGGATTTTCCAGCCTCCGCGGAAAGCTCTGCCAAAATCCGGCGGATTTCGTCCTGCTCCTTCATCTCAAGCTCGCGGATCTCATTATTCATATTTACGATCGCCTGAGGCTCGATGAACAATGTTGCTCCCGTAGAAGATCTGTCATGTACGATACCCGGAAAACGCGATCTGTTTTCCTGCTTGACCGGGATGACAAATCTGCCGTCTCTCATGGTGACGATATCATCCTGCAGAAGCCCCTTGTTCGATGAAGATGAAATCATGGCATTGATTCTCATACGGGCGGATTCTCTCTGCTGGGAAATTTTGCGTCTGATATCCCGAAGAAGCGGACTGGCGCCGTCTGCCATTTCATCCTCCGAAAGAATACATCTGCCGATGTGATCGCACAGACGGCGTTCCTCATTGAGCATATCTGCAAGGCCGCGAACGATGGGAAGCTCCATATTCGCCACACCTGCAAGACCGCTTTCAAAGAAGCTCTTCACCTGAGACGCAGCCTGCAGGCTGGATTTGATATCCAACAACTCACGCATGGTGAGAATCCCGCCTTTTTCCGCATAGCGCACGCTCCTTTTTACGTCGTACACGCCGCCGAAAGGGGGCGTTCCCGCCGCCATAATGACGGCAGCCGCTTCGTCTGTTTCCGCTAACAGATCGCGGATCAGAAAATCATCCGTTATAGGCACAATTTCTCCGACAGCTTTTTTCGCCATCGGAGATATCGCTTCTTGCCTTAATAACTCTTTTATCTTATCAAATTCTAATACTTTTTCTGCTTTATCATTCATAATTCACTTTTTTCAAATATTAAAAACGTCCGATAACGCCTCAAAATTCTAAAAATCAGATCGACGGCTGATACAAGACAAGGAACACCATGAATCTGAATGACCGAGGCGTCTCAGGGAAGCTTTACGGCAAAACTCTCATGCCGCGTTTAAAGCGGAGCAGAGCTCCTGACAAGCTTGCTTGTCAAGGACGACGCGAACGCTTGCAGCAAGCGCCAGGAGCTTTCGCTCGGCCGGGTTTCGGCGGGGGATGATT
>CAZGBL010000143.1:0-5717 GCA_964523955.1 uncultured Oscillospiraceae bacterium | reverse complement strand
TGAGCGAAAGCTCCCGGCGTTTGCTGCAAGCGTTCGCGTCGTCCTTGACAAGCGAAGCTTGTCAGGAGCTCTGCTCCGCTTTGAATAGTAGAATAAATGACGGATGGCTTCTGTGTGTTTTACGGTTTTGCCGCAGTTTTCTGGGGTGTGCTGCAGGATCGGATATGAGAATAGGAAACCATCAGTCAGTTGGTGCGGGAGGTTCGTCTGGACTGTGGATTCCGGGCCACTTGCTGTAGGATTCTAAATACAGATCCGCTATAATCTTTATCTCTTCTTTTTGTTCTGCCGAGTCATCATCATATATCGCGACTACCGGAAAACCGGCCTGCGCTGCTGAGCGAACCGCATGCACCACATCCTCGAAAACGAGAGTTTCTTCTGCCGACGTGCCGAGCTGTTTTGCCGCGTAAAAATAAATGTCGGGCTTTGTCTTTGGGACGCCGAGTTCGCCGCAGGTGATGATGCCCTGAAAATATTGTGAAAGACCCAGACGATCGAAGGCGGCAGTAATCATATCACGATCGGTAGCCGTAGCTATGTAAAGCGGAATATGTTTTTCGTAAAGTTCTCGAATTACTTCGTGTACTCCAGGTTTGCAGCCGAGGTGATATTTGTAATCATCTCTGACCATATCGATCATATCTGCGACGATTTCAGGAATAGCGCCGGAAATACCATATCTCTCATGGAAGATGGAGGCGCTTTCTTCTAAGGTTCTCGTCACCATCTGTTCGTCGATTCCCGCAGGCGGGACGACGCCGTTTTTTTTCAAAAATCTCGAACCGACGCTGCACCACATCGGCATAGAATCCAGAATTGTTCCGTCTACGTCGAAAATAGCACCTCGAATTTTAAGCTTGGAAAATGCGGTTTGCGAACTCACCCCGATTTTTGCTTTATCCAGCGCCTTGACGATCTGCTGGGCGGCTGCCTTTTGATCTTTCTCTGAAAAGATTGCGGAGACGACGGCTGCACCGTCGATACCGGTATTTTTCAGAGAGTCTATCTTATCGGCTGTAATGCCTCCTATGGCGGCTACTGGAATATTTACGGCATTCTTGATATCCCGAAGTATATCCGGAGTTATCGGAATGGTATTCTTCTTCGTAGAAGTCGGAAATACAGCGCCGACCCCCAGGTAGTCGGCGCCGCTTGCCTCTGCCTCCTGCGCTTCTTGAACGCTGTGCGCTGACACGCCTATAATCTTGTCGTCTCCAAGGATTCGCCGGGCTTCCTCGATAGATCCGTCTTCCTGGCCGATATGAACGCCCGCAGCGCCGCATTGAAGTGCGATATCCGGACGATCGTTAATGATGAGAGGAACAGCGTATCTGTCTGTGATCTGTTTCAGTTCTTTTGCCAGCTGTAAAAGCTCGTCGTCGCTCAGATTCTTTTCTCTGAGCTGAACGAGTGTAACTCCGCCGCAAATGGCGCGTTCTACCGCCTGAGGCAGGGTGCTTTGGGAGAGATGGCTGCTGTCGGTAACGGCATAGAGCCGCATTTTCTGTTTGCTGATATTCATGTCGGATTCCTCTTCAACATATGGTGCGCGGTCACTTTTGTAACAAGCGCCGGATGTCCGCCGTTTCTGTAAGCGGCGGGTTCCATTTCCGACTTTCGGCGGTTGGGTAATAATCGCCTCGCCGAAACCCGGCAGAGCGAAAGCTCCCGGCGCTTGCTGCAAGCGTTCGCGCCGTCCTTGACAAGCGAACTTGTCAGGAGCTCCGCTCCGCTTTAAATCGTCTTCTGTATTTGAATTGTGGACGTTCTGTCCTTCCAGCGGCGATATGATATCTGTCCGGATTCTTGTTTCTGCCGCTGTCCATGGAGGACGGCGCGCCGCGATATGATGTGCCATAATCCATGCGGCTGTGAGAATCGGAATGACTGGAAGAATGCTGCCTGCCGCCAGATCTGCGGAGTAAAGTAGCCTGCAGAGCAGAAAACCTGTAAGCCAAAGGAAAACATTTAAAGCGTTTCGCGTGTCTGGGTCAATCGCTGCAGTTGTTTTGAAAATAAAATCGCTTAAAAATGTGTCTGCAATGCATATGACCGACATCGGAACAAGGACGGAGCCTGCGAAACGGTAAAAGGCGAAAGGCCTTCCAAAGGCGGGAAAACACAGGGTAAGGCAGATTGCGGCGGCAAGGACGGCTGCTGCGATTTTTCTTTCTTCTATTTTATCACAGATTACGCGGGAACTCACCCCTGCGGAGAGGATTGCAGGGACAGAGGCTGCGATGAAGGATAGTAGTGCGAGGAAAAAAACGATGATTTTTAAATGGTCAAATGAGATGAAATCATAACGTATCGGCGTTTCAAAGAGGACGACGCTTTTTATTCCGATGAAATTCATCCAGCAGCTTCCTGCGAAGAAGGCAGCAGCACAGATTCCGGCAGCCTTTTTAGGGGAATGGTATCGCTTTTCATAATCGCCGAAGGTATTGCTGAAAATCATGATCCAGAAGAAAGGGACAGAGGCGGCCTGTTCTGCTGTCCTCCAAAATCCGGTACGGTATCCGGCCGTACCGACGGCAGGAAAATCTGTCGTCTGTTTCGATAGAAAGGTACTGAATACGATGATCATCAGGAGAAGCAGGCATGCGGCTAAGATGAAAAATTTGAGAGTGCGGCGTATTCCCGGAAAGATGAGGAATAGAGCAGGTATGGCGGCGGCGCAGCAGAAGAATATCGAAAAAATTCTGACATCCGAAATACCGCAGAAAAACGCAGTAAATGCGCTGCTCTGTGTCAGGGAGAGCCAGAGCCGTACAATGATCAACAGGATGTCCAGGGCCGCAAAGAAGACAGCACCGGACGCTTCAAAGAAAGAGGAAGTGCCGGATGCTGTATGCGCCGTGTTTTGTCTTCGTGTCATTTGCGATATTCTCATAAAAAAGAGCAGCAAGCAGGCGGTCAGATTGCCTGTCACGATCGCTGCAGCGCCCTTCACAGCGCCCAACGATGCTGCGGACATTCCCGTAAAAATTCCCGAAACAGAAGCGGCAGCGCAGAACCAGATCAGTCCTGCAAAAAACAAGAATGTATTGTTTTTTCCTTTCAATGTGATTTCTCCTTTGCAAGATCGAAATTTATGAGTATAACAAGCGTCGGATGTTTCCCTTCCGCTTTAAAATCGAAAGGCCTGGTTTTTATCATCCCCAATGACCTTGTCCGAAAGTCTCATATATTAATTCATATTTCGCTCAGGATGATTTCATCACTGAAATCTGCTGAAAGAAGAAAAAAGAAATCGCCAGGATTAGAGTGTAACCCTGTAAAGCCATCCGCTTTCTTCGATCAAAATCGTATTGCAGCGGCAGGAATAGCTGTCGAGGGGCAGTGGATCGCCGGATTCTGAAAATACTCTGCAGCTGTAATGCTGCTCGCTGTCCGCATCCAGCCAAAAGGTTTCAGAAAACGGGAGAAAGCCGGAAGACAGTTTTTTTTCGTCGGACGGTTTGACCGCTTTTTTTGAATATGAGATGAGGTATCCGCTCTTATCTCCGGCTTCTGTGATGCCTTCTATGACAGTGCCTTCAAAGCATTTCTTTTCAATACACGAGATTTTGTCTAAAGAAAGACGTATAATCGGATCGGTAAGGTCTACTGCTATGAGGGCTCTGTCTTCGACATCGATATTGATTTCTGTAACGGTGGTATTGATATTGTCTGAAATCGTATGGATTCGTTCACCTTCCGCACTGTACCATTCAAAGAGTGGAAGTTCGAGTCCCTTTTTTCCCGGATGCGCATAGCTCGTATTAAGGTCTGTAACGGGCGAGAATAGCTCAGTGTTTTCCATGTCGCTGAAGTAACTGCTGTTATCATAACCGATCAGAACCTGGCCTTGTCGATTGATCATACAGCGCTGCACTTCGCCGCTCAGAAATATCATGTCGATGACGAGAGGCATTTTTCCTGGAATGAACTGTATACGAAACATGATCTCAGAGTTTCCGTCAAAAGCGAGGATAATCCAGGTATCTTCTGTCTGACGTGAAGCAAAAAAGAACTCGAAGAGACCGGGAAGAGAAAAAAAACGATCACTGTTACTGGCTTCCCCCACAACTCCTATGGCATAGGCGGAGCGATCCCAGCGGCGGAATAAAAGTGAAGTTCCGAAGAAATCATCAGGGTTGAATGCGACGAGTTCCCACTCGGAATGTTCTTTTTCAGGAATACAGCGTTTCCATGAATATAGAGTTTCGGCAGTAAAATTTTTTATCATAAGCACTTCCTTTTGTTAATATTCATAAAAATAATATAATATTTTTCACAGAATATCAAACCTTTATGGCAAATAGATATAGTCGTTATAACAGACGTGAGCACGGTCTAACTCATATCTCATGTTGGAGATAAAATATTCTGATGACAAAATATCGCGATTGCTTTTTCTGAGGCAGCGCTGCAGAAAAATGATTTTGTGAGAATAAGTGTATGTAAATTTCACAATATGATCAGACAGCTTGCGGTACCCAGAAAAATCCAGGGCGCCATAGGCGCGGCGCTCTGTGTGCCAGCGCGGCGAAATAGAATCGCGGCGGACAGGAAAACGGAGCTGGTCAGGGATGAGATTAGTATGAGATAAAAGATATATCTTATACCGATTAAGGCTCCACAGGCACCGATCAGTTTTACGTCTCCCATGCCGATACCTTCTCGTCCGCAGAAAAGCTGTGAAAGCACGGAACAGAAAAACATCGTAAGAAAACCGGCGGAAGCGCCTCCTATATGCGCCAGAAGGATCGCCGGACCCGATGTGACAGCGGCAGAAAGCGCGCAGATCAATCCGGCTGCCAATATGAATGCGCTGGCCTGATCAGGAATGATTTGATACTGTGCGTCGCATTGTGCGGCAGCCGCCAGGAAGATCAGTGAAAATATATGAAAGATAACTGCTGCGAAGAAAGGGGAAGGCTGACTGAAAAAGATGTATTTCAAAAGCAGCAGCGTGACGGCCGCCGCGCAGCCGATTCCGGCTGCGCGCCCATGCCTGCGCATGTGCGGCATATGCGCCTCCTGTATCTCCTCGCCCGCGTCGCAGACCCAGCCCGCGGGCATCTTCCGATACAGCCCGGCGGCGCATATGCCGGCGGCCGCTCCCAAACCGGCAGCTGTGATGAAACCACGAGCCAACTTGAAGCTTTCCTCTGCCATCAGGCTTGCGGCAGCATTTAAAATTGCCGCTTTAAATGCTGACAGCGAATTTGCCCCATCGAAAACCATAATTATCATACCTCTGATAGAAGAATCAAAAATCCATTCCAAAAACATCACACCCCTTTTTTATGAAATAGAAAATACCGGCACTCGCAAGATCGTTATTTCCTGAAGCACCGCAATTCTGACGCAGGCGCTGTGTATTTTTTATGCAGCCTGACTGAAAATTTCAGTGCGGCAAAACGCCGGAATTCAGCGCCGATAAAAACCTGTCGCTTCCTTCCGTGACGGCAAAACTGAAATTCCATTTATTTCTAATTATCAGTATAAACTGTAAAAAATATCCAGTCAAGCGAAAATCATTGTTTTATCAGATGCAGATTTCCCATAGCCTGTAAAGCAGGCGAAGACGATATGCGGCAGGAGCGCAGCTGCCAAATTGCAGTCCGGCGAGCGCCGGGCAATTCTGTACGGGTTCCGCGGGCCACATCAAAGATTCTGGTATCATGACGACGAAGTGTCGGAACATTGCAAGTGTATTTGTCAGG
>CAZGBL010000142.1:0-5740 GCA_964523955.1 uncultured Oscillospiraceae bacterium | reverse complement strand
AAAAAGGCGAGGGTAAAAATGTATTCACACATCTTTCACCGCACGCCTCTTTAAAGTCCCCGATTGTTGTCTCATCAACCGATCATCTGTCAACCGCCATCCCACTAATTCAAATAATCACCGATAGGGCTTTCATTATACTGCTTGATGATCTTTATAATGATGGAATCATCATCCTGAACTGATTCTTCTACAATTCTGTATTTTGTCTGCTTCTGATCCAGCTTTTTCTTGTACTGTTCCACTTCTTCGCGGACCAGCTTCGCTGCATAGCTATGTTCCAAGTCCTCTTTGAGAATAAAGTGGAGTGTCTGACAAATGCAGGCAGCCTGAACACGTTTCATATTTACACCTCCTTCTGGCGGTCAAGGAAAAAGTAACTAGACGCCTGAAATCAAATTTTCTCCCATACGCTGAAAAAAACATCTGATCACAGCCGACGAAATGTGACGATGGAATTTCACTTTACGGACTGCTCTCACATTTTATCCGTCGTCGATTTATTTTCACGCTACGGAAAAAAACGTGCGGCTTCAACTGGATTTACGCAGTTATGCCACACGCTGTAATTAAATTATATCATATCATATTAAAAAATTTCAAAGTCTTTCTCCTGAGAAAAATTACTTAAAACCTATGAGAACATCCGAAATACGCCCGATACTCCTCATTTATCTCACTTTATTTTCAGCGTTTTCAAATACGCTTTTTCCTCTGCATCGATGCGGCGGCTCTCTATCGCCTTCTGAATCGCCTTATTATGCGTCCATGTCTCCAGCGCCCGTTCCTCAAAATAAGGCAGAATCACATCGTGCTGCTTGGCCAGCGCCGTCGCAAAATACCAGGCGATCATCATATTCACGTAATATTCATCCGATTTTACCTTCGACACTGCTTTCGGATCCTCCGGTGAAAAACCATCATCGAGATAAAATCGCATCAGCATTCCGATACCGAAACGAACCGTATAGACAGCTTCCGACGCCATCCATTCCGTAATCTTTTCCCGCAGCTTCGGCAGGTTTTTTTTGAAGACCTTCGGCGACATCATATCACACGTGGCCCAGTTGTTCACATAAGGAAAAAATCTTTCTAAGGCTTCTATCGCGCCATCGTAATCCTTCATGGCTTCGATGAGAAATCCATGCAGATTATTTTCTTCGTAATATTCATGGGGCAGGACTTTCAGAAATTCCTCCGACTCCGGCATCTTGGCGAATTCCTTCGCAAATTTTCGAAGCTGAGGCGTCCTTACGCCGATCACAGTATTCGGATCTACACCGGGCATAAGGCGAGAATGAAATGTTTTATATTCCTCATCCTGCATCTCAAAAAGACGTTTCTGTACATATGTAACAACTTCTGTTTTTATCGTGCCTGTCGTCATTTTCATCTCCTTCTGCCGAAACCGTATCTCCGAAACTGCCGGATTTCAGACCTGGCGATTTCAGACTTGCCGACCTCAGCCTGTGAAATCTATGATCGCTTCAAATCCATAATCTTTATAATTTCATCTGCAACTCGGTCAGATGTCATGCCATCCGTATAAATGACCACATCTGCTGCAGCGTAATAGGCGTCGTTCCTCTTCTTCATCAGCCAGGAAATATATCCTCTGGCCATATATTTATTTAACAGGGGCCGCTTATCGCCTCCTCGTTTTACTCTCTCAAAGACAGTGTCCGACGTCGCCTGAAGCAAAATAATCGTGCCGTTTTTTTTGAGATATTCCACATTCTCCCGCCGCATGACGGTACCGCCTCCACAGGAGACGATGACGCCGTCCGACTCGGAAATGATCTTTGCCTGTTGTGTCTCCACATCTCTGAAATACGCTTCTCCATACTTATCGAAAATATTTTTGATAGGCATTCCTTCCTGCGCCACGATCATATCGTCGATCTCTTTCACTTCAAGACCCGTCTTCTGCGCCAGTTTTTTAGCCACCGTCGTCTTTCCGCTTCCCATGAAGCCGATGAGAATCGCATTCTTTTTGCCTGCGGCAGCCGTTCCTCTGACCGAAGCATGATCCGTGCCGCGGTGAATCGCGCCCAGCAAGCGATCGACTTCATCGGCATCGATCTGCCCTGGGGCAGAGCTTTTTCCCGCCGCTGCAAATGTCACCGCAGAACCGAACACCTCTCCGGAAATACGGCTGACGATTCCCATAGCCGACATAGAAATCGCAATGACTGGAATGGGATAGCTTTCGCTCTTCAAACGCTCTGATGCGGAGAGAAGCGAGAGAACATCCCTCGGCGTCTGAGGCATAACCGCAATCTTTGCAATATCGGCACCCATATTTCGCATGGCTTCCAGACGGGATAAAATTTCATCCTCCGGCGGCGTTGCGCTGAAATCATGATAAGAAAGAATCACTGTCACGCCGTGCGCCTTTGCCAGATCGATCAGACGCTCCGGCAGCCCTGTCCCCAAACTGTATTCAATATCTACGATATCCGCATACCCTGACGCAATGACCGCTTCATAGAGGCTGCGATACTGTTCCTTTGTAAATTCACGTTCGCCGCCTTCGGCCGCAGTCCGAAAGGTAAACAGCACCGGCTTTTCCTCAAGCCGAGCGTTTAATTTTTTTAAAGCGGCGATTACCGCTTTATTGTCATCTACACGGCGAAAGTGATCTGCACGCCACTCCACAAGATCTGCGGGAGAAAACATGATCTCCCCGGCTTGGCGAAGGATTTCATCTACTGTCGACCCTACGACAGGTACACAGATTTTCGGCATCCCCTCTCCGATTCGCATCCCTCTTACCATGACCGATTTTTCACTGTGGGGCTGCTGATAATCCTTTGGAACCGCTTCTGTCTCATCCGATCTGATCCTCGTGCTCTCCTGTGCCGCCTGCGGCTTGCGGACTCTGCCGTTCCTGCCTCCGCTCTTTTTTTTCGGCGTTCTTCCCTTCGCCGCCGCCTGTTCGCCGCCTGCGGCACCTTTTTCGGAAAATCTGCTGTTTTCGGCAAACCTGTTGTGATTTGTTCTCTTATTCTTCATCTCTTACTCTCGTTCCACTATCTCACATTCTTCGGGATCTTCCACATGCTCATCTTCTTCTGAATATCCCGTATCCGCCCCAGCTTCTTCAAAATCATCTTCGATCGGCACCGGCTGAATCAGTTCCCTCGCCGTTTCCAGAGCCTGCTCCGGAACGTAAAGCTCGATGGGATATGCGCTGTTGAAGCCCATGGTAATCTCTATATAATTTGCTGCTCCCTCATATCTTCTCATAACGGGAATTCCTTCCGCCCGCAGCTTAGACTCCAAAATATCGGCCTCGAGACTGGAAGAAGCCGTCGTCAGCCAGACGCCGTCGCGCCAGGGCTTTTCTTTTTTACTCCGGCCAAACATAATTATAGTTTCCTTCCCCTTTCCATCCTCATCACGTCTGACAACGCCCTCAGATAAAACCCTACCCGATTCGATGAGGAACCGGGTAGAAGAATTTTACTTATTCAACAGTTGCTTTGCTTTCGTCAGATCAGCATTTTTTCGTTCTGATCTCTTCCACCAATTTTGCGATCAGCTCGTCTGTAGCTATCTGTCCCAGATCGCCTTCCTTACTGGAACGCACCGCCAGAAGTCCGGATTCCTGCTCTTTTTCACCGATGGTAACGATATACGGCGTTCTTTCGTTTCTCGCTTCTCTGATCTTATAGCCGATCTTTTCGTTTCTCACGTCTGTTACAGTTCTGAGTCCGGCCGCCCTGCACTTTTCCGCCAGTTCCTCCGCAAACGGAGCGAACTTTTCTGTCACCGTCAGCAGCTTAATCTGTACCGGAGCCAGCCACAGAGGAAACTTTCCGGCGAAATGCTCCGTCAAGATACCGATAAACCGCTCGATGGAACCGAAGATAACTCTGTGAATCATAACCGGTCTGTGTTTTTCGCCGTCAGCGCCTACATAGGTGAGATCGAATCTTTGCGGCATCTGGAAGTCCAGCTGAATCGTACCGCACTGCCACGTTCTCTTAAGACAGTCCTCCAGATGGAAGTCCAGCTTCGGTCCGTAGAATGCTCCGTCTCCTTCATTGATGACGAAATCGATTCCTTTTTCCACCAGACATTCTCTGAGAGCATCGGTAGCCATCTCCCACTCATCATCTGAACCCATGGAATCTTCCGGTCTCGTAGAAAGCTCGATATGATATGTGAATCCGAAAAGATTGTAAACGTAATCGATAAAATCGATCACGCCGCCAACTTCTGCTTTGATCTGTTCCGGAAGCATGAAAATATGAGCATCGTCCTGCGTAAACGTTCTTACTCTCATGAGACCGTGAAGCGCGCCGGACAACTCATGTCTGTGAACCTGACCCAGCTCTCCCATCCGAATCGGGAAATCCCGGTAAGAATACATCTTTCTCTTATACGCCAGCATAGAACCGGGACAGTTCATCGGCTTGATGGCATAATTCCCTCCGTCGATCTTCGTAAAATACATGTTTTCTTTATAATGATCCCAATGACCTGATCTGTGCCATAAATCCTCATTGAGAATCAAAGGCGTCTTGATCTCTAAATAACCTCTCTTAGCGTGCTCCTGACGCCAGAAACTCTCCAGTTCATTGCGGATGATCATTCCATTCGGCATGAAGAACGGAAATCCCGGACCTTCCTCATAAATTGCGAAGAGATCCATCTCTTTGCCGATTTTCCTGTGATCTCTCTTTTTCGCTTCTTCCAGCATAGCGAGATATTCGTCCAGAGCCTTCTGCTTTGGGAACGCTGTCGCGTAGATTCTCTGAAGCATCTTGTTTTTCTCATCGCCTCTCCAGTATGCGCCCGCCACGCTCTGAATCTTTACAGCCTTTACCGGAGCCGTAGACGAAAGGTGCGGACCTGCGCACAGATCAACGAAATCCCCTTGTTTATAGAAAGAAATGACTGCGTCTTCGGGAAGATCCTGAATGAGCTCTACTTTATAGTCTTCTCCCTTTTTCTCCATAAACGAGATGGCTTCCGCTCTCGGCAGCTCAAATCTCTCCAGCTTGAGATTTGCCTCTACGATCTTTCGCATCTCCTTTTCTATCGCTGAAAAATCCTCTTCTGTAAATCTATGCTCCAGATCGAAGTCGTAGTAAAATCCGTTGTCGATTGCCGGACCGATTGCCAGCTTCGCTTCAGGATACAGCTTTTTCACCGCCTGAGCGAGAATGTGGGATGCGGTGTGACGAAACGTCTTTGCCCCCTCTTCGTCAGAGAACCTGAGTATTTCCAGGCTGCAGTCTTCTGTCAGTTCATAGTCCGTTCCCTGAATATCGCCGTTCACTTTTGCAGCTACCGCCTCCTTGGCGAGACCGCGGCTGATGCTCTTTGCAGCGTCCAGAACGCTGCTTCCTTCTTCTGCCTCTCTGACGCTTCCATCCGCCAGCGTAATTCTAATCATTTCGTAAACCCTCCTTATATAGAGTTTCTATATATTTTTATGCTCGCCTGTCCGAACCTGTATTATCGCGACATCGCATTCCAATCGGACGAAACAAGCCGCAAAATGTCCAATATATTAATTATATGCTATTTCTAATGTTTGTCAAACAACCCCTGCCGCCTCCACATCCATATTTTCCCATATTTTCCTCGTTTTACTATATTCACCTTATTTTCCCGTATTCGTCTCATTTACATCATTTCCATCATCTATCGTCTCTAATGAAAAAGCCTGCCGTATCGGCGCTTTAAATATAACTTCACCGATACGGCGCGCTTTTTCCGTCGTCTT
>CAZGBL010000141.1:0-5749 GCA_964523955.1 uncultured Oscillospiraceae bacterium | reverse complement strand
GGGGGGGACATCGGCGCTTGTTATATTAATTTTATTACAGGGAGATTTAAAAAGGTATGAGCAGTAAGATTCAACACAGAGAATGTTCTATGGACAAAATCGTTTCTCTGGCGAAATCCAGGGGATTTGTATTTCCAGGTTCTGAGATCTATGGAGGGCTGGCGAATACATGGGATTACGGTCCTGTAGGAGTAGAACTGAAAAACAATGTGAAGGCGGCCTGGAGAAAAAAGTTTATTCAGGAGTCGAGATATAATGTGGGTTTGGACGCAGCCATCCTCATGAATCCGAAAACGTGGGAGGCTTCCGGACATGTGGGCAATTTCAATGATCCTCAGGTAGACTGTAAGGTATGTCATGAGAGATTCAGAGCGGATAAACTGATCGAAGAGTATCTCGATAAGCAGGGCATCGATCAGGTGGTAGACGGTTGGTCAAATGAGCAGATGGAAACTTTTATGGCGGAGAAGGGAATCAAATGCCCGACCTGCGGAAGCGTCGATTTTACGCCGATCAGACAGTTCAATCTGATGTTTAAGACATTTCAGGGTGTAACGGAAGACAGTACGGCTCAGATTTATCTCAGACCGGAGACCGCTCAGGGCATTTTCGTAAATTTCAAAAATGTTCAGAGAAGCGCCAGAAAGAAGCTCCCGTTCGGTATCGCTCAGATCGGTAAATCTTTCCGTAATGAAATTACTCCGGGTAATTTTACGTTTCGCACGAGAGAATTTGAGCAGATGGAGCTTGAATTTTTCTGCGCTCCGGGAACGGATATGGAGTGGTTTGATTACTGGCGTAACTTCTGTCCTCAATTCTTGAGAGATCTGGGTATCAGTGATGAACACATGAGGCTCAGAGACCATTCGCCGGAAGAGCTTTCTCACTACAGTAAGGCGACGACGGACATCGAGTATCTGTTCCCGTTCGGCTGGGGTGAGCTTTGGGGGATCGCTCATAGATCAGAGTACGATTTAAGACAGCATCAGGAATTTTCAGGTCAGGATATGTCTTATCAGGATCCTGTCACGAACGAAAAGTTTATTCCGTTCTGTATCGAGCCTTCTCTGGGCGCTGACAGAGTGACGCTTGCATTCCTGGTAGAGGCTTATGATGAAGAGACTGTCGTAGGTGCAAATGGCAAGGAAGATACGAGAACCGTTATGCACTTCCATCCGGCTTTGGCACCGTACAAAGCCGCTGTTTTGCCTCTGACGAAGAAGCAGGCAGAGAGAGCGGAAGCGTTCCGAGATGAACTGGCAAAGTATTTCAATGTGGATTATGATCTTCCTGGCAGTATCGGAAAGAGGTACAGAAGACAGGATGAAATTGGCACACCTTATTGCATCACTGTCGATCCCGATACGGAAAGTGACGGCTGCGTAACCGTAAGAGACAGAGATACGATGGAGCAGATCCGCATTCCGATGGAAGAAGTGAAAGATTATATTGCAGAAAAATTAATTTTCTAGCATAGCAGAATATTTCAAATTTCTGCGTTACATAATACCTCCATGGAGGTATTGATATGTACAGTGAAAATATAAATCAGGAAGTCGATACGAAAAAAACCATCGATGATTTCGGCTGCCTGAAGAATGCGTTTGATTTCGATTCAGATATCCAATATCTGACGATTATCGGCAGTATCGAAGGACATAACGTCCTGGCATCAGATGTCAAAACGACAAAATATGAGAATATGATTCCTCAGCTGATCGCAATTCAGGAAAATCCTGGAATACGAGGGCTTCTTGTGGTTTTGAACACTGTAGGCGGAGATGTGGAAGCGGGACTGGCCTTAGCGGAGCTCATCGCATCCATCTCGAAGCCGGTTGTTTCCATCGTTTTAGGTGGTGGCCACAGCATAGGAATCCCTTTGGCGACTTCGGCGGACTATTGTTTTATCGCACCGAGCGCCGCTATGACGCTTCATCCGATCCGCACTACGGGTCTGGTAATCGGCGCGGCACAGACATATGATTATTTCCGCAGGATGCAGGATCGCATTACCGATTTTATCGTGAGAACTTCTCACGCTGAAAGAGATGCGCTCATGGAGATGATGGAATCGAAAAATGATATGGCAAATGATGTAGGAACGATACTGTATGGAGAAGAAGCAGTAAAAGCAGGTCTCATAGACAGTGTAGGCGGTCTGTCGGACGCTTTGAGAAAGCTCAGAGAACTGATTGACGCAGCGGCTGCCGGAGAAACATTTAAATAACAGTTAAGTGACATAATAGGGGGATATAAAAAATGAAAAAGTTTAAAAAAATCCTCGTAGCAAACAGAGGCGAAATCGCGATCAGAATATTCAGAGCCTGCAGTGAGCTCGGTATCAGAACTGTCGCTATTTATTCTGAAGAGGACAAGAATGCCCTCTTCAGAACGAAGGCGGATGAGTCTTATCAGATCGGTAAGGGCAAAGGTCCTGTCGATGTCTATCTCAGCATTACGGAAATTATAGAGCTGGCGAAGGCTAAGGGCGTCGATGCGATTCATCCGGGGTACGGATTCCTTTCGGAAAACAGTGACTTCGCAAAGCAGTGTGAAGATGCAGGGATCGAATTTATCGGGCCGACCCATGTGATGATGGATCAGCTTGGAGATAAGATCAAATCGAAGATCGTTGCGCATACGGTAGGCGTTCCTACGATTCCGGGAGTGGAAGAAGCTATTCAGTCTGAAGAAGATGCAAAGAAGTTCGCGGATTTCTGCGGTTATCCTGTTATGCTGAAAGCGTCTGCCGGCGGCGGTGGCCGGGGTATGCGCATCGTAAGAAATCCGGAAGATCTCATTGCGGAATTCAACAGCGCACAGAGTGAAGCGAGAAAAGCTTTCGGCATCGATGATATTTTTATCGAAAAATATCTGGAAGAACCGAAGCATATCGAAGTTCAGATTCTGGGTGATAAATACGGCAATATCGTACATCTGTATGAAAGAGATTGTTCCATCCAGAGACGTCATCAGAAGGTAGTCGAATTTACGCCGGCTCAGACGATCACGGAAGAGCAGAGACATGCGATGTGCGAGGATGCGATAAAACTGGCAAAGCATGTAAATTACAGAAGCGCCGGCACCGTAGAATTTCTCGTGGATAAACAGGGAAATCACTACTTCATCGAGATGAATCCCCGGATCCAGGTAGAGCATACCGTTTCGGAAGTCGTAACCGGTATCGATATCGTTCAGTCTCAGATTCTCATCGCGGAGGGATATCCTCTGGATTCCGATGAAATCGGGATTGCCAGTCAGGATGACATCGTTACGAGAGGCGCTGCGATTCAGTGCCGTATCACCACAGAGGATCCTGCAAATTCCTTTGCGCCTGATACAGGTAAGATCGAATTCTATGCTACTGGTTCGGGAAACGGTATCCGCCTGGACGGTGGAAACGGATTCACCGGTGCTGTGATCACGCCGTATTATGACAGCTTGCTTGTAAAGATTACTGCATTCGGCAGAAATTTTGAGGTAGCGGCTTCCAGAGCTACGAGAGCGCTCAATGAGTTGAAAATCAAGGGAGTGAAAACGAATCGAAACTTCCTGTTAAACGTACTCAATCATCCGACGTTCAGAGCTGGTGAATGTAATACGGGATTTATCGACAATCATCCGGAGCTTCTTAATGTTAAGACCGGCGGAGATATGGAATCGAAGGTGCTCAGATATCTGGGCAATAAGGTTGTCAATGAAGTAAAATGGGAGAATCCGCCTGCAGATGTTCCGAGTGTTCCCAAAATCGATGTGGATGTGAATACTCTGAGCGGAACGAAGCAGATCTTTGAAGAAAGAGGAGCTAAAGGTCTGGCGGACTGGGTTCTGGAACAGAAGAGTCTGTTGTTTACCGATACTACGATGAGGGATGCACAGCAGTCTCTCATGGCGACTAGAATGAGAACGGTGGATATGGAACGTATCGCCCCTGCCGTGGCCGTGTATGGAAAGGATCTCTTCTCTCTGGAAATGTGGGGCGGAGCGACGTTTGACGTAGCATATCGTTTCCTCAAGGAAAATCCATGGGAGAGGCTGGAGACTCTGAGAGCGAAGATTCCTAACATTCTTTTCCAGATGCTTCTCCGAGGTGCAAATGCGGTAGGATATAAGAGTTATCCGGATAATGTGGTAAGAAAATTCATCAAGGAAGCGGCTTCTTCAGGCATCGACGTCTTCCGTGTATTCGACTCTCTGAACTGGATTGACGGTATGGCAGTCGCTATGGATGAAGTCGGCAATCAGGGCAAGATCGTAGAAGCGACGATGTGTTATACAGGCGATATCCTGGATGAAAAGAGAGATAAATATACGCTGCAGTATTATATCAATAAAGCAAAAGAGCTGGAAAAGCGCGGCGCTCACATGATCGCTATCAAGGATATGTCCAGTCTTCTTAAGCCGATCGCTGCTCATAAATTGATCAGTGCGCTGAAAAACGAAATCAGCGTTCCGATTCACTTACATACGCATGATACCAGCGGCAACGGCGGCGCTACGCTGATGATGGCGGCAATGGCAGGCGTAGACATTGTGGATGCGGCGTTCGACAGCATGGCGGGGCTGACGAGCCAGCCGGCGCTCAACTCTACCGTTGCGGCTCTCGAATATTCTGAAAGAGCGACGGGCATGGATATCGACGGACTTCAGCAGATTTCCACCTATTGGGCTGCAATCCGTCCGATTTATGAAGATTATGAATCGGAACTCAAATCCGGTACAGCAGAGATTTATAAATACGAAATTCCGGGCGGCCAGTATTCCAATCTGAGACCGCAGGTCGCCAGCTTTGGGCTGGAGCACAAATTTCAGGATGTAAAAGAGATGTATATCAAGGTCAACGAGATGTTGGGCGATATCATCAAGGTTACACCTTCCTCTAAGGCTGTAGGCGATATGGCGATATTCATGGTTCAGAATGATCTGACGCCGGAAAACATCTATGAAAAGGCGAAGGGCATGGACTTCCCGGATTCGATCGTATCTTATTTCGAGGGGATGATGGGACAGCCGGAAGGCGGTTTCCCAAAGAAGCTTCAGGATCTCGTGCTGAAAGATAAGAAGCCGATCACCTGCAGACCGGGCGAACTTCTGCCGGATGAGGATTTTGACGGAATTAAGGAATATTTAAAGAATAAATATCAGTTTGAGCCGACAGATAAGGACGCGATCAGTTACGCGCTCTATCCGAAGGTGTTTGAGGATTACCTGGCGGGACTGAAAAAAGAAGGCAGCTTCCGTTATATGGACAGCGATATTTTCTTCCACGGCATTATGGAAGGTTCTATCGGTGAAGTTCAGATTTCAGAGGGTAAGATTCTCGTGATCAAGCTCGTAGAAATCAAGAATCCGGACGAGGACGGCAACAGAGAACTCACTTTCCAGGTGAACGGCCTGATGCGTCAGATCATGATCAATGATAAGGCGGCTGTGACGAAGGCTTCCAAGCAGTCTATCGTAACGGCTGACCCGGACGACGATCACGAAATCGGCGCGAATATCCCGGGCAATATCGTGAAGATGCTCGTCAAGGAGGGCGAAGAAGTAAAGGCTGGTCAGCCGATTGCAGTGATCGAAGCCATGAAGATGGAAACGAATATCATATCTGCGATCGATGGCGTAATCGACAAGATTTATGTAAATCAGGGAGATCAGGTCGTATCCGGTCAGTTGATCGCAAAGCTCGAAGAGGATGAGGTTGACGAGGGCGAAAAGAACGTAACGTTATAACAAGCGCCAGATGTCCCCC
>CAZGBL010000140.1:0-5764 GCA_964523955.1 uncultured Oscillospiraceae bacterium | reverse complement strand
TGGCGCTTGCTGCAAGCGTTCGCGTCGTCCTTGACAAGCGAGCTTGTCAGGAGCTCTGCTCCGCTTTAAATAGGATTAAGGAGGAAAATATCATGTTAGGAAATTTCGAGTATTCAAATCCGACGAAGCTTTATTTTGGAGAAGATTCCCTTTTCTCTCTGAACGAGGAGCTCCCTAAATACGGGAAAACCGTGCAATTGATTTACGGCGGCGGCTCCATCAAGAAAAATGGCATTTATGATCAGGTTATGGAGCTGCTGAAGGCGAATGGCAAGGTGGTCATTGAGGACGGCGGCGTGATGCCGAATCCTGCCGTAGAGAAGCTGCGGGAAGGCGTTCAGATTGCCAGAGAGAACCATGTGGATTTTCTGCTGGCTGTGGGTGGCGGCTCCTGTTGTGATTATGCAAAGGCAGTTTCCGTGTCTGTTCACTGTGAGGAAGATCCGTGGGAAAAATATTACATCCGTTTTGAAGAGCCGGACTGTGAGATCGTCCCTGTCGGCTGTGTGCTGACAATGGCGGGAACCGGCAGCGAGATGAACGGCGGCGCGGTGATTACCAATCATGATCAAAAGCTGAAAATCGGTCATGTATTTGGAGATCAGGTGATGCCAAAGTTTGCAATCCTGAATCCGAAATTTACCTTTACCCTGCCGAAGCGGCAGATGGCAGCGGGTATCTACGATATTTTCAGCCATATCTGCGAACAGTATTTTTCCGGCGAGGATGACAATACCAGCGATTATATCAGTGAGGCGCTGATGAAATCGGTGGTTCACAGTTCCCGAATCGCCATTCAGAATCCAGAGGATTATGAGGCAAGGTCAAATATCATGTGGGCGGCAACTTGGGCGCTGAATACCCTTGTTTCCAAAGGAAAAAGTACAGACTGGATGGTTCATATGTTTGGGCAGTCCGTAGGTGCATACACGGATGCGACGCACGGAATGACGCTTTCTGCGGTATCTCTGCCTTATTATCGGTACATCATGCCCTATGGCCTTAAAAAGTTCCGCCGTTTTGCGGTGAACGTGTGGGAAGTTGACGCCAGCGGAAAATCCGATGAACAGATTGCCGAGGAAGGTCTCTCCTGTATGGAAGGCTGGATGAAGGAACTGGATCTCGTGATGAATCTCCATGAGCTGGGGGCAACAGAAGAAATGCTGGACGGTATTGCAGACGGAACGCTTATTATGGAGGGCGGCTATAAGGTGCTGACTCGTAATGAGGTGTTAAATATTCTGAAAGCTAGTTTATAACAAGCGCCAGATGATACCGTTTCTGTAAGCGGCGGGTTCCATTTCCGACTTTCGGCGGTTGGGGTCATAATCCCCCTCGCCGAAACCCGGCTGAGCGGAAGCTTCTGGCGCTTGCTGCAAGCGCTCACGTCGTCCTTGACAAGCAAGATTGTCAGGAACTCTGCTCCGCTTTAGGCGGCAAGATGCAGAGCTATGGAAATGAATGGAAAATTGTGGACTATGAAAAAGGAACTGGAATATTTTAAAATCGGCGGCTCTTACGGCGGCAATCAGGATTGGTTTCTCGATGTTATGATGCGTATCGGCGGATGCGGAGCTGTAACGGCGTGTGACTGCTGCATTTATTTCGCCCGTCATAGGAATAAAGCGCATCTGTATCCTTTTGATGCGAATCGCGTGACCAAGCGGGACTACCTCAAATTTGCCAAGATGATGAAGCCGTATCTGCGTCCGAGGAAGGGCGGAATCAATACGCTGCAGCTGTATATCGATGGATTTTTTGAGTATTTGAAGTGCGTGAAAGAAGATCGTTTGACTCTTCTGCCTTTCTCAGGCGATTTGCCGTATGAAGAGGCGGCTTGTGCGGTAAAAAATCAGATCGATCAGGGGTATCCGGTGCCATGTCTCACGCTGCATCACAGTAAACCGGAAATGAGCGACTATGTGTGGCATTGGTTTTTATTGACGGGATATGATATGGAAAATGTTTACATAAACAGCGGTGAGCCGAATTTTTTGACAGAGGACGCAAAGAGACAGAATTCACAGTCGGAGGATGCAGAAGGATCGGGCTTATGGGCGGCTCCAACAGATGGTATGAAGGTCAAGGCAGTGACTTACGGAGAATACCGATGGTTGGATCTGCAGGAACTCTGGAGGACAGGCTATGAGGAAAAGGGCGGTCTGATTTTGTTTTTGGATAGAAGCAGAATCGAAACGAAATCGCGTTTTTAACCTCATCCAGCAAGAAGTCGCCCCACTTTTAAAGTGGGGGATGAATTGCGCTCCCATTATTAAACAGGCTGAAATATCGCTGGAAAGACGCCGAATAAAAACGGCGGCAGTGTCATATAGATATTCATATATCGAGAAATCGTATAGGTCAATGGTAAGTGTCTATCGGGAAAAGCGAACTCAGGTGCGGCTGGATCATTTTGAATCATGGGTCTGGGATGACTGCAGAATGTATAGCGGCAAGCGTTACAGAAGAAGGAACCGATACGCTGAAAACGGAACGGGAGTATTTATGGTTATCTATATCGTACAGCCTGGAGATACGGTCAGCAGCATAGCGCGGGATACCGGCACAGCGGCAGAGCTGATTATGTATATCAATCAGATCACATATCCTTATCTTTTAGCGGTAGGGCAGGCGCTTTTGCTGCCGGAAGACGATGAAAGCATGAGTTCATTTGTGCAGCGCGTCTCGGCTGCCGGGGAAGCAGAAGTGCTGGAAGTCGGGATCGACATAAGGAGGAATGCTGCGATGAATGGATATGCGTATCCGTTTATCAATGAAATGGTTCTCAATGAAACGCTTCCTTTTCTGACGACTCTGTCTGTTTTTTCTTACGGTTTTACACCGACGGGTGAACTGATTCCTCCGCTGACAGACGACATGCGGATGATTGAAGCCGCTTTGGAACAGGGAACACGGACGATCTTAACGCTGACGCCTCTCAATGAGGAAGGCGGCTTTGACAATACTCTGGTGACTCTTTTGGTTCATAATCCTCAAATACAGGAAAATCTCATTCAAAATCTCTTATTGGTGATGCAGCAGAAAAATTTCAGCGGTGTAGATGTGGACTTTGAATATATTTTAGCGTCGGACAGGGATGCGTTTACCGCTTTTGTAGCGGAACTGACGGCTCGAATGAATGAAGAAGGCTATACCGTATCCGTGGCGTTAGCGCCCAAGACGTCGGACGATCAACGGGGGCTTCTCTATGAAGGAAAGGACTATGCGGGACTGGGTGCGGCAGCGAACAGCGTTCTGCTTATGACATATGAATGGGGTTATACCTATAGTCCTCCTATGGCGGTAGCTCCTATCAATCAGGTACGCCGCGTCGTGGAATATGCGGTCACGCGGATTCCCACAGAAAAAATCGATCTGGGAATCCCGAATTATGGATATGACTGGGCGCTGCCGTTCGTCGAAGGCTTGTCCCGGGCGAGGACCATAGGAAATATCGAGGCCGTACAGTTGGCGGCGGAGAATAACGCAGAAATACTTTTTGATGAAACGGCTCAGACTCCCTACTTTTTTTACAGCGATAACGGTGTGGAACATGAGGTCTGGTTTGAAGACGTTCGCAGTATGCAGGCAAAATTTGATCTGATTAAGGAATTTGGACTCCGAGGCGCAGGTTACTGGCAGATCATGCGGCTGTTTCGGGCAAACTGGATTTTAGCGGAAGAAAATTTCAGGATTGTTCGGTAGGCAGAACGATTGCATAGCATCTTAGAGTGAAAAGAAGTCTCTGCTTTTTTCATTTTTGCGATTCCGCTGCAGAAATACGGGCTAGTCAGAAGCGCTGTGCTGTTTTAAGAGGAATTATTCTATCATTTCCCGCAATTCTTCAGAATCCATCCATACGAGATCGTAGATCAGGGGATCTTCGATCAGGTGTTTCCAGACGGTATGGGTGGCTTTTACAAAATCGTCGTTCAGCGGTATTTCCTCCTCGATCAGAGGGCAGAGATATGGAAGTTCGTTATCGTTGTAAAGCATCTGCAGTTCGCCTCTTTCCGTAAGATAAGGCATAAGCGGAAAGGTGCGGCACTGAATCGGCCGTCTCGCCCGGCGGCAGAGAGGGGGATTTTTACATTTTATGAAGAAAATTTCTCCTTTCCACGAATTGGGAAAGCCGTTTTCTTCCGCGTTCTGCGTATTCCATTCGAGCCAGTCGTCGGTTTTGTCGAAGATCGCTTCCTCTCCAGGCAGCAGGTAGATGCCCATATCGTCATCTCCCGCCATACAACAGACTGCGCCGCACAGCGCGCCGCAGTCGCCGTCGATGGGAGTGACTCCGTTGAGGAGGCGGTAGATCGCCAGATATGTTTTTTTCTGAATTGCAGTTTTTTTCATAATGATCACCTCATATGTCATTATATTTAGCTATCGTGAAATTTTCAATTAATTTAAAGCAGAGCAGGCGCAGCCGACAGGAGAATTGTCGGCTGCGCCTGCTCCGCTTTAACAAGAAAATAAGAGGCTTTCCTCTAATCGGGTTTGGAGAAGACTCAGCCGGTTATGAGGATATGGATGGTGGAAATACAAAAAAATTTGCTTGAAAATCGTGAAAGCTCTGAGAGAAAATAGCGGTAAAACGGTTGAAATATAAGCATTTTAAATGAAAATTCAGTAAAGATGAGCTAAAACTATCAAAATAAGTTTAAAGAATAAATGCTGATTAAAATTAAAATAAATATAATTAGGTATTGCAAAATGATTTGATTATGATTATAATTAAATATGCCTAATGATTGATTTAATGAATTATATTTTTGGAAGAGCAAAGATTGAATGGGCTGGATCGGTAAATTACTGCGGGGTGTTTTCAAGGGGTTGCGGAGCGATTTCTGTGTCAGACATCGAATTGCTGAAAAGATAATGAATCAAAAATTCGGGCAGCTGCAAAATTTAGAAGAAAAGAGAAGGGAAGTTATAGTATGAAAAAAAAGGATGTTATCGGCTCGATCAAGAAATTGAATGAGACGGTACGTCATCAACAGGGCGCAATGTCTCCGGATTCCAATGGAAAAGGACATGGGAGGCTGCTGCGGACGATTTCGGAGCATCCGGGAATTTCCGGGATAGAGCTTTCTGTGATGATGGATATGTCGGCGCCTATGATTTCCGAAAAGCTTTCCGGTTTGGAAAAAGACGGAATGATCTATCGGGAAAGGGATCAGAATGACAGAAGGAAGACGCATATCTATCTGACGAATGACGGGACGATGGCGCTGGCGCGCAGAGAGTTCGGCCAGGTTCGATTCGAGGAATGCATACGGGAATGCCTCAGTGAGGAGGAATGCGATGTATTCTGCGATATGTGCGATCGGATCATACAGAGTATTCGCGAGATGGCCGCAAGAGACGCTGAGCCGGATGAAGCTGTAATCAGTTTTTATGAACAGCAGAAGAAACGACGTGCCCTCAAAAAGCAGAGCGAACAGGGCGAAAGAAAAGGACAAGCCGGTCGGAAGGCGAGCCGAGAGTAAATATGTTTTGCAGGCGAAAAAATAAAAAGCCGCTGCAGTAAAATACGGCAGCGGAATTGAAAAAATGATATGAAAGGATGATGCAGTATCAAAGATACCGAGTGAGTCGTCCTTATCATATAAAGGCGGATTGCACACGAAACAATGATATTGGCGTGTTATTGAATATCGTGTGTATCTGCAGCAAGAAGTTTCCTGTTAAAGTTACTCCTTATTTTATATTTTATCATAAAAATATTGTTTTGTAAGAAAATATAGCGTAAAAAATATATGGA
>CAZGBL010000139.1:0-5768 GCA_964523955.1 uncultured Oscillospiraceae bacterium | reverse complement strand
TAAATACTATATTTGGTGTCGCATATCGCTTTGCATTGAGTTTTCGGACACCCTGCCGCAGTCCGACTCAACTTTTCCGATTTCGGCCTTCCTGACTTTCCGAATTACGACATCGTTCCGTCGCCGAACCGCAAAATGATTGCTTCAAAAATCATATATATCAGTATTCTTCCGGATAAGCCGCCATGCTGTGCTCGTTCAGATCCAGCCCTTCCAATTCGACGGATCTCGGCACCCTGATTCCGATTGACCTCTTGAGAACAAAGAGCAGGATTCCCGTCGTAATAAGAACGAACGCGATGATGGAGGCCATACCCACGAGCTGTGCGATCAGGCGGCCAGCTCCGAAACCGTAAAGCAGTCCATCCTCCGTGGACAGAAGACCGCCGAGAACCGCGCCGGTGATACCGCATACCCCATGAAGGGAAATCGCGCCTGCCGGGTCATCCACATGAAACTTATTATCGAGAACCGATACGGAAAGCGGCAACAGGATGCCTGCTGCCATACCGATGACGACAGAGCCCAGACAGCTGACCTGAGCCACGCCCGTACAGACTGCAACCAGACCGCCCAGTGCGCCGTTCATAGCCAGCGTCGGATCCGGCTTCTTATATCTTATCCATGTAAAAAAGAGCGCCGTCAGTCCGCCTGCTGCTCCAGCGAATGTAGTAGTAACTGTCGTGTAAAAAGTAACGTCATCCAGCGCCAATTCAGAACCCGGATTAAATCCGTACCAGCCTGCCCAGAGAATAAATCCGCCCAACATCGCCATTGGAATATTATGCCCCGGTATCGCATGAGCTTTTCCGTCCACGTATTTTCCGATACGCGGGCCCACCGCGACAGCTCCCATCAGAGCTGCGATACCGCCCACAGCGTGTACTGTACCCGAGCCCGCAAAGTCTGAGAAGCCGATCTGAGACAGCCAGCCGCCGCCCCATACCCAGTGACCGACCACCGGATAGATAAAGCCTGTCATCAAAACACTGACGATCAGATAAGTGTCAAAGCGAAATCTCTCCGCCACCGCTCCGGAGATGATCGTAGCTGTCGTGGCGCAGAACATCGTCTGAAACAGCAGATAAATCTGTGGAGATAAGGAACCGTCGATGCCTTCCCACACGCCGAGATTCTGATCCAGCGGATTGAAAAAACCGTTGATTCCGATCAGACCGTGCCAGTCATCTCCATACATGAACCCAAAACCGATAAAGTAGTAAACTAATGCGCCTACGCAAAAGTCACAGAAATTTTTCAACCAGATATTGCATGCGTTCTTAGAACGTGAAAATCCGCTCTCACAACAAGCAAATCCCATCTGCATCATAAATACAAATACTGCCGCACATAAAACCCAAATCGAGTTAAATAAATACGTATTTTCCATGTCACAACCTCCCTATTCTCTCCTTAATGCTTTTACCTGACATCCTCCTTTAAAATTTCCTGATGAAACGGACCGCCAATCGTCAAATTTTTGTTCTAACTTTTCAGGACGCCTCAGACCGTTATCTGTGATGATTCGTTATCTGTGATGATCCTGTTATCGCTTTACCGCGCTTATTTGGCTGCCTCTTTCAATCAGCCATAGCCACTTCCCTAAGCAGCCATAAATCCTTCTGCGCTTATTTCCCTGCCTCTTTCGCTCAGCCTGCACTCTGCAATCCTTACACTACGCCTTCGCCCGAAAGCGGTCGTATTTCAGATCGGAAATATCGATCGTATGCGACGCTCCATCGAGTATCAGCTCACTGAGAGCGATACCCACCGCCGGTGAAATACCGAAACCGTGTCCGCAGAAACCGTACGCTACGGTCAAACCCGGAACCTCGCTGATCTTATCTATCACCGGCACTTTATCCTTGCACACGTCGTACCAGCCGGACCAGGTTCTGACGATCTTAGCGTCCTTTAAAATCGGGAAATACTTGATAATACCTCGGCACAGACAGGACGCCGTCAGCGGATTCGTGACAAATCGATCTTTGTTTGAAACATACGGCTCTATGCCGCTGTTCCCTCCCATGACGAAGGAACCGTGTTCCGACTGACTGCCGTAGAAATCGGCCTCCGCCGTTCCCAGCATCACAGGGAACATCTCCGGCTCCATCTCCGTGACGAGCACCTCGGAAAACTCTCTCTCCACCGGAATATCAATGCCGACCGTATTTGAAATCCTTCTCGATTCCCAGCCGGCGCACAGAAGAATCTGCTCGCCTTCATAAATGCCGTCGTCCGTTTCCACGATACGCGCCTTTCCTTTCACCTTTCGTATCCCTGTTACCGTCACGCCTGTGACAAAGGTGACGCCCATGGCCAGCGCCTTGCGGTAAAATCCCAGTGTCGTGCGGAGAGGATTCGCATGACCGTCTGTAGGGCACCAGCTGGCTCCTATGACCTCTTCAGACATATACGGACAGATTTCTCTGGCCTCATCTCCGGAAATCATCTTCACGTCGAGACCCGCAGAGGTGGATTTCGCCGTGTGGTCTTCGAGAATTTTTATATGCTTTTCTGTCTTTCCCAGACGGAGATTTCCCTTCTGACAATATTCCACGTTGACGTCCAGTTCCTCGCCCAAGGTAGGCCAGATATTAGACACCGCATACATAGCCAGGGGAAGTTCTCTTACGTCTCGTGCCGACTGTCTGACGCCGCCTGCGTTTCTGCAGGAGCCGCCGTTGCCGATCTCCTTCTTTTCCAATACGAGGACGTCTTTCATTCCGCGCTTCGCCAGGTTATATGCCGTGGCGCATGCCATGATTCCTCCGCCGATGATGATGACGGATGCTGTTCTCTTTTCCATGATTTCCACCTACTCTTTCACATCCAGAATATCGTTCGCATACGTTTCCATGACCACCGGCCGAGCGGGAGTCCGTCCTGTGATCATACCGAGATCCTTTACGCTGAGACCCAATTCCCTGGCTACGATATTCTGCACATTTCTCTGGCAGGTCTGTCCCTGACAGAGCCCCATACCGCAGCGAAGCCACCGTTTCACTTCATTTGTCGTTCGCATCCCCTCGTGTACCGCCTTTCGGATTTCACCCTTTGTAATCTCCTCACAGCGGCAGATGATCATGTCGTCATCCGGTTCCGGTACAAACGATTCCGTCGCTGCTGTCCTTATAATCTTGCTCATTTCCTGCACCTCCCCGTGCTTTTCCACCGTTCCCAGCTTTTTTCCTGTCGGCTGCTCTTCCGCTGTTTCGTTGACCATACGCTTCTGGTCGTGTTCCACTGAAGTACAGTCCGCCGTGAGCTGCCCCATACATTTCTCCATCGACGGAGACATCCTCGCTTGTCATACGGATTTACGCCTTGAAGAAACGCGCCTGGCTGACGTATTCCAAAGGCACCTTCATGGTCAGCAGCGCTGTCTTATCCATGGCCGCCGTCATGCGAACGGATACCACCTCCGCATCACAGACCGGCCTTCCGCCTCGATCCAGCGCCTTGCCCTTCATGCCGGTCTCCGGCAGCGGAAGAAATTCATAAGGAAGCCCCACTGTAGCATAACCCGGCTCATAATCTTCGTTTACCAGGAAAATCGCCTGGCCGGAACAGCTGGCTACGCAATTTCCGCAGCCGCCGCACTTTTTCTCCGGATTGATTGCCGGAATCTTAATAATATCGCTTCCCACCAAAATACACCCGAAGGGACAAGCGTCCTGACATGGATTACAGGGAATATTCTGCGTACATTCGATGACGGGATGAACGCCTTTAACGCGAGCGCTGGCCGCCGGAAATGCTTCCAGCTCTTCCGGTTCGATATATCCTCTCTTCAGGAGGCTTTCCGAAAGCGCATATCCTTCTTCTGTCGTACCCAGATCCATACGTCCTTTGTTTTCCACAGCGAACATGCCCCTGCCCAGCTGGGCGAGAGCGTCCTGATATTCCCGAATCCTCTTTTCAGCCTCTGCTTGTTCCACATATCCCAGCTTTGCTGCGATGCGTGTCGCCGAAATCCTTCCCTGCAGCATAGCGGAGGAAGCGCCTTCCGCATTCTCCTGCCTGCAGTCGCCGCAGCAGTAAATACCCGACACCGACGTCTCACCGTATTCATCTGCGATGGTGACAGGAGAAAGTCTTCCATCCTTTTCCAGGTACTCAACGCGGCAGCCCGCATTGATGGCCAGTTGGCTGGTAGGCGTAAGCCCTACGGCCAGAAGAATGGTATCCACCTCGATTTCTCGTTCTGTTCCCGGAATCGGCCGGAATCTTTCATCCACCTCCGCGATGACGGCGCTCTCTACCTTTTCGTCTCCTTTCGCCTCTACGATGGTATGAGATGTGAGGAACGGCACTCCCGTACGCGCGATTTTCGCGGCGTGTACCCCGTATCCGCCCACTCTCGGCGCCGCATCCAGCACGGCTGCCAGGTCACAGCCTGACTGAAGCAGCTGAAAAGCCACGATCAGACCTACATTGCCGGAACCTACCATCATCACTTTATTCCCCGGCTGCACGCCGTGAAGATTCATGAGCGTCTGCGCCGCTCCCGCTCCCATGACGCCCGGCTTGTTCCAGCCTTTAAACGGAATCATATTTTCCGCCGCGCCGCTGGCGATGACGATGGCGTCGCCTTTGAAATGATCCACCTCATCTCCGATCCTCACCAGAACCTCCTTCTCATCGAAAATACCCATGACCGTGGAATTCAGAAAGACCTTTACCCCCGCTTTCTCTGCCTCCGCCAGCAGCTTCTGCCCGATGCGGAAGCCTCGTTCCTTCGCGTGGTTGGCTCTGGAGCCGAAAAATTTATGTATCTGCTTGAAGAGCTGTCCGCCGGGGCCCGCATTTTCGTCGAATACCGCTACTTCCATTCCCGCTTTTCCTGCTGTGATGGCCGCCGAAAGTCCTGCCGGACCTGCTCCGATAACGATTAATTCATATCTTTTCATCTGTTCCTCGCCTCCCATGCTTCACGTGTTTCTACACCATACTGCGTCTGCACCTTCATACCTTCTTCTAAAGGCGTAATGCAGGTGCGCACATTCGGCTGACCGTTTACGATCATGACGCAATCCGTACAGCGGCCGATAGCGCAGAAAATACCGCGGGGCTTGTGCTCCTTTGCCGTATATCGATGAGTCGAAACGCCCGCCGCCTTCAGAGCTGCCGCGATGGGTTCGCCTTCAAAGCCCGACAGCTCTTTTCCATCCAGCGTAAAACGCACTTCTCTTCCCTTTTCGTAAGTACCTAAGATCGGATGCTCTGCGATTCTCATAATTCTCAGTCCTTTCCCGAAAGAAGGGGGAAATAATAGATTTTTCTCGTCTGTCGAACCGCAGACCTCTGCACAGCCTTTCAGCGCTCTCCCCTGCGTCCTCAATCATCGTCCGCAGCCGACAGATATAACGAAAAAACGGAGCGCCAGAAAATGACTTCCTGATCACCCCGTTGTAATCGCATCTATTATTTCACTCTTCAAGTTTTCTTTTTATCTCGCTTCTTGAATTTGACGCTTCTGCTGATCCCCAGAGAAAAACGAAAATTCTTTCCGCATTCCACAAAATAACGTTTACTCTTCTGTATTCCTTTAATCCTGCGCCCTCACACATACCTGACGGCATTCTGCCATAAGCACCACTACTCCTTTCGGTATTCTGCTGACCTTCATTATTAAAGCGGAGCAAAGCTCCTGATAAGCTCGCTTGTCAAGGACGACGCGAACGCTTGCAGCAAGCGCCAGGAGCTTTCGCTCAGCCGGGGTTCGGCGAGGGATGATACCCCTATCGCCGAAAGTCGGCAATGGA
>CAZGBL010000138.1:0-5839 GCA_964523955.1 uncultured Oscillospiraceae bacterium | reverse complement strand
GCAGCGTACGTTTCATATCTGTATGATGAGGGAACCCTTCGATCGAATCAGAACAAGCTCTTCGGCGTATAAATGAGTAGAATACCTGCGCGATTCCGCTTCATTTTCTCTCTTCATCACTGAATTCTGCTCCTACCGCTCCTCACCGAAGACCGCCTTCATCATCACTTCGCCGGGCGCTTCCAGACCTGTCCAGATATGAAAAGCCATCTTTCCCTGGTGCAGCAGCAGGCTTTGACCGTTGATCGTATCACATCCCATAGACTCCGCAGCCAGTAAGAGTTTCGTACGGCGGGGATTATAAATGACGTCGGCCACCAGCATTCCAGCATGTAAAAGCGCCGGATCGACAGGCATCATATCCTCATAAGGCGGCATCCCTATATTTGTAGCATTGACGAGAACATCCGCCTCATCGATATACTTTCCCAGCTTATCGTCAAGGGGCAGCGGCACACAACAGCCGCATACCAATTCGTTCAGTTTTTTACAGAGCTCTTCTGCACGCCCATAAGTACGATTAGCAAGATAGATCTTCTTTTCACAAGATGGAATGCCGTTTTTCGGCCTCTCTAAAGCGTTCTGAACCTTTTTTTGCTCATCGGCAGCCGATTCTGCAGCCGCCGCCTTTCGAGAAGCCAAAACCGTCATAATAGCTCTCGAAACGCCTCCCGCTCCTATGACGACAAAGGTACTCTTCGCTGCATCAATCCCCTTATCCGCCTCCAAACCGCGTACAAAACCTTCTCCATCCGTATTGAAGCCTTTCATCTTCCCGTCTTTGATGCGTATCGTATTGACAGCGCCGATAATTTCTGCCGTCCGGTCGATCTCATCCAGATATTTCATCACTTCGATTTTATACGGAATGGTAATAGTCAGCCCCGCGTAATTCATCTTGGAAACGCCCCGAATAACGTCACCGAAATCCTCTTCTTTTATATTCATCGGAAAATAGTAATAGTCTATTGCTTTTTCCTGAAATGCCGCGTTCATCATCGCAGGGGACTTGCTGTGTCCGATGTCTGTCCCGATGATAGAAGCTAATTTGGTATTTACACCTATATCACCCTTCATTTTTTCTCGTATAATCCAATCGTATTAGAAAGTGATCGAATTTTCTCCTTTCTTCCAAATTCTACTGGGTAATTCATCTCTATTCCAGACGCTTCTGCTGCTTTTCCTTAAACTTTCAAACCTTTGCAGAAATTGATAACTCGTCTGAACAGAAAACGATTCTCATACGCAAAGATGCGGAAAAATCCACCTCCGCATCTTAAATATCCTTCTATTTTACAGCGTATCCGCCGTCTACCAGCGTTACCGTTCCTGTAATATATTCTGAGGCATCCGATGCAAGAAATACTGCGATGCCCTTCAAATCTTCCGCCGTGCCCCAACGCTCCTTTGGAATACGCGCGCATACGTTCCTGTACTGCTCCGGATTTTTCGTTTCGATGTCAGCCGTCAGCTCCGTCTTCATATAGCCAGGTGCGATAGCATTTACATTGACGCCTCTTCCTGCCCACTCTGTGGACAAAACCTTTGTCAGCTGCGCCACGCCGCCCTTGCTGGCTGTATATCCTGCTATCATCGACGCGCCAAAGAAAGAAGACAGAGAAGCGATATTGATGATACGGCCATAACCCTGCTCCAGCATCGTCCTTCCCGCCAGCTGAGACATGAAGAATAAACCGTTCAGATTGACGTCGATGATCTTTCTCCACATATCCTCCGGAAAATCCTCCGCATAGCTCCTATACTGAATTCCCGCGCCGTTAACGAGAATATCCACTCTGCCGCCCAGCTTTTCCAGGCACTGCGCATAAGCCTTTTTTAAATTTTCGGTATCTGACACGTCTCCGATCACGCCGTATACCGGCGTTTCCGGCCGATTCAACTTTTCCGCCGATTCATATACCGCCTCATTAATATCCAGCAGCACGATCTCAGCGCCTGCATCCCGAAATCCTTCTGCAATTCCGTAATCCAGCCCTCTCGCCCCGCCGGTGATAATCGCCTTTTTACCTTCCAGGCTGAATTTTTTCATAAAATCATTCATGTTTTTTGTCTTATCCCCTTATTTCATTACCTCTGCTTTTGATCGAGCCTCCTGCCAGCCGAGCTTCCTGCCGGCGTAATCCTGACGTTTCCTCATTCTTCCGTCGATTTTGATTCCTGCGCATTTTCTGTATACAGTTCCGCTTCCTCTCTGTTCTTTTTTGAAATGCTGCTTCTGAAATCCTTAAACTTTTGATTCTGAAAAACAAACATAAATACGATGATTAAAATCAACACCAGAGAAATCGGAGACGTAAAGCAGTGAAGAATCAGATTCGGAATCGTACCGTCCAATATAATAGCTCTTCTGAAGTTTTTTTCGATCAGAGAGGCCAAAATGATCCCCAGCACCGCCGGAGCCACTGGATAGTCGTATCGTTTCAGAAAATAGCCGAGCACACCGAAGCCCACCATCCAGAAAATATCGTAAATGCTGTTATTTATCGAATACACACCGACAACCGATAAGATGACGATACCGGGCAGGAGAATTCCTCTCGGAATTTCTACCAGCTTCGTAAAAATCCTGACGCCTGTCAATCCGAAAATCAAAAGGAAGATATTTGCCAAAACCAGAGCTCCTACGATGTAGTAAAACAGATCAGGAGTCGACGTCATCAGCGTAGGCCCTGGCTGAAGTCCGTGAATCGTCAGCGCACCGATGAGTATGGCTGTGACCGAATCTCCTGGAATACCCAGAGTCAGCATCGGAATAAAAGCGCCTCCGATATTGGCGTTATTTGCCGATTCCGGAGCCACCAGGCCTTCCACCGCGCCTTCACCAAACGGAACCTCAGGGTTTTTCACCGTGCGCTTCGCCTGATCGTAAGCGATCAGCGCCGCAAGATCTCCGCCGGCTCCCGGCAGAGCGCCTATTATCGTTCCCACCACCGAAGAACGGAGCGTTAGAGGCAAATGCTTGACCACATCTTTTAAATCCGGCACGATTTTATCAACTTTCTGCTTTATGATAGGAGCGTCTTTATCCAGCACCTGAACGAGAACCTCAGATACGCCGAAGAGTCCGATCATCGCCACGATATAGTTAATACCCGACATCAGATAGACATTTCCAAAGGTAAATCTCGCCGTAGCCGTGATGGTATCCAGACCGATCATTCCCAACGTGACGCCGATTACGGCAGAAATCAGCCCTTTCGCCACGGATTTTCCTCCGAGACTTCCTATCATCATCAGCCCCATAAAGGCCAGAAGAAGATAATCTCTTGGTGAAAACTTCAGCGCAACCTTAGAGAGCAGCGGTGCGCAGATCGATAACAGAATCACTCCGACAAATCCCCCGATGACAGAGGAAATCGTGGTAATTCCTATGGCCTTCCCCGCCAATCCCTTTTTTGCCAGAGGATAGCCGTCCAACGCGGTAGCGACTGCGGCGGGCGCACCCGGGATATTAAGTAAAATCGCCGACCTGGAACCGCCGTAAACGACGCCGCAGTAAATGCCCACCATAATGGCCAGCGCAGTCTCTGTACTCCAGCCATAAGTAAAAGATACCAGCAGAGATACCGCCATCGTCGCAGACAGACCTGGTATCGCTCCGATATAGATTCCCATGAATGTGCCCAAAGCGATCATTACGAGCCACATAGGATTCGTCAGCGGAGCCGCTAAATAAGATAAAATATCCATTTCATTCTCCTATGGCAGCACTACATGGAATGCTACATTAAATACAACGATAACAAATACCATAATTATTGCAGTAAAAACTATATTTTTGATATAATCGCCTCTGCGCAAATATGTCATAGATACCCATAAGAAAATCGGGCTGGAGACGATAAACGGCAGTCCGAAATTCAATAACAGACAATAAGCTACGATCAGCGCCAGCATGACCAGGACATCTTTTGAAAACAGATGCTGTATCACATTCTGTGCTTTCTCTTTCACAGGCTGTTCCTTAATCTCACTTTCAAGTCTAAAATTATTTAATATGACAAAAACCGATAAGACGATCAAAAGGATGCCGCAGATCAGCGGTACGGTACCGTATCCCTGGAGCTGCGGAGCCTGACGGTACATTTCTGCCGATTCTTTTGTCACAAAGATTCCCAACAACAGGAGCAGTATGGGAAACCCCTTCTCACCCGGTTTTGTTTTCTTATCCATAAAATTTAAACCTTTCATAAAATACATATATGAATTTAAAATTAACCAATCTATCTAAATTTATCTAAATCTATCTCACTTATCTTATTTCAAAAATTATCTGAATCATTCTGCTGAAATTTCGCTGCTTCTCGTAATTTTACTTACGATATCGGGTCTTTGCCACAAAAAATATCATGGTGACGTTTCCTGTACAGAGACGGTCTCTGTCTCTTCCATCGAAAAGAGCCCTTCATACAAAGAGCATCAACCCTCCCGGGGAGGGCTGATGCGTTGCTGTGAATCGGTTTTTCACTCAACCGATCTATTTACTTAAGTGATATCTCAATATCAGATCTGTATCCGAAACCATATTTTCAGTTTAAACAGAAGTGCGCAGGATAAATAGAAATGGGCACCATCCGATCTCCGATTTTCTCTTTGCGAAAAAGCCGTCCGGTATGACATCTTTCCTTCTAAGCTTCGGATAACCGTAAGTTCAAATCGAATCCCGCACTTTGCTTTTGAAAAAAACTACTCCAGTCCCAGATCTTCAGGAGATTTATCGATCAAACCTGCTGCGTACAGCGCCTTTGCAGTCTTTAACGTCCACTCAGCGATATAAGTATTCGCCTCTTCTCCCTTCAGACCTAACGGCTTGATGTTGAGATTTTCAAGAATTTCCTGATATTCATCAGATTCAAAAGCCTGTGTGAAATAATCTGCCAGTGTGGAAATGATCGTTTCCGAAGTGCCTTTCTTTACGAATACGCCGTAAAACGGACCGAACGGAAGATATTCAGAGAATTCCGGATATTCTTCTGTAATCGGCTTCGTTCCCTGGAGCTCTTCTACAGGATCTGCTGTCAGAGTCGCAAGGATTTTAACCGTTCCCGCTTTATAAGCTTCCATGACCTGAGAACTCTTGATCGTCGTAACATCAGCCTGTCCGCCCATTACCGCGCTCAGACAGTCAGCGTCGCCGTCCAGAGGAAGCTGCGTAAAGTCTGCGCCTGTAACAGCCTTCAGCAGACCGCATGCCTGCCACTGGGAACCGCCTTCGCCTGTAGCGGCGAATACCAGCGTACCAGGATCAGCTGATGCTGCTGCTACCAGGTCTTTTACAGAATTATACGGTGAATCGTTCGGAACGACGATGGAAACGTCCTCACTGCCGATGAGCAGAACCGTTTCAAAATCATCGTATGTAAGTTCAGATGTTCCTAAAATCTGATAGAGCGCAGGGTTCTCTGCTCCGAGAAGGAGGTTGTAACCGTCCTCTTTCTGATCGTATACGTACTGCGTTGCGATAGCGCCGGTGCCGCCTGTCTTATTCTGAACGATAATGTTTACATCCATGAGCTTGTCTGCTACTGTACAGAGCGGTCTGACCAGATTATCCGTACCGCCGCCTTCAGCCCACATGACGATACCGTTAATGTCCTTCGTAGGATAAGCAGAATCGTCAGCGGAGGAACCGCCGCCGGATGATCCGCAGGCTGTGAAACCGAAGCAGAGCATCATAAGAGTTAAAACTAAAGATAATGCCTTTTTCATAATTATTCTCCTTGTCATATACTTTTTGATCTAATTGCTTTAACGCGGACATGTGATAAAATTTATTTTACGCCTTATTTGAATATTTGACAAGCGCTTACAAAAATAA
>CAZGBL010000137.1:4329-5851 GCA_964523955.1 uncultured Oscillospiraceae bacterium | reverse complement strand
AACCGCATCGATAATCTCCATCGGCGTGTAGTATGCCGTCGCGGAGCTTGCCGCAGCCGCAGAATATTCATCCTTTGTCAGAATCTGCTTCAGCTGATCGGCATACCGGCCGGAATCGACGAGACCGCTCAGACCACCCCAGCCTGTGAAAGCTGCCAGCGTCTGCTTCTCTTCCTTGGTAAGCTTCGTTCTTCCTGATTCCTGCACTTCCTTCAAAAGCTTAATCGCCTTGACATTCGCTTCCGCTCTTCTTGCCGGAGTCTGCTGATATGGATTTACAGATCGGTCGATGTAGAATCTTCGGCTGTTACCATTGCGAGCAGCTCCTCTCTCACCAGTTCCGTCGCCTGATACTCGATCATTCCCAGAGTCCCGTCTACGTCCGTCTGTGTCTTCCTGTCCTTCTCGTACTGGCTGCTCTGCATGTACTGCTTCTTCATCTGCTGAAACAGCTTCGTCCACTCGTTGTCCGCCCACTCGTTCAGCTGGCTGATTCTCGTCTTCAGGATTCCTTTCCTCTTGTACTCCTGATATGCCTTCGGGTTCGCTTCCCTCAGGTAAACTTCGATTGATTCCAGAAACATCTGTGTCCTTCTTCTGTGCCTGTTTTTCTTTTGGCTTAGGCTCTGATTTTTCTTTTTTCGCCTCTTCTTCCCGAGCATTCTTTCCCTGCTCATACTGCGATATGTACGACTCCTCATCCGATATAGCCAGCAGTTTCGCGGATTTCTGCTCCGTATTTAAAAAGCCGTCTGGTATGTATTTCAGAAAATCTGCGTCTTCCGTATTGATTCCTTTTATCAACTCTGCTAAACTGATGTTATCAAAATCCGACGGAGTGTAGAAAGTATGGGTAGTGCCATAGGTCTGCACCATGATGTCGGATTTTATTTTTTGAGCCGTAATTGCAAGTCTTATCGTATTGTCTTTGCGTTTAAATTCTTTCGCAAGGATTTTAATGGGTACAATACCGCCTTGATTTTTAAACGCTCCGATCAGTACGAATACGCGGGATAATTCCGGATCCTCCCGTGACGTTCCCCTGTACCTGTCCTCAAAACAATCGACGGCGATGGCATTTTCAACGATATCGTCAAACACAGTAAGCATCTCTGCATATTCAACCAAACTATTTTTCTGTTTGTGGACACTCTCATTTAACGCGCTGTTTGAAAAGGAGAACTCCAACTCCACATCACGGTTAGAAAGTTTGCTATCGCCCACATTGAATCTCGCCTTTATTTTTTTAAAGATATCAAATGCGCCCGAATTATATTTTCGTCTAAGAGCATCCAGTTCACTTTCATTCAACGAAGGATCCTCATTTTCTACTAAGTGAAGAGCTTTATCTTTGAGAATTTCAAATCGTTCTTCCTCCGTCATATTCGGAGTAATTTTATTTGATTGTTTATCCGGATCTTCCTTCTTCTGTGCCTGTTTTTCTTTTGCAGTTTCTATGATCTCTTTCGCCTTTTCCTGCATCTTCTCTTTCGGCGTTTTCTCGGGTTCTCTGACGCTGACA
>CAZGBL010000137.1:0-4229 GCA_964523955.1 uncultured Oscillospiraceae bacterium | reverse complement strand
ACTTTTCAGCTTCAGTTTTTGCTTCTCTGCCTAATCCTCGGATTTTTCTTTTTGTGCTAATTGCCTCCGCCGCATAATCTCTCTCAGCAATCTGGCTTCCTCCCCGTCTGCCGGCACTGCTCTCCAAAACAGATGCGGTATTCTGTCGTCCTCCGGTTTCGGTTTCCTTCCTTCCTTTTTCATCCGCTCCCAGCTTTCCATGAGTCGATCTGCGTTTTCCGTGACCCTCCGAATCTTTTCCTCGTCGAACTTCTCGTCCATGTTCTTTCTCCTGTGTGTTCTCAGTATCGTCTTCCGTGCTGTCTTCTATTATATCATCTTCTGCTTTTGGGTTCAGCACGTCGCCGAAAGTCTCGTTGAAATATTTCTCGTCTTCGAGACTCTGAGAATCGTACCGGATACCGGAGTTCCTCCACGCTTTTTCCCGTTCCTCCTGCGCCGCAACATCGAAGCCTTCATAATCCGGCCGTACATATTTTGATTTGTCTACGATAATCTTGTTATCGTAATCTTCTGTCACTACATTACCCTGCGCGTCAACCGTCGTTTCAGAGACGACCTTCGGTTCCGTTTTGCCGTCAAAATCATCTGTCTTCATGAATGTGACTGTCTTATCGTTCTCATTTACGCGAATGATATCGTAATCCTGAATGCCAGAAACCTCCTTCGCCTGTTCTACCAGCGACGAAGCGTTTTCAGATTCTAAAGAAGAGTGGTAGCTGGTGGTTTTCCCCTGCTTCTTTCCAGTCAGTGCAGCGTTCTGTTCCGAACCGGATGTTATTGTCGTGCTCTGTTCCGAACCAGGCGCTAATGTCGCCTGCTCCGCTCTGTCGGGAGTGGCTGGACTTTCATCTGCCCGCAATGTTTCCGTCTCCGTTGCCTGCTGCTCTGAAACCTCAGCCGGTTCCTGCGACGACTCTTCGTAGATACTTTCTTCCCTTGAAAGTACATTTGCTCCTGCGGCGGATGCTTCGATACCGTTGAGCACATAGTTCACCTGCGCTCTGACGTATGCTGTGGTGTTACCGACGTCAGACAGTACCTGACCGTAAAGCAGAGTGTCCGCGATATCCATGTACTTTCTTAATTCCCGCTTCGTTTCTGTATCGCCTTCCTCGTAGGATTGAGCCTTCTCGAGAATCTCAGCGGATTTCTGCACCCACGCCTGCGTAAACTTCTTATTGGCGAATCCTGTATCATCATGCCCCGTGGACTTTCCCAACGCACGCGACAACCTGTGCGGTACTTTCAGACCAACATAATCGTAAATCGACGTCATTTGGGACTTCGCCTTCTTCTGAGCCGCGTTCTGTAAAGCGCCCTTCATGTTGGCCAGTTCGATTACTCCCGTCTTTTCGCCGTTGAGCACTTTATCTGCCGTATCTTTATATTTCTGACCCACATCCGCACGTTTCACGCTATAGGCGATATCCAGAACAATAGACGCCGCATTATTGACATAAGCGCCGTTTTCGATCTGATAATCGATCTCTTCCGTCGCCCGTTCTCTGGCCTCTTCCGCCTCCATTCCTTCTGCTTCATACTGTTCCGCAAGCTCGTCGATACTCCCTTCACGATCGGCCGCATAATTCTTCGCGGCGTTCTGCAAGCTCGTCCCAACCTGTGTCTGGCTTTTCGCTATCGCGCCGCCCACCATCATACTGCCCGCCACTGCACCGGTAACAGCAGCAGTGAGCGTATCCTTAAGGTATAAGTCCTGAAACGCCTTCTTTTCTGCATCCGCTTTTGACATGCCGCCCTGTTTTACATAGTTTTCTACCGTAAGAGCATAGTTCGACTTGTCCCCCATGATGACATCGTCCGCATAGGTCTGAGACACATTCGCGAACGCTTCACCCAGCGCTTCCGTTCCCGCCTGACGACCCAGCGCCTTGAAAGCGGAAACTACGTCCGTAACCGCAGCTCGTCCGACCAGCATACCGCCAAGACTTTCCACCGCCGGTTGTTCAGATACGTATTCTAAAGCGCCGTTTATAAACGCGTTCGTAAACGCCTGTTCCTGTGTCGCCCCTCTTTGAAGGCTGTTCACCAGCGTATTATTTGCGGAAGCCGTACTCATCGCGGCCGTGACGAATTTCGTCCCTCCGCCAAAGCCGCCGGTTAAAGCCCCCAGCGTGGCCATATCTGCGGTTGACATCCCTGCACCGTATCCGATCTCCGCAGCTTTTTTTGCAATTTTTCCTGCTGTTTTACTGCCCGTTAATTTTGTAACGTTCTTTTGCGCCGCTGACTGAAGATTCTGTGATGTGTTTTCTCTCGCCTGACTTGCGACAGTTGCTTCTGTATTTAAATAACTGTTTGGGCTAATCGGTTCATACTCTCCAATGCCGAACAGGTTCTTCACGCCTTGCCCCACGTTAGCAGCAAATGCAGCCGGAGCTAACACATTCTGCGAAAGACTTTCAATCGAATTGTACACATAATTATGATCCTGCTCTTTCGGACGGAACGCTTCGTCCCCGTAAAACAACGCCTCGCTCAGTGTTCCCGCTTTCCTTTGCTTACTAGCGTAGTCCTCTGTTTCCTGCTCGGCATTCCCGGTTCGTTCATTTAATTGTTTCAGCTGATCCTCGTTGTATGCAGGAGCGAGATACTTGGCTTTCAGCGCCTTGAAATACTTCCTCGCCTCGGCATACCCGTATTTGCGATAGATATAATTGAGCTCTCTCATCTGCCTATCTGTTAAATACGTTTCCGCCAAGTACTGATCATGCGTCCATTCGCCCTCCTGCCCGGGTAGGCCATAAATACTGCCTAGCAACCCCACTTTTGAAACTCCGATTCGCTTAGCATCCGGATCGGACGCGTACAGCATGTCGACTCTGTTAATAGTCGTGTCAACATCTTTCCAGTACTTTTCTTCCTTTTCACTGCTGTCCACCAGACCCATATCATCACGTATCTTTGCCAGTTTTTTATCATAATCCTTCTGCGCCTGTTCTGTCATGTACTCCATCCGATCAAAGAAATTCGGATTCTTTACCTTGCGCTCTTGCGTCGGATCGTCAAACTTATGTTCACTGTCGTAGTCGCCCAGACTCGTTTTGTCGTTAGCGATTTCATTCCCGTTCTTGTTGCGGGTTCCGAAAGCGTCTGTGACGTAAGAACCGTCAGACAGAACAGCTACAATGGTGTATGTGCCGTTTGACGTCACAACCTTATCACCCGGAAATAATCCCTTTGGAGCCCATCCGCCTTTTTCCACTTCAACGGTAATCGGCTCGCGCTTCGTCTGTTTTCCAGATTCCTTCCACAATCTGCGCCACGCTTCTAAACCGCTTTCTTCTCCCGTGGCAACACGTTCATTTACATGACCGCCTTCGTCACCAGATGCTGAACGAAGACTGAGAACATCTGCTACTTCCTTTAATTTATCCGTAATCCGCTGACCAGAAAAAAGCGATTTAACGTAATTATCAAGATCTGCATTATTTCTCTCTTCTTCCAATTTAGTGACGTTCCCTGGCCGGCCTAAATCCTTCAAAGCTTCCTGCACCTGTCGGAAACGAGCCACATTTATTGCAGAGTCGCCAACCGTACTGGCGCTGTTTCCTACCTGATTTGATACGACAGGAGCGATAACATTCGCCAGACCTGCCTTTACCGCGCTATCTATTTCTTTCCTTCTTTGTATCTGCTGTCTTAATGTTTCCGCGCTGTTAAACAAGTCCTCAGACGGATTACTGTGCGCATCTCCAAGACGCTGAACTTTCCCCAGTGCTCCCGCAGTATCGGCGACATTCTTAGCTGCGGTACTTGCGTTATACGCTTTTACTGTATTCTTAAATGTCACGTCAGCATTTTTCGAGACAATCTTTGCGAGATCGATTGCGGCATTCCCGACGACGCCAGAAGTATCTTTTTTCTGCCTGTCCTCCACTCGAACACTGTTCGCTCTGAGCGAGCTGAAACCGTTATCCTCCGCGATCCCCCGGCTTGCCTTTAAAGAAGCCCACCGCGAAGCATTTCCCGCCGTTTGCTTTACAGGATTGAAAATGGAACTTGCGATCTTCGTCGGATTGATACCGGACTGTGATTTGCTGACCGAAGTACCCTGTACGCCCTTTGTCGCAGTATTTTTAAGAGATGCGTTATTGCTGCTTGAAGTATTATTCGTTTCCAGCGCAGAAGCAGAAAAGTTCTGCTGGGATGGAAGCGCCGTAGAACGATTAGATTGTAACGATTGATTAGAGGTAGCGTTTTTCGCT
>CAZGBL010000136.1:0-5865 GCA_964523955.1 uncultured Oscillospiraceae bacterium | reverse complement strand
GAAATCGCCTCGCTGCCTTTCGTGTATTCCGTCCACGTGCCGAACTCCGGCCAGACAGCAGTACAGTCATTGAAAAAATACGCGCCCGTACCGGAACGCCATTTCTGCGCATCGAATCGGAGGACCGGCAGAGAATAAAACTCTGTCTCTGAACCTTCATGACGGGTTATAGAAAAGAAGCATCCGTCTTCCCAACACAGCTTTTCATCATCGATATATCCCTGTTCCGCCAATTCTTCATATGTGCCAGTGATAACACTCACATCATGCAGTTCGCCGAAACGCCATGCTATGGCCTGAATCTCCGATTCTTCCAAATCTCCCGGAGCATCCGACAAATCCAGACCCGCTGCGGAAATATCTTCATTCAGAGCCGAATCTGTATTCCACAGATCATCCAGAACTTTCAGATAAAAACCGCACAAATCCGTATAACCTCCTCCTATCGGTTTTTTTGCCGATAAAGCGGTAACTTCGGAAAAACGGGCCGGGTAAGTTTCCAAAATACTTCCGTCGAAACGAACCGACACTTCCATCCCGTCGGCAAGAGCCGATGCATCTGCCATTTCACCGTCCACAGTGATCTCTATTTCCCGATCTCCATCGACACTGACCCGATAAATACCGGAACCTCCGATTTCTGCCAAAAGCAGATTTCCCTCGGCAGCGCCGTCAACGATGCGCAGCATCCCTTTTCCAGCCGTATTCTCTGTGCTCTTACCGGTCTGTGATTCTTCGCTGCCTGACTTTTCCATGTCCTCACCAGATATCTTTCCGCATGCTGTGAAAACAAAGATCGACAGGATCGCCAATGTCATTGACACAAAAACAATAGCCAATCTTCTGCAGCTTTTTCCGTTCACTTTATCTCGCCTCCTTCTCCATGGATTTCATAGAACGTTCTGCACTTTCCATCGATCGATGATCAATTCGTCCTCGCCGACGCTGCATCCCAGACAGAGTACCCGAACGCCGGCCATCTGAGCTTCCTCCAGCGCCTCGCCAAACTGCGGGTGCATCTCCACATTTGGCCGAACCTCGTCTACTCCTTCCATCTGAACGACGAACGCCGCATAGCAGATATATCCCTGCCGCGCTGCTTTTGCCAGTTCTCTCAGATGTTTTACACCGCGCTCTGTCGGAGCGTCGGGAAAATATCCTATCCCATCGATTTCCAATGTACAGCCCTTTACTTCCATCAGATACTTTTCTCCGCCTTTTTCCATATAAAAATCGATGCGGGACTCGCCGAAAGTGTACTCCGGCTTGATCAGATCATAATCCTTTGTAAGAAGCCATTCATGTACCACTTTATTAGGTGCCTGACTGTCCATGTTGACGAGTCCAAATCCTTCTTTATATACGGCGATCAGATCGTATTTCGTCTTACGGTTGGGATTTTCCGAGGTTTCCAATATGACGTCCGCGCCCGGAATCAGAAGCTCACGGCAGCGTCCCGTATTTTTTACATGAACCGTCTCTCTGCAGCAGCACTTCATCCGTTCAGAAGACCGGCTAAAACGTTCGTTTGTATCGTCCGTCTCCGGATTTAATCCCCTCGACTTATACAGCTGAGGTGTTTTTAAATTCTGTCCATTCATTTCCACCACTGCCGTAAAACGATTGGGACGGCTGATGAAACGGGCTCGGACGGTATTTTTATACTTCATAAATCGAAAGTCCTTCTCCTTTTTATTGAGATCTCTCATATTTCTTTCATACCGAGCTTACTGGCGACGAAAATAATCGATTCCGTCATTCGGATAAAAATACGTTCTCAGATAACCGTCGGTAGAAACGATGACAAATTCATTGGTAAATTCGATAACCGGAACCCTCCGGCGCTTCGCCGATCGTAAGATCTACGCCATAGACTGCTCCCACGATGACGATAACCGCAGCGATCAGAAACGGCCAGATTTTCTTGCCTTTCTTTTTCATTTTCCGTACTCCTTAAAATGATACATTCTAAAAACTTGACGTTCTGCCGGATATTGCTTTGAAGCGGAACCATTCTCTTGATAAAATCATTCGGCTTTTTAGTTGAATATTATTTCAAAAAATATTCCTATGAAAATTTTAACCCAGACTGTAAGATACAGCAAATATTATTCCGGAGATTTCGTCTTTTCCTCAAATACATAAAAACGGGAAACAGGCGATACCGTCGTCTGTTTCCCGCTCATAACACAAACTATATTTTCATACTTATTCTTTCCCTGCCATTCAGGTTCCAAATCGACAGAAAAATCCGGCCGTCCAATAACAGGAACTTTTTCTCGCATCCATTTACATAACCGATGAAAAACTGACGCCGAACGGCCTGCCATCCATACTGTTACGCTGTCTGAAACGTCAATCCATCCATTGCCGCATCTACTGTCACGTCGTCGCCGTCCTTGCAATCGCCGCGGATGAGCATCTGAGCGATCTCGGTCTCCACGTACTTCTGCAGATAACGCTTGACAGGCCGTGCGCCGTAATGCGGATCGTAGGCTTCTTTTGCGATATATGACTTTGCCGCATCCGTCAGCGTGAGGGAAATGTTCCTGTCCGCCAATCTGCCGGAGAGAGATCTCAGCGACAGATCGATGATGCTTCTGATCTGGTTTTCCGTCAGCGGCGAGAATACGACGATGTCGTCGATACGGTTGATAAATTCCGGACGGAAGTGACGCTTCAGCTCGTCTTCCACCTGATTTTTCACTTCCGGATCGATGGTGCCGTCCTGATGGATGTTTTCCGTCAGATAAGCGCTGCCAAGATTGGACGTCATGATGACGATCGTATTTTTAAAATCTACCGTCCTTCCCTGATTGTCCGTGAGACGTCCGTCGTCCAGAAGCTGCAGCAGAATGTTGAATACATCCGGATGAGCCTTCTCGATTTCGTCAAAGAGAATGACGCTGTACGGATGGCGTCTGACCGCTTCCGTCAGCTGACCGCCTTCATCATAGCCCACGTAGCCCGGAGGCGCGCCAATCAGCCGGGATACCGAGTATTTTTCCATATACTCCGACATATCGATTCGGATCATATTCTTTTCACTATCGAACAGAGCTTCGGAAAGAGCTTTTGCCAGCTCTGTTTTCCCTACGCCGGTAGGCCCCATAAAGATGAAGGAACCGATCGGACGATTGACGTCCTTCAGTCCGGCGCGGGCGCGGATGACAGCCTCCGTAACGGCTTCCACCGCCTCGTCCTGACCGATGACTCTGTTGTGAAGCACGTCCGCAAGACGCAGCAGCTTTTCGCGCTCCGCCTCTACCAGCTTTGCTACAGGAATACCGGTCCACTTGGAAACGACTTCTGCGATCTCCGGCTCATCCACCTCTTCCTTGATGAGACGATTTTCCGATTTTGAAGCATTTTCCAGGTTTTCCTTCGCTTCCTTCAGCTGCTGCTCCAATGCAGGAAGCTCGCCGTATTTCAGCTGCGCCAGCAGGTCGAGATTGTAATCGCGCTCCGCTTCTTCCATCCGCAGCTTGACGTCCTCGATTTTCTGCTTGATTTCCTTGGAAGCGCCGATTTCACGCTTCTCCTGCTCCCACTGGAGCCTCATAGCGTCGTTGCGCTCCCGAAGATCGGAAAGTTCTTTTTCGATATTCGCAAGCCGAGCTTGAGAAGCCGCGTCGTCTTCTTTGCCGAGAGCCTGTTTTTCGATTTCAAGCTGCATGATTTTTCTGGAAATTTCATCCAGTTCTGCAGGCATGGAGTCGATTTCCATACGGATCAGAGACGCCGCTTCGTCCATCAGATCGATGGCCTTATCCGGCAGGAAACGATCGCTGATATATCGGTCGGAAAGCGTAGCGCAGGCGATCAGCGCATTATCCGTAATTCTTACACCGTGATGAATTTCAAATCTCTGCTTAAGACCTCGGAGAATGGAAATCGTATCCTCCACCGTAGGCTGTTCCACCATGACCTTTTGAAAACGGCGCTCCAGCGCCTTGTCCTTTTCGATATTCTGACGATATTCGTCCAGCGTCGTAGCGCCGATACAATGCAGCTCGCCTCTCGCCAGCTTCGGCTTCAGCAGATTGCCCGCATCCATGGAGCCCTCTGTCTTACCCGCTCCAACGATCGTGTGAATTTCGTCGATAAAGAGAATAATCTTACCGTCCGATTTTTCGATTTCATTCAGAACGGCTTTCAGCCGCTCCTCAAATTCTCCCCGGAATTTCGCGCCTGCGATGAGCGCGCCCATGTCGAGAGCGAAAATCGTCTTATCCTTCAGTCCTTCCGGTACGTCGCCGTTGAGAATACGCTGTGCCAGCCCTTCCACGACTGCGGTTTTGCCCACGCCCGGTTCTCCGATGAGAACCGGATTATTCTTCGTCCTCCGCGAAAGAATCTGTATCGTATGGCGGATTTCCGCATCCCGTCCGATGACCGGATCCAGCTTTCCGGCGCGAGCGTCTTCTACCAGATCGCGTCCATACTTTGTCAGAGCCTCATAGCCGTCCTCCGGATTAGAGCTGGTGATCCGCTGATTGCCTCTCACCTTGGAAAGCTCCTGAAGAAATCTGTCCTTCGTAATATTATATTTTTTAAAAATATCTGTGCTCGGTGTATTTTTCTCATCTAAAAGCGCGAGATACAGATGCTCCACGCTTACAAATTCATCCTTGAAGTCTCCTGCGATCTTTTCCGCATCCATCATCAGCTTATTAAACCGCGAAGACGCGTAAAGCTGGCCTCCCTGTACTTTAGGAAGCTTGGAAAGACTGCGTTCCAGCTCCGAGATCACATCTGCCTTCGGAATATTCATATAATCCAGCAGTCTTCCGATCAATCCCTGATCCTGCTTCACCAGAGCCAGATGGAGATGCTCTCCTTCCAGCTGCTGATGCCCTTCAGAAATCGCATAATTTTGACAGTCTACGACTGCTTGCTGGGCTTTTTCGGTAAACTTTTCAAAATTCATTTATATCATCTCCTCATTTTTCAACGATCTTCCTTCCGCCGACCGGCAGCGAGAGAAAATCCGAACCGGAAAATCTGCAAGGAATCCTTTCGGAACCTGTTTCGACGAAGCAGGCTTTACCGCAAGCAGCAGATAGGACCGCTGCTTTAAACTCCTGAAAATCTGCAGCCTTGCAGAGCTTTCGGCAAAATCCATATTTAGAAAAATATGTTCATAATAAGTGAATAAGTCCACGAAACGGCTGGTGAAATCACGTAGGATGTCAGTCGGAATAAAATGATAATCATGAGAAACATCGGTCCAAGCTGGTAAAAACGCTGGTACCACGGCTTTCTGCCCAGCTTGAAAATCTGCGTGAGGATGCCGAAGCCGTCGAGAGGCGGCAGCGGAATCAGATTAAAGAACATGAGAACGAGATTGATGGAAACCACGCCCGAAAGGACGCTCCACACGATCTGTCCCGCACCCGTTCCAAACAGAAACGGAGCCGCCGCTCCGTATACGAGCCTCATCACCCCCGCAAACACCACGGCGATCACAAGATTCATCGTCACGCCGGCAAGCGCGACGATCAACTCATCTCTCCTCCGATGTTTATAATATCGCGGATCGATCTGAACCGGCCTGCCCCAGCCGAAACCGATCACCAGAAGAAACAGAAACCCGATAGGATCGATATGCGCCGCAGGATTGACAGACACGCGGCCCTGAAGGCGCGGCGTCGGATCGCCCAGCAGATTTGATGCTTTCGCATGTGCGTATTCATGAAAAGATAAACCTATGATTATCCCCGGAAGGATCACCAATCTTTCGATTATGTAACTGGTTATTGAACTCATCTAATATAATATCCCCTTCTTTTTTTTGACTTAAACGTCATATAATTGTAAATTTCTCCATAAAATCCGAATTTTTTTATCCGTATTTTTAAGGCG
>CAZGBL010000135.1:0-5874 GCA_964523955.1 uncultured Oscillospiraceae bacterium | reverse complement strand
GCCGAAACCCGGCTGAGCGAAAGCTCCCGGCGCTTGCTGTAAGCGTTCGCGTCGTCCCTGACAAGCGAGCTTGTCAGGAACGCTGTGCACTTTAACATTCTGCTATATCGTTCCACGGAAGTCAAACAATTTTACCTATTTGAATTGTTTTTATTCTCGCGTGTCCGGGAAGCGGAGCAGCTCCTTAATAATGGTAAATTCCCAAAGTAAAGCTCCTTAATAATCGACGTAATTCCCACTATTGATTGATAAAAAAATAACGATCTGATATAATAATATAGAATAATCTTTGTTTTCTGCACAAAAAACAGCATTATTGCTTTGAGAAAGTGTTAAAATAGGATAGGAATATCGCTGTATGCAGAGCCGGACGCATCATCCGACGCCTGTGAAGGTCCGATAGAGGATAGAGGATAGAGGTTGTCAGGGATACTGCTCTGCTTGAAAAACGGCGGCGAAAACTTACCAGATATCGCCGCAAATCCCCCTGTCCTTGGATATGGGCATATAAAGGAAATATCTGCAGAAATAATTGAAAATAATTGGAAAAATACACGAGAAGGATTTTAAATTGATCGTTTGAGAGGAGGTCATTCTGATGAAGCAAATGGAATACTCTCCTGAGTCTGATTTTAATGTGAGCTATGACGGCAAGGCGATGGTGATCATGGGCTGCGGCGACAAAACCTCGAAGGAGATTGTCATTCCGCCTGAAATCAACGGTGTTCCTGTGACGGGAATCGGAAACGGAGCATTTACATTCTGCCATGAATTGAAGAGAATCGTTCTGCCCGATACGGTGACTGTGGTGGAAAATGCCGCCTTTAAGGGATGCAGCAATCTCATCGATGCTGTTCTTTCAAAGGAGCTCCGATCCATCGGGGCGCTCAGCTTTGCAGGCTGTACAAAGCTCAGGAGAGTGACGATGCCCAATTGCCTGGAGCGGTTTGAGATAAATTCGTTTAAGGATTGCACCGAGCTGAGAGAGGTGGTGATCTGGCATAGAGAAGAGGAAAGATATATCTCTTTTGCCGTATCGGCAGAAGCAGAAGCAGCGCTTTGGCTTTATCTGAGAGGCGTTCTTCGTGCAACCGATCCTCATGAGGCGTATATGGACAAATATGACGCGACGTTTTTGGAAATCAAGGGAGACTACGACCGCTATAATATTGCGGTTTCAAGGCTGAAGAATCCTTCTGACCTGGCGCCTGAGCATCGTAAGATATATGAAGACGCCCTCAGCAGCGCGGTATCTCAGATCATACGTCAGGACAGAGTAGACCAATTGACGGTCATCGGTGAATTGGGCTGTATTAAAGGAGATTCTCTTGACGAGTATATTCATACGGCCAGCCGCATTGGCGGCGGCTGTATCGCTTACCTGCTGGATTACAAGCATCGAATCGGCAAAAGTACAGGATACGACTTTTCCCTGTAGTGGCATGAGCAGGAGTTCGTAATGTGAAAATTTTTGAGTTCCAAGGGTTTACATCAGCGCAGCTGTGGAAAATGGTGAAAAAATATGGCTGATAATAATTTGAAAAATCGGAGTGACAGGACGGATGAAGAGCAGACCGCAGAGGAGCGCGCAGAAGAAGTAAGAGAAAGCGCGAAACGAATTGCGGCGCAGATTCTTACGCTGACAAGAAACGGACTGTTCGTTTCTCTGCGGTTTCTCGATCTGGCGCTGTGCCAGTTTGAGTATATCAATACGGATAAATTCAAAGGAATTTCGACGACAGGGCAGCATATCGTCTATAACAGCCAGTATGTCATCGAAAGTTATATGAAAGATCGGCAGGCGCTTTCCAGAGATTACCTGCATATGGTTCTTCACTGCGTTTTCCGCCATCCTTTCGTTTCGGAAAATATGGAGGAAGAGTACTGGAATTTGGCTGCAGATATCGCAGTAGAGACGATCATCGACGAGCTGGATCTGAAGCAGACGATGACAAATGACTGCGAAGAGGTTTCCAAGGAAGTGGCTCGCATTAAGACGATGATGCGCCAGGTAACGGCGGAGCAGGTCTACCAGATGCTTCTGAGCGGAAGCGTTTCGTCAAAAGATATTGCGAAATGGAAAAAGCTTTTTTACAGAGACGATCATCGGGTCTGGTGGGAAATCGCGAAGCAGATTGCAGAAGAATTAAAGCGGCGGCAGGAAGAAGAGGAAAAAAAGGACGAGCCGCCGGAAAGCGATAGAGAGAGTCAGAATGATTCTCTGAAAGAGAACGATGAAGAGGATCAGGAGGCAAATGAAGATGAAAAGGAAGGCGCGGGGGATGAGGACAGTGATTCCGACAGCGAAGCGTCCGAAGAAGATCAGACAGATGAAGAAAGCGGCGAAAATGCTGAGCAGGACGATGAAGACGCCGGGGAAGATGGCGAGGAAGATCGGAAGGACGATGCCGAGGATTCCCAGGAGAACGGCGAGGATGGCGCAGAAGACGGCGGAGAAGATGGAGCCGATGAAGAAGGCCAGGATCCGGAAGGCGAAGAGGATCAAGAAGAAGGCTTTGAAGAAGATGAGTACGAGGATGAATACAGCAGCACGCCTGGTCAGACGCTTGAGCGGGAAAATCCGGATGATGTGGCAGACCCCGATTCGGACACTCAGGAGAGTGACAGAGAAAATAACGACAACGGAAGCGGCGGAGGAAAGCCGGACGATCATCCGGAGCAATCCGATCAGGAAGGCGATTCCAGAAAGAATGATCAGACGGGCGAAGGTTTAGAAGGAAAAGACGATCATCATAAACCGGAGGGAAAGAATAACAGCGCCGATTCTCTGAGCGGAAGCACGGATGAAGGCAAGCGGGATGATTCTCTGGGAGACGATCCGTTTAGCGGCGAAGAGAAGCAGAGCGGCGCTCTCGGAGAAGGAGGCAATAATTCAAAGGGCTCCGGAGAGCAGCACGGTCAGAAATCCGCCGGCACCGGCGGAGGCGGAGACGGCGCACAGTCTGCCTGGCAGCACGATTCCGGAGGAGCCAACCGCAGAGGCGACGGCGAGAAAAACGAAGAAGACAGGCAGCAGCTTGCTGGCAGCGTCAGCCCGGATGATCAGCAGGAAATCTCTTCAGACGATCAGACACGGGAAGAGGCAATTCCTACCGAAGCGTCAAAGGACAGCGGTTCCGACGAGGACAAAGAGCCGTCTTTCATGCACAGCGAATCCGAACAGGAAGAGCTGAAAGACAAATGGAAGGATATCAGCGAACGTATTCTCGTTGATCTTCAGACTTCGTCGAAGGAATGGGGCGACAAATCGGATACCATGCTGCAGGGCGTGAAAAAGATCAACAGAGATAAATACGATTATTCCACATTCCTGCGGAAGTTCGCCACTATGCGTGAAGATATTCAGATCAATCCGGAGGAATTCGACTATGTTTATTACACTTACGGGATGGAGCGATATGGAAATATTCCTCTGATCGAGCCGCTGGAATATAAAGAGGTGAAGAAAGTCAGAGATTTCGTCATCGCCATCGATACTTCGGGTTCGTGCGCCGGCGAGGTGGTGCAGAAATTCCTCGATAAAACGTATTCGCTGTTTACACAGCAGGAAAACTTTTTCAAAAAGATCAATCTGCATATCATACAATGCGACGCCCAGATTCAGAGTGATGTGAAAATTACGTCGCGGGAGGAATTCGACGATTACGTGAGAGATCTGGAATTCAAAGGCTTTGGAGGAACGGATTTCCGTCCGGTCTTTGAATATGTGAATGAGCTGATCGATCAGAATGAATTCGACGACCTGAAAGGCCTGATCTATTTTACAGACGGCAACGGAACATATCCGAAAAAGCGTCCGCCTTACGAAACAGCATTTGTATTCGTCGATGACGACGAGTTTGAATATGAAGTTCCGAGTTGGGCTATGAAATTAGTCCTGGAGACGAGCGATATCATGCAGGAGGTGCTCATATGAATATAAAAGAAGCTAAAGACGAAATACAGCGCGCGATCACATCGTATCTGATGAAGGATGAATTTGGCGAATACCGTATCAGCCGCGTACGCCAGAGACCGATTCTTTTGATCGGAGATCCGGGTATCGGAAAGACAGCAATCATGGAGCAGATTACACAAGAGCTGGGAATCGGTCTCGTTTCCTATTCTATGACTCACCACACTCGTCAGAGCGCTATCGGCCTTCCGAAGATCGAGACGAAGACGTATCAGGGTCAGGAATACATGGTTTCCGAGTATACGATGAGTGAGATTATTGCTTCTGTTTATGATTTTATCGAAAAAACCGGTCTGACGGAAGGAATTTTATTCCTGGATGAGATCAACTGTGTTTCTGAGACGTTAGCGCCTGCAATGCTTCAGTTCCTGCAGTACAAGACCTTCGGCAAACACGAGGTGCCGGAAGGCTGGATTATCGCCACCGCTGGAAATCCGCCGGAGCATAACAAGTCTGTGAGAGAATTCGATATCGTAACTCTGGACCGAGTCAAGAAGATCGTAGTGGAACCGGATTACGGCGTATGGAAGGAATATGCGTATAAGAAAGGAATTCACGCTGCTGTGACGACGTATCTCGATATCAAAAAGAGCGATTTTTACCGTATCGAAAGTACCATCGACGGCATTCAATTTATGACGGCCAGAGGCTGGGAAGACCTGTCTACGATGATAAAGCTGTACGAGGAGCAGGAATACAAGGTGGATGAAAATCTCATCGGACAGTATATCCAGCACGAAAAGGCTGCAAAAGAATTTGCGATCTATTATGATCTGTATAATAAATACAAGTCTGATTATCAGATTCAGAACATATTGGACGGTACGTATCCGGAAGAGATCAGGGAAAGAGCGAAAAATGCGAAGTTTGACGAGCGTCTGACTTTGATCGGCCTATTGTTAGAGGCTGTGACGGAACATGTGAAACAGGATGTGGAGACAGAAGATTTTGTAACAGCCCTCCACAAGCTGCTCCAGGAGTTGAAAATCGTCTGCCAGAGAGCCGACAAAAACAGGGAAAATATCGATACGATTCTCGGAAAATATATCGTGGCGCGTACCGCTTCGTATCGCGAGGAAAAGCGAACCACCGTTCTTTCCGCAGAGCGTGAGACGATTCTCAGAAAAGTGATTCTCTCCATCGAAGGGTATAAGAATACTCTGATGCAGGAAGGAATCACCGATTTAACAGAAGGCTTTGAGTTTATCAAAGAAAAATTCGGTCAGACTGTTGCTGATATGAAGCAGCATCTGTCTGAAACGCAGTTTATGCTGGATAATATGTTCCTTTTCATCGAAGATGTTTTCGGCGGCGGTCAGGAAATGCTGGTAGTCGTCACGGAACTCACGGTCAATTATTATTCTGCAAAATTCATCAGCCGTTACGGATGCGAAAAGTATTTTGAGCACAACAAAGAGCTTCTCGTATACGAAAGACAGCAGGAACTCCTGTCGGAGATCATGCTTTTAAACGATGCGGATGAAATCGATCTATCGATCCTGTAGTAACATTAAAGACCTAAAATGAAGCTGTCATACGAAGAAAACAGAAACAGGAGATTTATGTATGTCTGGAGTAACAGACTTTATATCTATCTCGCAGTTTTAAGCTTCGTATGACGGCTTTTTTATGGTATCTGGAGCTCTGACTCGTTCTATATGTATACAATATTATTTTATCTTAGAAATATTTTTTTATTTTTCATAAAAAATACAAGATTTTTAAAAATAATTCAAAAAGTTTATAAAAATACAAAAATATATTTACATACAATTTTACTGAATTGTATTCTGACAAATTTGTATTTTGAATACTTTGTATACGAAATGGCATTGACAATCACTTTTTCCAGGAGTAGAATCGTCACCATAAAATATGACAAGCGCCAGATGTCCCCC
>CAZGBL010000134.1:0-5878 GCA_964523955.1 uncultured Oscillospiraceae bacterium | reverse complement strand
AGCATGATATTTTTTTAGCCACAAGTGTTACAAAAATGCTTGACCACAACAAGTGTTACAAAAATGCTTGACCACAACAGAGTCGAAAAACGACTGTTTTGTGTTTCAGCCTTATATGCAGATTCCCTTGTTTTGCCCTATGAGCCCAAACAAGAGAATCTATTTTAATCTCTGCCGACTGCCCTATCCAGCAGTCTTGTGAAAGCGCGCTTCCCTAATTTAGTCCTTATCCGATTCCCAAACGGTAGGGAAATGCTCTTTAAGAAAAACACTCATCGCATGTTGAGGTGAATGTTTTAAACGGTATTTTACCATGTCGTTTTTTAATTCACCAGAAACGTAACGCATTTCTTTATCAGAAATTTCTTTTTTTGTTTTTATTCTAAACAAACCTTTTGCTTCCTGCTCTTTATAAAATACATATAAGTCAGGGATCTTTGTTACTTTGTCAATTTTTATTGATTCAGTAGATGTGTAAGCGCAATTTATTTGCGTGGGCGTGCCTGGATTCTTCAGGTTACGACACTCATATAAGTATCCCTCTTTGCCTTTATATAAATCAAAAAAAGCATTTTCGTAGTATTCTGAGTAAATTACATTACCGCTGTTATCAAATCCGTAAGGATAAAAGCTAAAAGGCTTTGGCACAGGCTTTACCGCATATAAAAGAGCGACCAAAGGATTGGTGGCAAAATAAATATATGGTTTGCCGTGTTCTGATAAAAACGGTTTCAATTCATGCAGTCCCTCAATGGGACTTCCGTGATAAAAAGTCATAGTTTCATTGCTCCTTTGTACCGGGTCGTATCGAAAATATCGCTGACCTCATGGGCCTGATGATGTCCGGCGTTGTCTGAAATGTTCGCAGGCAGCGCCTGCTGTTTCATTTTTCGTTTGCCATTAAAAAAAGAAATATTCATATAGATACGCGACACTTGCATCTGACCGCCTAAAAGTCATCTCGAAACCGATAAGCTTTAGCGTGATATAAGAACATCCTCATAATATACTATTTCACAGATATAATGCAACTGTCCGTCTATTGCATTTTTTCTGAATTTGAGTGTTTCTTCCTGTGAAAAGCGGAAAGAATCGATGGCTTTCGCTGTTTGAAGAAGTGTTTTCGATTCCCCTTGTTCTATCTCTAATTCCGTTTAAAGCGGGGCAGAGGTCCTGACAAGCTCATTTGTCCATGGCGACGAGAACGTTTGCGGCAAGCGCCGGGAGCTTTCACTCAGCCGGGTTTCGGCGGGGAATGATTACCCAACTGCCGAGAGTCGGAAATGGAACCCGCCGCTTACAGAAGCGAGGATATCCGACGCTTGTTATAACAAACGCCAGATGTTGTTTTCTTCATAAAAATCACAAATTAAGATGTTATTCTTTCCGTAGACTTGGAAAAAGCAAATATTTGGAAAAAATTCAACTTAAAAAACTTAAAAACTTAAAACTTTAAAACTGACACAATCGCCTTTTCTCAAATTTGGAATAGTCGAGGAAGCGCATAAAAATCGAGAGTCGTTTTGATCGTATGAACGCGATAGGGGGATTTATATTTGTCATGGGCATTATAAAAACAAGGCTGCATATCGGCGGAATGACGTGCGTCAATTGTCAAAATAAGATTGAGGGCAAATTGAAGAAAACCGCCGGGGTTCACAGCGCTGACGTCAGCTACAATACAGGTCTTGCGGATATTTCCTATGATTCAGATCTGATTGCGCTGAAAGATATTAAAGCAGTTATCGAGAAGTTGGACTACAGAGTACTGGAGCAAACGGAAAAGCCGGAACCTGATATGGAGAGAACGGTCTGTCTTCTGGTTATCATTATTTTACTGTATGTGTTGCTCCAGCGGCTAGGAATTCTGAATCTGTTGGTGCCCGGCCGATTGGTCGATACAAAAATGGGATATGGCATGATCTTCGTCATCGGCCTGATGACATCAGTACATTGCGTTGCTATGTGCGGCGGTATCAATCTTTCTCAGTGCATTTCCCGCGAAATAAGCGAAAAAAAAGAAGAAAGAGGAAACGCCGGGAAAGCAGCTTTTCAGCCTGCTTTCCTGTATAACCTGGGACGTGTAGTTTCCTATACGGCGGTTGGATTTTTGATGGGATCGGTTGGAATGTTAATAGGCGGGGGATCTGCTGCGGGTCTTCCGACTCTGTTTCAAGGTATATTAAAGATGATTGCCGGCATCTTTATGATTGTCATGGGCGTTAATATACTGGGAATATTCCCATGGCTGCGGCGTTTTACACTTAGGATGCCGGAATTTCTGGCTGTAAAAATTGACAGAAAAAAATCGGAGAGCAGACAGCCCTTGATGGTAGGTGTCTTAAATGGTCTGATGCCGTGCGGTCCTCTGCAGTCCATGCAGATTGTAGCTTTAGCTTCAGGCAATCCCTTTGCAGGCGCCATCGCGATGTTTCTGTTCAGCTTGGGAACGGTTCCGTTGATGTTGGGATTAGGTTCATTGGTATCTGTTTTAGGAAGAAAATTTTCACAAAAGGCAATGGGTGCCGGCGCGGTCCTCGTAGTGGTTTTCGGCCTGGCGATGCTGTCTCAGGGCGGCAGTTTATCGGGATTTCTCCTGCCGGATCGGCTTTTTATTCTCGTAATTATGTTCGGTGCGGCCGGGGTGGCCGCCAGCGTTCCATTTCACAGAAAGCTGTATAAGATAACCGGTATCGCTGCCGTCATTGCCGTAATGATCGGCGGCAGCATTGTCTGGAATAGCTTTATTTCGTCTGATCGGCTGAATGGAACAGTGGAAAAAATAGAAATGGTGGATGGGGTACAATGGATCAACAGTACGCTGGATTCCGGGAGATATCCTGACATCACCGTACAGGCGGGAATTCCGGTAAAGTGGGTGATTCACGCTCCGGCGGGTTCCATCAATGGCTGTAACTATAAGATGTTGTTGGAGGAGTATGGCGTCGAGCACGAGTTTACGGAAGGAGAAAATATCATAGAGTTTACTCCGACAAAATCTGGCACTGTACAGTATACGTGCTGGATGGGTATGATTCACGGAACTATTTTTGTTACGGAAGGGGACGAAGATGCTGCGGAGGATTCTGACGGATAATGTGCGCAGATGTCTCGGTTCCTCAGATAACAGTGTTGGACCCATAAACGGGAACTGCTGGGGAGGTTATTAACCATAGCTGAATTGTCGTAGAAAGGAAGAAGGAAATGGCGAATAAGAAAAAGAACGCAGCAAATCCCAAAAGAGGAAATGGTCTGCTTGTAGCTGCGGCGGTTGTCCTTTGCGCTGCAGTGGGAATTATGTTTGTGCTTCAGCAAAATAAGGATATGACGACGCCGAACTTCGGGCTTGATGCAGCTTCTGATGCTGTTTCTGATACTGCTTCAGATCGTGATGCTGCGGCGGAGAAAACGGAAAAATCGGATAGCGGCGATGTACAGGTCATTGCCAAAGGTGAAAGTCTGATCATTCCTGTCAGCAGTGTTTCTTCCACGGTCAGTTTTTACCCGATAGAAGTAGACGGTACACGGATAGAAGTGTTGGCGGTGACAGATTCCGATGGCGACATACGCACGGCGTTTAATACTTGTCAGATTTGTTACAGTTCCGGCCGCGGTTATTATGTGCAGGACGGCAGCGAGCTGGTTTGTCAGAATTGCGGCAACCGTTTTTCGATGGATCGGGTTGAGGTGGAATCGGGAGGCTGCAATCCCTGGCCGATTTTTGAGGCGAACAAGACGGTGACGGATGAGTCTATTCAGATTTCTTACGATTTTCTAAGCGAGTCGAAAGAAATTTTTTCAAATTGGAGAACGACATTTTAATATGGCGCAGAACCGATAACGGCGATGTCTTTTTATCGTTGAGGCCGAGTCATTGAAAATGCTGTATGCAGCGACTATAATACTGTTAGAGCGGATTAATGTAAAAACAGGGGAAGGTCCATATGACAAATCTAAAAAATGTATTGGTGGTAGACGATGAAAGCATGATTCGTGAGGCGGTATCCTCCTATCTGGAAAAGCAGGGGTATCACGTGTTTACGGCGGAAACGGGACAGGAAGCGCTTCAAATTTTTGGAAGGCATACGATTTCATTTATCATTTTGGATTTAATGCTTCCCGACTTATCCGGTGAGGAAGTCTGCGCTATGATCCGTAAGCGGTCTCGCGTGCCGGTGATTATGCTGACAGCGAAAACTGCGGAATGCGATATGCTGAATGGATTTGATCTCGGCGCGGACGATTATATCACGAAACCGTTCAGCCTGAAAAATCTGTATGCTCGAATGCAGGCTGTTCTTCGGAGGTCTTCCGGGGATCTGAGACCTCTTGCCGCAAAATTTTTGTACAACGACGGAGATCTCGTCATCGATTACGATCATAAAAAGGTGCATAAAAAAGGCGAGCTCATAGCGGTGACGCCTATAGAATGGAAGATTCTTTCCGCTTTTATAAAATATCCGCAGAGGGTTTTTACGAGGGATGATTTGCTGTCGGCGGCGTTCGATGTAAATTTCGACGGTTATGATCGTGTGATCGATACCCATATAAAAAACCTGCGTAAAAAAATCGAAGACGATCCAAAAAACCCCGTTTATATCTGCACTGTGCATGGCATAGGCTATCGATTCGGAGGTGATGTGCAGTGGGACGAAGGCTCTGTACGCAGCTGTCGGTAGGGTTTGTGTTCATCGTTCTGATCGCTGTTTCGCTGATCAGTTTGACTGCCAATGTATTAATCAATCTGCAGTTTGAAAAATATGTAGCGGAGCAGCAGAAGAGTTTCTCAGAGAAAATGACAGATATCCTGACGCCTCAATATGACAGCGACACCGGCAAATGGAATGCAGACTATATCCACGGATTCGGCATGTATGCGCTGCAGGACGGCTATATTATCAAGCTGTATGATGCAGAGAAAAATGTGATCTGGGATGCGGAGAATCACGATATGACTTTATGCCATCAGATTATGCAGGAAATCGGTACTCGAATGGAGGAAAGCCGTCCGGAACTGAATGGCGAGTTTTTGACCTATCGTTACGATTTGGTACAAAACAGCGATATTGTGGGTTATTTGGATGTGAGCTATTACAGTCCTTACTATTTCGATGAAAACGATTTTCGATTTCTCGATTCGCTGAATCCGATTCTTTTTTTCGTGGGACTTTTATCGATGGCCGGGGCGGCTATTGCGGGGATTATTCTGGCAAGTCGGCTGTCTGCGCCGATTGCTAAGGCGATACAAATTACGGGAGAAATCGCTGAAGGGAACTATGGGATTCGATTTGAGTCGGATATACGGACAAAGGAGCTGGCTGATTTAAGTGAGGCTGTGAATCACATGGCTGAAAGCCTGGAGGAGCAGGAAAATATTCGCAGGAGGCTGACTTCAGATGTGGCGCATGAACTGCGGACACCTATTGCCAATGTGTCGTCTTATCTGGAAGCTATCATCGAGGGCGTTTGGGAACCGACTCCCCAACGGCTGAAAAACTGTTATGATGAACTGGGCAGGATTTCCGGCATTATCGCTGATCTGGAAAAGTTGCGTCAGGCCGAAAATGAAAATATGGTTTTAGACAAAGAGCCTGTGGATTTGCTGGAATTGTCACAGGCTATACGGACAGCATTTGAACCGGAGCTGGAGAAAAAGCATATGATTTGTTCCGTCATCGGAGAGTCTTCCGTCGTATTTGGCGATCAGAAGCGATTGCATCAGATGATTTTTAATCTGGTGTCTAACGCGATAAAATATTCTCTGGAGGGAGGGCTCGTTGAAATTTATGTGGAGGACAGAACCGAATCGGCGGTATTGACGATAGAGGATCATGGGATTGGGATTCCGGAAAAGGAATTATCTTTGATTTTTGAACGT
>CAZGBL010000133.1:0-5917 GCA_964523955.1 uncultured Oscillospiraceae bacterium | reverse complement strand
AACGCTATATCCCTCGCTGCCGCTGACCGCTGCCACCGCAAAGCTTGCGCCCGTCTGCGCTCTGAGAGAAGACGCTTTATTATCGCCCAGCTGCATCAATACGGAAGGAGCGCTTTCAGAATGATCGCTGCTGGAAATCGTAACCGTGCAGATCTCATTTTCTGCCACTTCCCAGGCCAGAATCGGATAACCTTCTGCGGATGCAGACGGAATGATGTATGCATCTCCCAGGCCTACAGCAGCTGCTGCGCTCTTCATTTCATTCGCAGTAAGAGCGAAAACACCGTCAGGATCTTCTCCTGTCTCAGAGGCCAAAGCGGAGTTTACACCGTTGTCAATCGTATAATAACAATTCTCGACAGAAGACACCTTTTCTGTACAGATGCCTCCCAGCTTTACGTACTGCTCTGTACCTTCCGCGTCAGACGCATTGCTGACATTGCCTGCATTATAACTGTTTTTTATAGAAACGCCCATTTTGCTCGCATATGCGTATCCTGCCAGTCCTCCCGCATAAATAGTATTATTGCTCGTGCCCGTACCTGTTACTATGATATTGCCCTGATTATAGCAATTTTCAATATACAGCTCCTCATAAAATCCACTAGAATAGACTCCTGTAATACCTCCGGCTTTTGTAGCAGCCGTTATCGTTCCCGTATTAGCGCAATTTTGAATTTTGAGATCACCCTTTGTATATTGATAATTTGAATTGTAGTTCATACCTCCTACAATTCCGCCTACCGGATTTACACCTGTAACATTACCTGCATTTCGGCAATATTGAATCGTTACAAAACCATTTATTTCTCCCGCAATGCCTCCGATGCCTGTATAAGTCCGAGAACCCATGCCATTTGCATCACCGCTGCTGGTTGTGATCGCTGCCTCATTCGTACAATATTCTATTACGCTGTTTCCTGTACTCGTACTTTCCAATTCACCTATTATACCGCCTGTGTAGGTTCCGGAGCCTGACAGACTGCCGCTCACCGCAATGCCGCTGATCAGAGTATCATATGCATACCCTGCCAAAATACCTGTATACGTGGAAGATGACACGGCCTTTGCATCCTTAATGCTGAAATTCTTAAACTCGGCGGATTTTACATAGCCGAACAGTCCGCAGAAACCCGCAGTGGTTATGCCCGAATTTCCACTCGAGCCGGAACCTTTAACGACGAGATTAGATATCGTCGGATACGTTCCGTCTTCCTTCTGTCTGCCGAAAACATGTCCGCAGAAGCCATATGTGTAATTATACGTTGAACCGATCGTGGAAAACTCATGAACGCCATCCATGACGATATCGTCCGTGATCTCATAATACGCCTTATAGAACGGCTGATAAATTTTATCTGCATCCGTTTCAGAGTCCTCCCCCTCTGGCTTGCCCGATGGATTAGTTTCCATCTGCTCTGACAGCAAAGCCAGAAGCTCGCCGTTTTTAATGAGATAAGGATATGCCTCTGTACCGTAGCCCTCCAGTTCTTCCGGATAGGCGACGATACCTTCCCAGATTCCGTTAGACTGGATCTGTATTTCCACTGAATTGCTTGTGACTGTTGTAAAATAATATCCGTTAATCGCTGTCACATCTAAATAATACCAGTTTTTCCCTGATACCTTGCCGTCCGGCGTATATTGTGACGGATCTTCGCTGGTATTCTCCAGCAAAGTGCGGTCGGAGCCGTTTTCTGTCTTTGCCAGGTACCACTGATACAGCAGCTCCGTATTTTCTGCGGAATTTCCCGAAACATATGACATCATCGTCGGAATTTCAGCGCCGTATTCAAAAATTCCATCGTAACCAGAGATCGGAACCTGTACGCTGATTCCACTTGTAGGGGACTGCTCCGGCGTACCTGTCGGCAGCATAAGACCGTCTTCGCTGATGATCCAGCTGTTGTAAACCGCTCCGGATTCGTCCAGATTCAATTCACCCGCTTCATTATTGAGAGCGCAGAAAATATCTGTATATTCCGGTTTCATCATCGCCTTGGCCGCCTCCGGTCTCTCGCTGCTCAGAGTGTAGCCGTCAACAGCCTTCAGATCACCACTTTCATCATAGTATCCGAGACCGGAGGCTTTCCCTGCCGTGGAACCAAAACCGCCGCCGGACGCCACATAAAATGCGTTCGCGCCATCCTCGCTTTTTACATAGCAATCCGAAACAGTCGAGCTATCATTGGATTCAATGTATAATCCCTCATAAAGATACGCAGGCCTTGTACTGGAAACGGAGCCTGCTGAAATGCAGTTTTTAACAGATCCCTTATATAAATACGCATACGCAATTCCCGTCACATATGCAGAGCTTAACGAAGAAATTTCTTCTTTGACATCTCCATAATTTGATAGATTTATCAGGTTAACTGCTGAAGAGCCGCGCGGCGTACCTCCAACAAGACCTCCCGCATACAAATACAGATAACGATATCCTTCTCCGTCGGCAGATATATTCCCCGTATTATAGCTATTGATGAGATCCGCTGTACCATAATTGTTGTTAGCTGCAAATTTGCCGACAAGACCGCCTGCATATACATATATTACACTGGTTTCATCCGGCATTGCGTAATGGCCTGTGATATCTGCATTATTCGCACAATCCTGAATGAGATTTGTATGACCGGAAGTAATCGCTAAGCTTCCTGCGATACCACCTATGTAGTATGCATTTTCAGCGTCTATCGTCATACAATTTATCAGTGACGCTGCCGTGGAATCCTTCATGTGGCCGATGATTCCGCCCACATATTCGACTCCGCTCACCGACATAGAACCTTTCAGCGTGAAATTCTTAATCTCAGCGCCGCTGACATAGCCGAACATGCCTGCGTAATCGCCTTCCGGCATTATTTTGAGATTGCTGACAATATGACCGTCTCCGTCAAAGCTGCCCGCAAAAGCGGAAACTTCCGATCCTGCCGGGATCCATCTCATATTATTAAAGTCGATATCGTCGGTCAGCTTATAATGAAGATCTGCGCCCGATCCATTGTTTATTTCCGAAGCCATCCGCTTCAGCTGGGACGGAGTGGAGATGAGATACGGATCCTCTGCCTTACCGCTTCCTCCTGCAAATCCATCGGCCGTCTCTCCCTGATAGATCGTGTCGTCGTCCAGTTTAAATATGATATTGATAATATCACTCTGTGAAGACGTCTCCACCGTTCCGATAGTTTTCTCACCGTCAAGATAAGTCGCTTTTCTCGTAACCTCGATAAAATAGTATTTATCGGAATATTCGCTTTCATTGACCGTATAAGTGACAGTACCGGACAGGCCTTCCAGAACGCCGCCGGCATTTTCCCCTTCCAGCTCCGTCTTATTTAAACCGTTGCTGTAATCCGAAACATACCACCTGTACGAAATTTCTGTCTCTGTTTCCGGTTCCGCATCTGCCGTAATAGCTGCTGTGAGGATCGCATCCGAATGGAGCACCGGAGCTGTTGTCGATACGCTGAGTTCTACTGACGGTACAGACGCATTGCTGATGGCTTTCCCCACAGGAACCCACATACCGCTTTCCGTACCCTTTATCCAGGATCGATACGTTCCTGCAGCATCTATATTATCGAAAACCCACAGATTCGCCAGTTCAAACACGGTCGTAACGTCCTCATAGGCCAGAGTATGTCCTTCTGCAGCAGTTACATTGCCGTCTCCATCGATAATTCCGATCTTGCTGAGCCTTGAAGGAGTTCCATTTATGAGCGTCAAATCTTCTTCATCGGCACTATATGCATAGCAAGCGGTAATGCTTGTGGTTCCGGAGCTTACGATATAACCGCCGATCAGCCCCACATATCCTTCCGCCGACAGATCTCCTGACAGAACGCCATAATTGACGCTGTTTTTCACGACGCCGCCATTCTGATAACCGATCAGTCCGCCGACATATGTCAGATCAGGAGAAATGACAGTCTCTCCGCCTGATTCCTCAATCGTATTCTGATACGCTATATCGCCCAGAACGGCACAGTTATACGCATTAGAATTATTATATCCTGCCAGTCCCCCAACATAAGTGCAGCCCTCAGCTGTAATATCGATATCAGACACCACATTTGTCAGACAACCGTTGTTGTACGCCGCAACGCCTCCCGCATATATCTCATCTTTTGCGGATAAGGTACCGTTGATTCTGATATTTTTAATCTCGCCGCCGCTGCCGATTGAGGCGAACATTCCCGCATAATTACCGTCGCCTTTTATCCTCAGATTTCTGACCGTATGCCCGTCTCCGTCCAGGCAGCCGATAAATGCTCTTATACCCGAAGAATATTCTCCTGCCGGGATCCATCTCACATTTCCGAAATCGATATCTGAGGTCAGTCTGTAATGAGCAGAACAACCTGTATTATCGCTGACCATCTCCGCCATCCGCTTCAGCTGCGATGGCGTGGAGATGAGATACGGATCCTCCGTCGTACCGTTTCCTCCATCGAAGCTGTCAGCTACCTCGCCCTCATAGCCGCCGGATACATAATCCTCCGTAAATATGATATTTAAAGCCCTGCTTTCCGTTTCCTTTTCCGATACTCCGACGATTTCGCCGCCATCCTCAAAGGACACCGTATTTTTCACGACGACGAAGTAAAATTTATCAGAAATCTCATTGCCATCGATAACATATTCCACCGTCGTACTGAGTTCCGTCGTCCGGCCGCTGGCGCCTTCTCCCTCGAGGGCTGCCGGATTTTTCTTCGTACTGTAATCCGATACGTACCACTGCCAGGACAGACTGGTGCTTCCCTGTCTGTGTTCAGGAGCGCTGACTTCGGCTTTCAGTGTAATCGGGGTTCCTTTCGCAGCCATCAGTGCAGAAGCGCTGATGGAAACGGAAGGAGCCTCCGCACTTTCCACCACCGCGCCTGTCGGCGTCAGATTTCCGGAAGCATCCGTTTCCCAGAGATGATAATCCTCGGTGATATGGCTGAAAACCCATCTGTTCAGAAACTGATTCAGATCGGTAATTCCTTCATAGAGCAGCGTATATCCTTCGGCAGCAGTCACTTTTCCTTCGGTATCAAAGACGCCGATGCCTGCCGCCGTGCCTGTCGAACCCACGCTCAAAAGAGAGTCGCAGCTTCCGGAAGCAGCGTAGCATGCAGTAACGCTGCCATTGACCGCAGCGCCTGCCAGCGCGCCGATATTGGCATTCGCCGCTTCCGTATTTCCGATCTTTCCCGCGTTATAGCAGTTTGACACTGTCAGAGAGGCATTGGTTCCGTAGCCCACGAGTCCGCCGGCGTAAACCGCAGCGGCGCTGGCCGCATTCGGCGCGGATACCTCTCCTTTATTGAAGGAGTTATTGATCGTAACGCCATTCGTCGTACAGCCCACGAGTCCGCCGGCATAAACATTTTTATTTGCTGCCGCCGTTACAGCGCCTTCGTTGGCGGAGTTGAGAATCATCGTACCTTCCGGCTCTCCGCTCGTGCCGGACAGATAGCCCGCAATACCTCCGCAATAATTCGTCGTCGAAAGAGCGCTGTTGTATCCTGTCGTAACAGATCCTCTGTTGACACAGCTGTCGATCACAGTACCTGCAGCGATATAGGCGGAAAGTCCTCCAGTGTAAAGATTCGACGCTGAAGATCCCGCAGCGACGACAGTGTCAGAGCTGCAGTCTGTGATCTGCGCGCCGGTCAGATAACCGAACATACCTCCCACATAGCCATTCGTCTTTGCCGTAGAAACGGTCACTTTGCCTGCCGCAGTACACCCTTCTGCCTCGCAGGAAGATGCATAGCCTGCAAAAGCGGCGATGTAATCCCTCGCGGTGGCGGTACAGTTCAATTCCACGTCAGAACTGACTCCGGACAGGACTGCGGCATCGACATAACCTGCAAACCCTCCGACATATTCTGCAGATGAAGAAGTCGTCGTCACATCGATTTTTCCTGAG
>CAZGBL010000132.1:3044-5972 GCA_964523955.1 uncultured Oscillospiraceae bacterium | reverse complement strand
GTCTCCACATGCACCGAATGACAAAACTGATCAACCTGTCGAATCCGTTCAATTTTATAGACAAAATCAGGCTGTATTTCGGCAGAATACTGTTCATCGGAACCCGCTGAGGCATTAAGAGACCCAGAAAGTTCAAATGGCTTTAGGCCTGTCAGGTATTTCAGATCGCGCATGAGTGTCCCCGGATCGCAGGATACATAGATGATCTTCTCAGGAGCAGCCTCCATAACAGCTTTCAAAAGCTCCGGACGACATCCGGCTCTCGGCGGATCCATGATGACGATATCCGCAGGACGCTTTGGCAGCTCGCCGCTTCTGTCTTTTTCCGCTTCCTGGCTGCGTATCTTCTCGATCAGGGAAACGATCTTTTCTTCCGCTTTGCCGTGGATAAACTGAATATTTACCAGTCCATTGATGACGGTATTGCGATTGGCATCGACGACAGCGCTTTTTACGGACTCGATGCCCCAGACGTATTTCACCTGCCGGGCGCAGTAAAGTCCGATGGTGCCTACTCCGCAGTAAAGATCGAACACTGTTTCACTGCCTTTTAAATCTGCAAATTCCAGAACGGTCTGATACAGCTTTTCCATCTGCGGCGGATTCACCTGATAGAAAGACAGCGGCGAGATCTCAAATTGAAGGCCCGCCGACTCGTCGATAATCACATTAGACCCGTAAACGACTTCGATATCCGTGCTGACTTCGTGCAGGGAGCGATTGGAATTGTGATTGAGGACGATGCTCTTCAGCTCATACCAATTTTCGTCTGTTTCCACGTCGGCATAAGAATCCAGCCCTTGTTCTTCAGCCTGTGCCGCTAGGCGCGCCTCGATTTCATCATTTAGAGAATCTATCGCCTGAAACATGAGATTTGCCAGAAGATCAGGCTTCGGAATCTTTTTGCCATTTACTACTAATATCACCATGATTTCTCTGCTGGAAAATCCGGTCCGCACGATCATCTGCCGGAGACGGCCCTTTCTCTTTTTCTCATCGTAAATCGAAAGCCCCGTCTCCCTGATATATTCCCGAAGCGCGTCTGCCGCCCGCTCCGCCGCCGGCGACTGAATCGGACAGATCTTACACTCTACGATGTTCCGCTCCCGACCGTCGTAAAAACCGACCCGGGGACGCTCCGCATTCCGAACACTCCCATCCTTGTTCATCAGTGCGCTCCCCGCATAAACCGCATACTGTCCCTTATTCCGATAATGCCACGGATCATCCATACCGATAATCGGCTCCGGTACGGGAGCTTCACCCCCGTAAATCCGCTCCAGCTTGTCCCGCAGCTGCTTTTCCTTCAGCCGCAGCTGCGCCTCATATGTCATATTCTGCAGCGTGCAGCCGCCGCACCTCCCAAAATACGGGCAGCGTGGCTCCGCCCTGTCCGCCGACGGCGTCCAGAGCTCCGCCACCCTGCCCCTGGCAACATTCTTCTTCACCTCTGTAATCTCCACATCGGCCACATCCCCCGGAATCGTCCCCGGCACAAATACGACCATACCCTCTGCACGGCCGATTCCCTCGCCTGATGTGCTGACATCTGTGATTTCCATCCTATATAGATTTCCTTTTAATTCCATTTCTATTTCCATCCATTCCTCACTATATCAACTGCCCATAAAACGCTTTCTTCTATAGAATACTTGTCTTCAAGTCAGCAAACCTCTTTCTCGACAAATCCTCGCTTTTTCCTCACGCCGTTCCCATTATTTTTCGAGCAACTCCGATGTTTGTACTCACAAATTTACTCTTGCAGCTTTTACGATGATCTCATTTCTTCTTTAACCGAGGATATCCGGATCTTCTCTCTTTTTTCACGCATCAGTAAGAAATTCTGATAGTATCAATGGCCTTATCTGCCGTATTCTCCGCCTTGACGCCAGAACATTACAACAAGCGCCTTCCTTCGCCCGCCGAAATCCGGACGGGCTAAGGCTTTGGAGCTTGCTGCAAGCGTTCGCGCCATCCTTGACAAGCGCTTGTCAGGAGCTCTGCTCCCTTTTCAGTCGATGGTCATCGCCATATCGCCATGTCATTTTATTATACACAAAAAGCGCACTATCTGCCCGCATTTCTGCGGCAAATAATGCGCCCTCCCGACTCGCTTCAGCTCCGACGATGCCGTCGAAAATCAGAAAAATATTGAATTTAAATCAGAAAAGTTCCTTCGCTCAAACATAACGTCTGCCCACAAAAGCATCCTTTTCCTCCTGCGTTTTCAGTATCCGCACAGGAGACTCGCCGCCTCCTGCATACAGCGGCATCGAAGGTTCGGGAACATAATGTTCGCCTTCAGGATAATCGGGCTGTGACAAGTCCGTAAACAATGCTCCGCAGCCGCCGAGAGGCTCTCCGGGCTCATTCCGCAAAACCTCTGTCCTATGAAGGGCCGACGCGAGATCCACGTGAAGCATAATATCACGGAAGAGAACTTCCGGATCGAATTTATTCCAGGTATCTTCCGGCGTCAAGGTATCGTCATTCATAGCCTGTACCGTCAGATTTGGTATCCCCGCACGCTCATGCGCACCCGTGGCGCACACAGACCAGATATGAGCGATGGGCAGCGCCAGAGGAAGAATGCCCCGCTTTGCCATAGCCAGAGCGGTGAGCGGCCACAAAACAGGATGGTCCGATACTGTGGCAAGTCTGGCGGTATCGCTCCTTCCATCGCCGATATGATCCAGCCATAAGAAAGCGTCTATATTCGCAGCCAGCGTTTTATGGCGGTCCAGAAGCGATATGGCGGTCTGGCAGCAATTTCCCCAGACATGAAAGCTGTCAAAGAAAAAGAACATCGTTTTCTCACGTTCTTCTACCGGCTTTGAAGCAAAATATTTTGCCAGAGCCAGGGCGCCCACCGTTCCTACAGTGTCACAGACAGCTCCCTCAAACGCAGTACAGGAATGGGCCCCGCAG
>CAZGBL010000132.1:0-2944 GCA_964523955.1 uncultured Oscillospiraceae bacterium | reverse complement strand
CCCGCAGTGCGCAGGGACCCTCGTGGTCCCAAAGCTCGCCCCAATCCACCAATACGATCTTTCCGCTGACGTCTTTTCCTTCATAATCTTCTTCTCTTCCGCGGCCTGCGTCGGCGATCTGCGCTTCCACATCGCCAAAACCCACATTATTTTCCGGAAAGCATGTAAACGAACGTCTTTCAGGACCAGCTATCTCAAAAGACCACTCGTGAAAAAAGACGCCTCTGAAATTGATAGGCTCCGTCCATGTTTCCACCCCAAAAGACCGAAGCTTTTCTTCGAGATACTGCGCCGTCTGATCCATAGCGACAGTTCCGGGAATCCTGGGAGACAGCCGATCCAACTCGATCCCCCAGTTGTACAATTCATCTCGGGACAGAATATTTTCGTCGGATTCTTCCTCTATAGCGTCTAAAAGCTCCGCAAAAGAAGCCGTTTTTCCCGCGCCGCTTCCGTTCAAAGCATCATATACCGCTTTCAGCCCATCGACTCCCGTTTTACTTTTATCATCGGTCTTTTCCCACACGCTGAAAATTCTGTCGGTAAGTTGGGGGATCGACGCCGACTTTTCATCGAGAAATAACTTATCTTCCATCGACAGCTCCGCCTTCGCTCCCATAGCGGAAAAAAGCTGTCCAACCTGATCAAATAACCCCATAACCTTCTCCTTTACAATAACACTATGACAAGCGCCGGATGTCTCCGCTTCTGTAAGCGGCGGATTCCATTTTCGACTTTCGGCGGTTGAGTAATCATCCCCGCCGAACCCCGGCGGAGCGAAAGCTCCCGGCGCCTATTACAAGCGTTCGCGTGTCCTCGACAACCGGAGCTTGTTAAGAATACTGCTCCGCTTTAAAAACGGAATCACCGCCGAGATACGTCTCCAGAACCTTTATTTCATCGATTTTATCCGGCGATATTTTGAAAATATCCCTGTCGATGACGATAAAATCCGCCAGCTTGCCTGCGGAAATCGTGCCCTTTACAGTCTCTTCATGAGCGCAATATGCGGCATTTTTTGTATACATGCTTACAGCCTGATAGACGCTGATGCGCTCATCTTTATTGAGAATCTCGCCTTCCGACGTTTCTCTCAGCACGGCGTAGCGGATCGCCGCAAAAGGATTGTGCGTGCAGATCGGCGCGTCGTCGCCGCCGGTTACGATGATTCCACGATCAAACCATGATTTAAACGCCAGAAGATTTTTAGACCGCTCCTCTCCCAGGCGCAGAGTTCCCAGCTGACCCATGGATTCGATAAAAGCGGGCTGTGAATCGATGATCACCTGATCGAGCTCCGCAATTCGATCCCACTGTTCCGGCGTAGTGTAAGTACAGTGAATCAGACGGAACTGCCGCTGCCTCTCCGGATGATAGCAAGCATGCTGGTCAGAAACTCTGCTCTGCTTTAAAATTTTTTCTATGATATTGAGTACCTGCTCCATCGCGCCGTCGCCGATAATGTGAATCGCGATATCGTTTTCGTTTTCATAATCATTTCTAAGAGACGCTTCCCATTCTTCGTCATCGTGAATTTTCAGACCGAATTGCGGATCGCCGCCGACATAGCTCTCCCGAAGATAGGCAGAGCGGTTGGAAAGGCTCCCGTCCGCAAAATATTTTACAGCGCCGTACTGAACCTTTTGACAGCCTGTTCCCGAAATAACTCCGTCCGGACGGTTTGCCCCGGGCTCGTTGTTTAAAATCACGCGAACGGGAAGTCTTCCGTGATTCTCCAGCTTCAGATACGGCTCAGGCTGATTGAGTTTTTTCGGATTTCCGTCTCCGAAACTGTGTACGGTGGTAATTCCGTCTCTCGCAAAATCGAGAAGCGCTTCTTCCAAGGTGTCGAGAAGTGCTCTCTCATCTGCGATGAGCGGCGGCATTTTTTCAAACAGATATTTCAGAGCATTATTTTCCCTGAAACGTCCGGTAGGTTCTCCGTCTTCATCGAACTCAATATATTCATATTCGGCTTCGTGAAAGCCGCGTCCGATACCGGCAAGCTCCAATGCTTTGCTGTTAGCGGCAAAGTTATGTATACAAATATTGCTTATGAAGATCGGAATTTCCGTGGAAACCTGATCGAGATCATATCGATCCGGAATACGCTTCTCCTTCAAATTCAGATAATTCATCTGATATCCGTTGAGCCATCCGTTTTCGCCGACTTCCGGCAGCCCTTCTTTGAGAAGATCGATGATATCCTGAATGCTCTCTGCCCTCTCCAGATTCACCTTCCGATAGCTTTCAACGATCTGCTCCACGTGACAGTGCGTATCGGAAAACCCCGGAAGCACCGTCTTTTCTTCCAAATCCACGATTTCCCCTGCGGGTATCGACCTTATTTCTTCGTCTGTTCCCACTGCCGCGATCCTTCCGTTCAGAACCGCGAAGGCAGAAATCCTCTGATCTTCTTCTTCCATCGTATAAATATTTCCATTAATAAAAATCTTATCCGCTTTTATCATAATAACCTGGCCTCCTCTCGCCGCCGGCTCCTGCGTCCTCGACGGCTGTAACCCTCTGTTTTTTCTGACCGCTGTCTCTTAGTATTGACTGAGGTCGACAGCCTTTCCATTATCTACAGGAATCCGAGCTCCCTCAAAGAGCTCTTTGTAGACCTTATAGACGCCATCCGTATGGTAAGCATCGATCACTTTTTTATAGACTTCATTATTTTCATCGCCCTTGACCCCGGTAAATATAATAATATACTTATGCCGTTCTTCATTGTTTTCTAAGTCCAGCTTATCCTGCAAGATCGGATCGACGTTAGGATCCAATCCCGCGTCCACAGCATTGTTGGAATAGGCAAATCCCGCGTCCACATCGTCGAGAATGTTTATCATAGAGGAGGACGCGATCTCAGTAAAAGTAAAATGCTTCGGATTATCGATGATATTTTCCTGCCCGGGATATCCCGTATAATCGTCGTTCAGAT
>CAZGBL010000131.1:0-5976 GCA_964523955.1 uncultured Oscillospiraceae bacterium | reverse complement strand
AATGATCTGCTTAAGAATATGTTTATTTTTACTGTTTCCATCCACGCTCGATATTTATCAGCTATCAGCGTTTCACTGCATCATACAGGCGCGCAGATCCTCCTCTTTCCGGCGGAGGTTCCGATTTCTTTCCTCTCTGCCTCCAGTGTTGTTTCATTCTCTTCATTCCGCCGCCTGTCGAAACAATCCTCGTCTGATTAAGTTAAAGACCTTTTCTATTTTAACACGATACTTCTCATTTTGTTACTCTTCCGTCAAAACAGTCAGATGCTTCGGCAGCGGCCATAAAAAACAGTCCCTCGAATCCTGTTTTCAGCGAAAATTTTCTCGGATATGTATTAGTTTCTCCGAGAAATGGAAAGCTATTTAGAAAGAAAAATTACAGGAGGATTAAAATGAAAATTGTAAAAAAACAGGCATTTACAGCCATTGTGCTGACATTTATGCTTGTCTTCTCTGCCTGCGGCGGCAAAAGCCCCTCTGCTGCATCGCCGGATTCTTCAGTGGAAACGACGGCTCACGAGCCGATTACACAAGAACTTATCGACATTCTCGAAGAAAATCCGGATGTAAAGGATATGCTGGAAGAATCTATCGATATGGCAAAGGAAATCAATCCCGACAAAAAAACGAATCCTGCACAGACACTGGAAGAATATTATGATTATGTGGACTGGGCAGCGAAAGCCATGCCGTGGAATATTTCAAAAAATGCAGACTCTGACAGTCTCTACACAAAGATCGACCAGAGTCTCAATTATTTCTATTTCATAAACGACATGCCCCTCGGCGAGCTGGACGGAAAAGGACTTTACAACAATTCTCTACAGTACGCCGAGCCTTATCGCAGCTGGCTGATCAAGTTTACAAAGGAATGGGGCGAATATCTCAGCACCCCGGAATCATGGTCAGAGGAATATTATCAGTTATTTTACAATGACGAACAATTCGGTCTTCAAGGCGATCTGTATGAAAGTCCGGATAACTGGAACAGCTTTAACGAATTTTTCGCCCGCTATCTCAGTTCTCCTGACAAACGGCTCATCGCCTCTGCAGACGACAGCTCTGTCGTAGTCTCTCCGGCGGATTCCGAACCTCAGGGAGTGTGGAGCATCGATGAAGATTCCAACATCGTCCAGAAAGAGGGTGAGCTGGTGATCAAATCGAGAGAATTTGACTCCATCTCCGGCCTCATCGGCCCTGACAGTGAGTACAGAGATGAATTCGCAAACGGCACTATGACCCATACCTTCCTCGACGTCCACAATTATCACCGTTATCACTTCCCGGTCAGCGGAGAGATCAAAGAAGTCACCTATATTCCGCAGGACGACGCTGTCGGCGGATGGGTAACATGGGATGAGGAAAGCGGACTGTATGTTCTCAACGCCGGACTTCCGGGCTGGCAGATGGTAGAAACACGCGCCTGCGTCATCGTCGATACCGAAGAATACGGTCTTGTGGCTCTGCTGCCTATCGGAATGTCTCAGGTTTCGTCCGTCAATTTTGAAGACTCCGTAAAAGTCGGAGAAACCGTTCAGAAAGGCGACATGCTGGGTTACTTCCTCTTCGGAGGCTCCGACTTTGTAATGATCTTCCAGGAAGAAGCGGGCTTCGAGATGACCGCACCCGTGGACAGAACCGCAAAAGGCTATGATCCTATTGAAATGGGACAGGAATACGGCCGCTTTACGACCAAAGCTGCTTAAAACCTGAAAATGGACAATGCACGACCTGCAGCCATCGCATTGTCTGGCGGCGTCCCGGGCTCCCAAACAGTAACCCGGGACGCCGCCTCTTTCCTATTTAAATCGGTGCAGAGCTCCTGACAAGCTCGCCTGTCAAGGACGGCGCGAACGCTTGCAGCAAACGCCGGGAGCCGTCTTCCTCCGCTTTATTTTCTCTGTAATATGCAGCTCTATGGTAAATTTCACTCGATATGGATTCTGGAACTCACTTTGGGAATTAAGCCGCAGTTCTATTTCTTAAATTATTTTAAATTATGATGTAACTTCTATGGTCCTGTGCTATAATAATTTACACAAGAACTATATTTACATAAATTAAGAGATATTTTATGAGGTACGATATGAAACACAGTGTAAAACGTATATTATCCCTATTTTTAGTTGCAATGATTGTGCTTAGCCCGGGGATCACTGTCTTTGCGAACGACAGTACGATCACGCCCTCCATTGCTGTGCAGGATTCATCCGTAAGCCTGTTCGCAGGAAAATCCGCGGAGGTAGAATATTACATATCCGGCTCAGGCACTGTAACTGCAAAATATGACAGCAGCTGCGTAACGGTCAGGGTGAACGCCTCGTCTGAGACCGTTACCATCACGGCCAATTCCAATATTACGTCTGCTGCCGCAACCACGGTAGAGCTCATATTGACAGCGGCCGACGGCTCCGCGTACACCCGGAGCATTTCCGTAAAGATAACGCCGGATTCCATTAAATCAGTCAGTATTATGAAGGACGGCAGCGCCGTCACCTCGATAAACGTAGCGCTGGGAGGCTCGACAGAACTGACCGCTCTCGCAGCCATGGCCAGCGGCGACGCCTCCGCCAGCATCACATGGTTCACTGACAACGCCTCCATCGCGTCTCTTTCCAGCAGCAGCAGCGGCGTCACCGTCAAAGGCAACAACATCGGCGCCGCCACCGTCACAGCTACCGCCAGCGACGGCACGAAAGCCTCCATTACAGTCAATGTCGTGGAGCAGTTTGTTGAGAGCGTCTCTATCAGCTCCTCCACACTGGCCATGTATCCGGGCACCACCGACACGCTGACCGTAACCACATCGCCCGCTGACGCGGCCTATACGATAAGCTGGTCTTCAAGCAAAACCAGCGTCGTCACAGTGGACAACAACGGCAGCGCAGCTACCACGCTTACCGCCGTGGCAAACGGTACTGCTATGATCACTGCTGCGATAAAGGACAGCTCCGGCACCAAAACGGTCACCTGCACGGTAACTGTTTCCGAGGCCACCGCAGACGTGAGCGTCACCACTCCAGTCGGTACCACGATTCAGGGACTCAGCAGCATATCCAGCAGCCTTTCCAGCAAATATAAGAGCATCTACGGTACGACGCCAGCAGCCGGCAGCGCTGCGGTAACTTTCTCTGCTCTCGGAAGCAGCACCTGCGGAACGCTGTATAAAAGCTCCTCCACAAGCTCTTCCAACAAGGTGGCCACAGGCGTTTCTTATACCCTGTCCGCCGTCAGCAGTATGTATTTTGTGCCCTCTTCACGCGGCAAATACACGGCCAGCTATACTCTTAGCTATAACGGCAATTCCATGTCCGGTACCATGACCATCAACGTGGGATCAGACACTGCCGACATCACCGTATCGCTGGACAGCACCAGCGCATACAGCTTTTCCTCCTCTGATAACGGGGACGGAACATCGGCTTACAAGACGATCTATAACGCTGTAAAAAACGCCAGCGGATCCACTTACAGCTACATACGATTCGGCAGCGTCTCTTCCGGCAGCAACGTGGGAACGCTGTACGGCAATTCCAGCAAAAAAGCGCTGAGCACCAGCACGAAATACTACTACAGTACCGGTCAGACCTACACGGTAAACAGTATGTATTTCGTACCTAAGAAATCCGGAACCTATAAAATATCCTACACTGCTTATAACTCCTCCGACTCCGAGCTCTGCTCAGGCTATCTGATCATCAGAGTCGACTCTGGCTCAGACAGCTCCGATAATATCACTATAAACCTGACGAACACGGATGCCTACAAGTTCTCATCCTCGGACAATGACGACGGTACTGCCGCCTACAAGACAATTTATAATCAGGTTTACGACGAAACGGGCACAAAGCTCAGCTACATCAAGTTTGGAAGTGTCACCTCCGGCAGCAGTGTGGGCACTCTTTACGGCAGCTCAGCAAAAAAAGCTCTGAGCACCAGCACTAAGTATTACTACAGCACCAGCCAGACCTGTTCCCTGTACGACCTGTATTTCGTACCCAAGAAGGAAGGCACTTACAAGATTGAGTACACCGCCTACGATTCTTCCAGCGATGAAATAATGGACGGTTATCTCATCATCGCAGTGGGAAGCGGCAGCGCAGGCTCCGTCGGCGGCGTCGATATATTTTACAATACAACTACCGGAACGACGATTACCCTCGGTGAGGACGCGTTTGAAGACTATTTCCAGGATCAAAAAGGTTCCGGCTATAAGCTGGCCTACGTAACCTTTGACGAATCTGCGGAGGATTACGGTACCTTCAAACACAGCAGTTCCAGCTTTCTGCCCGGCAACGGCACAGCGTACTACACCGACAGCTATACGGGCTCCATCAGTTCCAGCGCAAAATACCTGAAAAACGTAAAATTCACTGCTGGCAGCAGCTATGGCTGCGAGACTGTGACATTCACATGCTACGGAGGCACATCCAGCTCCAAATCCAACGTATCCGTAAGCGGCACGCTGTACATCTTTGCGACTAAGGGCAGCGTGAAAACAGCCGGCTATTCTGTCAGCTACGGTACTGCAGAGTACCTGGACGAAGACGATTTCCTCAGCGTGTATAAGACTGCTATGTCCTCCTCCAGCTCGAGCACCAAATTTTATATCGAGCTGCTCGAAATTCCTTCCAAAGGAACTCTGTATCTGGACTATACGAGCTCGAGCAAAACCGGCACTAAGATGACAAGCAGCAACATAGACGACTATCTGTTTTACATCAACGCCTCCAGTTCTTACGATTCTGTGGCCGATTTGACCTATATCCCTGCCAATAGCAGCTCAGGCAGCGCGACTGTACGCTATCTCGCCTACAGCAGTTCCGGCGTGCCTCTGTACGTGGGCAGCCTGACTTTCAGCTACGGCAGCAATACAGCCATCGGTTCCTCTGACATGAACCGCATAGCCTATTCCGACGGTTACCGTTTTGAACGATCGGATTTCTACTCTTCCAGCGATGATGATCCCGTAATTTACGTCACTTTCCGCTACCCTTCCAGCGGCGGACTGTACGTCAACTACGCAAACGGCAGCGGTATCTCCGTAAGCGCCGGCACGAAATTGTATACCGCCGATTCCTCTGACGGAACCTACTCCATAGACTCTTTGACCTACATTCCGAAAGCCGGTTACAGCGGTACCGTCTCTATCACCTATACCGCTTATACCGAGAGCGGCGACAGCATCACAGGCGCAATCGATATGGCGGTGAACTCCAAGATTTCCTCTGATCAGTTCACTGACGTAGACACTGCCACCGTAGGTTCCTGGGCTTCCGACGCCATCGACTACTCTTATACCTGGGGGCTTGTCAACGGCGTAGATACCCATACCTTTGCTCCTTACAACACCATGAGCCGAGCCATGCTGGTTACTGTACTGTACCGGATCGCCGGAAGTCCGGCCGTCACCGGCGATAGTCCTTTTTATGACGTTGACGAGTCTTCCTATTACTGCAGCGCTGTAATATGGGCTTATTCCCACGGCATAGTCTCCGGAGTGTCCGACATCGCTTTCGACCCTGACGGCGACGTTACCCGCGAACAGGTGGCCACTTTCCTATACCGCTACGCTGACTATGTGGGTGCCGATATCGACACGGAAGGTGTCCTCGACAGCTATATCGATCAGTTCCTGGTCAGTGACTACGCTTATCATGCGATGTCTTGGGCTGTAGAGGAAGGTTTCATCACTAGCACCAGCGTTACGGAAAATCTGCTCTCTCCTTCCGACAACGCTACCAGAGCGCAGGCTGTCGTTATGCTCCACCGCTTCCTTACCTACTGACATAGAAGAAAAGAAAAGAAAAGAAAAGAAAAGTCCCGCCGTTGCTTTCCGGCTGCTTATTTCCCAAGATTTTTTATGAAAGGCAGGGAAGAACATACGGATAAAAATATTCCTGAAATTCAAAAAGGGCGGCGGCAAAATAGATCCTTAAGAGAATCGGCTCAATAATTTAGCCAATAATTTAG
>CAZGBL010000130.1:0-6040 GCA_964523955.1 uncultured Oscillospiraceae bacterium | reverse complement strand
ACCGGCGGAAGAGGAAGACGACGGAATCGTGTATACAGAGGTGTAAAAATACGGCAGAGAGCAGGTCGGCAGAATGAAGACGAAAAAAGTTCCTATGCGAAGATGTATAGGATGTATGCAGTCAAAGCTTAAACGAGATCTGATCAGAATCGTCGGTGATAAAGAAGGCGGAGTGAAACTGGATGTCACGGGGAAAGCGCCGGGACGCGGCGCATACCTGTGTCCCGACAGCGATTGCTTTCGGATAGCGCGTAAGAAGCAGGCTATTTCCAGAAGTCTGGGATTTAAAGTACCGGCGGAAATACTCGACGAAATCTTTGAGGAACTCGAAAAGTATGAAAAAGAGTAAAATAGCAAGTTATTTAGGTTTAGCAAGACGCGCGGGGAAGCTCTTTTCGGGCTATAGAACCTGCGTCGGGAATATCGGCAAAGGCAGTATAAAGCTAATTATCCTCGCAGAGGATACGTCGCAGAATACAAAAGACAAATTTGTGTCTCTCTGTGAGAGGTACAAGATACCGTGCAGAGTCTACGAATCTACGGACGTTCTGTCAGAGATGACAGGACTTGCAGGACGGGGAATCTACGGTGTCACGGACGTTAATTTTGCAGAAGCGATGATAAAGGAGATCGAAAATGAACAGATAATGCTGAACGTGGAATAAAGGAGGACGATGATGGCAACAAGAGTGTATGAGTTAGCCAAAGAGCTGGGAATGGGCAACAAGGAAATGCTCAATAAGCTGAACAGCATGGGAATTGAAGCATCAAGCCACATGAATGCGATTTCAGATACCGATTGTCTCGCAGTCAGGAATGCGGTAAAAAAGAACGACAAGAATAAAGAAGGAAAAGCTGTTAAAACGACGGGACAGAAAAGTAAAAAAACGGAAGGGAAAAAGAATACCGGCGGTTTTCGGGACGGCAGACAGGAAAACCGCGGGAATGGACAGAAAAAGCAGACGAAGGTGCCTCAGAATGGTCAGAAAAAGAATCAGGATGGGTCTTCTGCCTCTTTCGGAAACGGTCAGAGAAGAAATGACAGACCGCAAAACGGCCAGCAGAAAAATATTCAGGACAGAAAGCAATCCGGCCAGCAGGCAAAGAGCCGCCGGAGTGGAAATCAGGGCGACAGGAGACAGGCTCAAAGCGGAATGAAAGACAGAAAAAGCGACGGAAGAAAACAGGCAGCGTCTTCAGCAGATCGTACCGGACATTCCAAACAGACAAGAGATAATCGAAATAACAGAGATAACCGCAGCAGAGGCAATTTTTCGGGCGGCAGACAGAATCGCAGCGATTCAGATAAGAAAAACAGCAAAGACAAAAAGTTTAATATGGCGAAAATGGCGAAACCGCAGCATAAACATAAAAAGGATCAAAGAAAAGAACAGCGCAAAGAGGATGCCCGACGGGCAGAGGAAGCGGCAGCTGCAATTCCTGCAGGCGCAATCATCGTTACCGTTCCTATTACGGTGAAAGGTCTTTCGGAACAGATCGACGTTTCAGCGTCAAAAATAATCATGACTCTCATGAAAATGGGGATCATGGCGAATATAAATCAGAATTTGGACGAAGATACGGTGCAGATTCTCGGAGATGAACTCGGCAAGCAGATCATCATCGGCAAGGTAGAAGAGGAAGAGATCGAAGAAGGCATCGAGCATTTCACGGACAGAGAAGAGGATCTCAGGCCGAGACCGCCGATCATCACTGTTATGGGGCACGTAGACCACGGTAAGACGTCTCTTCTGGACAAAATTCGGAATTCCAGCGTTACAGCCAGTGAGTCCGGGGGAATCACACAGCATATCGGTGCGTCTGAAATTACGCATAACGGTCAGCGAATCGTATTTCTCGATACTCCAGGGCACGAAGCGTTTACGGCGATGCGCGCCAGAGGTGCGTATGTTACGGATATCGCGGTACTCGTCGTGGCTGCAGATGACAGCGTAAAGCCGCAGACCATCGAAGCCATCAGCCATGCGAAGGCGGCGGCGGTTCCTATCATCGTCGCCATCAATAAGATCGACAAGCCGGGTGCCAATCCGGATAAAGTAAAGCAGGATTTGGCGGAAAACGGAATTTTAGTCGAAGACTGGGGCGGAGACGTCATCTGTGTTTCTGTATCGGCGAAGACGGGAGAGGGAATCAATTCTCTGCTGGAGATGATTCTCCTTCAGGCAGAGATTTTAGAATTAAAGGCGAATCCTTCCAGACTGGCTCTGGGCACGGTTATCGAAGCGAGACTCGACAAACAGAAGGGGGCGGTTGCTACGCTGCTCGTCCTTAACGGCACTCTCCATGCGGGAATGTCGGTAGTTGCCGGAAACTGCAGCGGCAGAATCAAGGCCATGACAAACTTTAAAGGCGATAAGCTCAAGAAGGCGGGTCCGGCTACTGCAGTGGAAATTCTCGGTCTCACAGAGGTTCCGGAGGCCGGCGATGAGTTTAACGCGGTAAGCTCCGATAAGATCGCCCGTGAAATTGCGGAAAAGAGAAAGCAGAAGCAGAGAGAACAGGTGATGCAGAAGACAGCCGGCGTTACATTGGAGCAGCTGTTCAGCCAGATCGAACAGGGCGAAGTAAAAGAGCTGAATCTCATCATCAAGGCGGACGTACAGGGTTCCGTAGGCGCTCTCGTATCTTCACTCGAAAAACTGAAGAAGGAAAACGCGGGCGTAAAGATTATTCATACCGGCGTAGGCACCATCAACGAATCGGATATTATGCTGGCAAGCACTACCAGCGCCATCGTCATCGGATTTAACGTCAGACCGAGCGCGGCGGTGGCCAGCATGGCGCAGCGCGATGGCGTCGAAATCAGGACGTACAGCGTGATTTATGAGGCGATTGAAGATGTAGAGGCAGCGCTGAAAGGTATGCTGGATCCTGAGTTTAAAGAGGAAGTTCTGGGTACAATAGAAGTGAGAAACACCTTTAAGGTGCCGAATGTGGGTATTATCGCAGGCGCTTACGTTCTGGACGGAAAGGTTGAGAGAAACGCCGGCATCCGTCTCGTGCGCGACGGTATCGTGGTTCACGAAGGCAAGATTTCTTCCCTCCGGAGATTTAAGGACGATGTGAAGGAAGTCAGCCGCGGATTTGAATGCGGCGTCGGTATCGAAAACTACAATGACATCAAGGAAGGCGATATTATCGAAGCCTACAAGATGGTAGAGGTTGAGAGAAAATAGGGACGGACTGCGGAAACGACAGCAATTCTCTCGATGGTAAGGAATGTACAGGAAGGCTGCGCTATTCTTTCAGAGTTTAAAATTATGCCGTTCCCTGGGACGGCGGAATGGATAAGATAATGGCAAAAAGTTACAGATCAGGCAGACTGGGAGAAGAGATCAAAAAGACGGTGGGTTTTATGCTGCTCACGGAACTGAAGGATCACCGCCTTCAGGGGAAGATGATCAGCGTTTCCGACGTAGAGGTCAGTTCAGACGGGAGCTATGCGACGGTCTGGCTCAGCGTTATGGGAAAAAGCATTCGTGACGATGCGCAGGAAGAGGAAAAAAAGGACATTCTTTCGGCGATGAAGAGCGCTTCCGGCGTGATCCGCCGCGAAATCGGCAGAAATGTCAAGGTGAGGCATCTTCCTGAGCTCACGTTTAAGATCGACAACTCCTTAGAATATGGCCGGCATATGTCTCAGGTCATCGATCGTCTGAACATTCCGAAGGACGAGCCGGAAACGGATGAAGCGGAAGACGAAGAAAAATCATAACTGGAAAAGGAGGGTGTTCAGGTGGCTTGATTCGACGCCGTCTCGGTTTTTTGGACACTCTCCGAAATAAGTAAAGAAAGGCAGGACTCGTATGTGGAACGTCAGTAATGAGACAAGAGAACGCATGAAAAACGCAGCAGATGAGATACTGGCAGCGCAGTCCGTATACCTTTTTTCACACATCGTGGCCGACGGCGATGCGCTGGGATCTTCGGCTGCGCTGTGCCACGCGCTGAGAATGCTCGGAAAAGAGGCGGATATCCTGTTTGAAGATGAGGTGGCGGATAATTTGAAATTTCTCGACAATGGATATATTACATTTGTAGATGAAAATACGGAGCTTCCGAAGCGAGATCTCTGTATTGCTCTCGACTGTAATGATCCGTCCCGGTTTCCGAAGAGAGAAAATCTTTTCTTTCATGCCGGAGAGAAGACGCTGTGTATCGACCATCATATTTCCAGAGGTGATCTGGCCGATGTGAATTATGTGGATTCCACGGCGGCGGCGACGGCAGAAATCGTATTTGAGCTGCTGCTGACGATAGGAATCGAACCGGATAAGGAGATCGGCGAGGCGATATATACGGGAATCGCTACAGATACGGGTAATTTCCAGTATACAAATACGACGAAGAAGACGCATCTTCTTACGGCAGAACTCTATGATCTGGGTATCGATACGAAGAAGATCAATATCATTCTTTATCAGAGTGTGCGGCCGCAGAAGCTGAAGCTGCGCAATCTGATCATGAATGAACTGCAGATGTTCAGCGGTGGTCTGGCTTCTTTGGCCTGGGTGACGCTGGCTATGTATGAGGAAGCGGATGCGATGGCGGATGAGAGCGACGGTATCAATGCGGTGCTGCGGGATATCCGCGGCGTGGAAATCGGCGTTTTCTTCCGGGAGAAGTATCCGAATGAGATCAAGGTGGGAATGAGGAGCAAAGCGCATCTGGATGTCTCCGAAATCTGTGCGTCTTTAGGCGGCGGCGGTCATAAGCATGCTGCCGGATGTACGATACATAAGACGTTGGCGGAAACGGTTCCGCTGGTAAAGAAAGCGGTGGAGGATGCGATTTCCCGGTTTCAGGCGGAGCATCCGGGTGTGCTCGAACATCAGGAGATCTGATGGGCGGCGTTTGGAACGGGCCAGCTGTCGGCGGCAAAATTATTTTTGCCGCCGACAGCTGTGTGCTGGATAGAAAAGGACGGAAAGGACGGGCAATTTGCTGGACGGGTTTATCAATCTGCTGAAACCGGCGGGAATGACATCTCACGATGCGGTTTCAGCGCTTAGACGGATATTGAGGACGAAGAAGATAGGACATACTGGTACGCTGGATCCTATGGCGGCCGGCGTTCTGCCGATGTGTATCGGCAGAGCGACAAGAGCCGCAGAGTATCTGGAGGCAGATCGGAAGAGATACCGCTGCGAGCTCTTGCTCGGTGCCTCGTCGGATACGGGAGACATCTGGGGCCGCGTCTCCTGCGAGGGACGAGGCACCGCCGGCCGCATCACAATGAAGCAGGCGGAAGATGCCATTCTGTCGATGAAAGGGGTGCAGCAGCAGTATCCTCCGATGTATTCGGCAATTCGTAAGGACGGAAAACATCTGTATGAATATGCCAGAGATGGAATCGAAGTAGATGTGGAGCCCAGAGAGATCACCGTCTATGAGGCTCGGCCGGTATACATCTTTCATGAGCCCCAAAGGGTTCTGTTCGATATCGAATGTTCAAAGGGTACTTATATCCGTACGGTCTGTGAAGAAATCGGAAAAAAGCTGGGCTGCGGCGCGGTCATGACGTTTTTGTCGCGCACGAAAAGCGGCGGTTTTCTGATCGAAAAATCTGTTACCCTGGAGGAAATCATAGCTCATATCCAGACAGAAGAATCGAAGAGCTATGATGAAGTGATAAATCCGGGGAGAAAACCGCCTGAACTCGACGCGGATATGAGTCCCTTTATCGCCCCGATAAGCAGTATGCTATCCGGTTTTGGCTGTGTCGAAGCAGGACCGTCCGAGTTAAAAAAATATGTAAACGGAGGAAAAATTTCTCTGAGGAATGTTTCCGTTCAGAAACAGAACAGCCGATCATCAGACGATAGATTTTCCGATCTTTACTGTGTGTTCGGAAACGACGGCGTGTTTGCCGGAACTGCGAAATTTGACAGACAAAAAAAGATATTTGCAGCAGGTAAAGTATTTTATAGAGGATAACAAGCGGCGGGTGCGCTCCGCTTGTGCGGTCGGCGGATGTCTTATCCGCTTCAGTAAGCGGCGGATGTTTCATCCGCTTGTG
>CAZGBL010000129.1:0-6082 GCA_964523955.1 uncultured Oscillospiraceae bacterium | reverse complement strand
ATTATTTGATTTTCTGGATTTCTCTGAGAATTTCATTAAAATCGCCGTCCTGATACTGATCGAAAAACATCTGAATCTGAAGGCGTTCTTTTTTGGATGGCCGAATACTGTCTACACAAACACGGGATGCTTTCAAGCCGATATCCGAAGGACAAATATCGAGATCGTCCAACGTCCACCGCTCGATTTCCATCTTCATAGCTGCACGAATACCTGCGATAGACATAACACGCAGACTGTATTTTTTCTTTAAATTGCTCAAAACAGCCGGACATTGTGAGATAACCGTTTCCATCGTCTGTCCCAGGTCTCTTTGTACGCTCAGTTTTTTTCCATCCTTTTGAAACTGACATACATTTGTCAAATAAGGGATTCCCAGCTGCTCTGCAAGCATCGGACCGATGAACCCCGTCCTTCCATCCATGCTGGCATGCCCTGTCAAAACAGCGTCATAATCTCCGATCTTTCTCACAGCGGAAGCCAGAGCACGCGACGTACCCAGAGTATCGGAACCTCTCATGCGCTCATCGCTGACCAGAATCGCTCTGTCTACCCCAAGAGCCAGAGATTCCCGAAGAATTTCTTCGGTTTTATCATTTCCAAGGCTAAGGGTTGTAATGTGAATTTGATCACCCATCGCATCCTTCATCGACATCGCCAATTCTAAAGCATTACAGTCGTCAAAGGTCAGCATTGCTTCATCCGGATCTCTGATGACGATATGAGTATCTTCCTGCATGCTCACCATGTTAGATCTCGGCGCCTGCTTCAATGTTACTATCAGTTTCAGCATTTCTTTCCCCTCTACAGTCCACATTCCTTTGCGCTCAAAAAGCGCGCGGCTGAAGATTTACTAAATCATGCTCCTTCGCGCGCGTCTGCTATCGATATGATATTTTCTGCCGGTAAGCCTATCGAGCTCCAGCTAGCCCTCTCGCTGCAAATATTAACTCAAATTCACTCAAAAAGACTTTTCTTTACCGAAAGCGAAATACCAGATGTACCGTTTAGAATTTCTCGACAGAAACGAGCACGTACTGATCCGGTTCTTCCGGATTGTAAATTCGGAAACGATCCTCATCCGGCATTTTCATCTCACCGGACCCATACTTCGCAATCTCTTCTGTTACCCACGGCATCGGCCACGGCGTAGTAATCGGATCCGAAATCTGATTGCCCTCGCCGTCAAAACCTAATGTCTGACCTCTCAGATCACACGGTATGCTTTCCACCGCTCTTATCGTAAATACGATATCCGCTTTTTTTCCATTAAATATCATTTTTCTATCCTACTCTTCTTCACTGGCAGGTTTCGGATTCCTGAATGAACCATAATCTGTAACGATAGGGACGAGTTCAAAATCATCCATTTCTCCTTCGACGATATCGAAGTTGACTGATTTATATCGCTGGCACACGGTTCTGCAGCCAGAAGGGCATCTGCCGCAGCCTTCCTTATGTCCCACTGCCTCGAAGTCAATTGTACCGCTCTCAATTACAACTTTTCCCATCTATACACCTCCGCTAACGCCACTCTGTGAAGTCCGATTCCTCCTCAAAGGCTTCATACGTTACAGCCTGCCACGTGCCGCTCATAACATCGGCATTCTCTTTACAGAGTTCTTCAACAGAATCATATTCTATCGTATCACCCACATAATACATATTGATTTTATTTTTTGTGATCTTCCACTTCTTATCATTTTCACTATACTTTACCATAACATCGGTAAGCTTGAGGAAAAACTGACTGATCCCGTTCTGCTGGTACATTTCCAGAAAATCAGACGCTGTCGGATTTTCCATCAGATAATATACTCTGTTAATCTCCATGTAGAAGCGGTGGTTATCCGGCCTCGTAGCCGTGAAAACCTCTCCGATCTGTCCGACCTTCAATTCTTTTCCAGCCATTTCTAAAATGTGCATTACGGAATCATGGACTTCGATATATAACTGATTATCGATCGTAAAGAATTGTCCTTCCACCTCAAACATGTCATCTTCGAGATAGAAATCGACATACATACCGTCAAACTTTTTGATAGTATCTGGATTATTGACATCTAATCTCTTATAAGTTTCTTCCATATTTAAATGCTCCTTTTACTAAAATTGCGGTACCAGTGCAGGATCCTGGTAAATATTTCCTTTCAATGTCATCTGGGCTGCTATCGATATGTCGCCCGGAGAAAGTGTTCCATCATTTGCCATCAACATAAATTGACCGACTTCATCACTCCATATAAGCTGAACGATCTCTTCATACTCACCATATATGAGAATATCTCCTTCATACAGTTCCTTACCTTCAGCATCCGTCCAACCAGTATTCTGCATGGGAATCAGCTCCATCGGCGGATCGTTTTTCAGATCATAGATGTACAAAGCGCCGAAAGACAGATATGCATATAGTGACATCAGCATATCCGTCTGAGGATCTTTAATATCCTCAGGCATATACATGATTTTAGCGTCCGGATCCCAGGCTCTGAACACGAGATCTCTTCTGCGTTCCTCAGGATCTGCATCGCCGTTTTCAAAGACATTGCCCACAATTTTCATAGCGTCTCCCAGATAGTCTCCGCCAGGCGACACATTTCCATCCTCTCCCAGAAGCAGATACCCTGCAATGCTCTCATCCCAGATGACCTGATAAATCATATTGTCAATTTCCAGAATATCTCCTTCATATACTTCATACTGTTCCTGGTCAAACCAGTTTGTACTCTGCATCGGCACCAGCTCTGTTATCGGATCTGTCTTCACATCGATAATATGAAGCTTTCCATCAATGAGCTGGCCGAAAATCGTCTTAGGCGCGCCCTCATCTGTATCCGGTTCCTCCAGATCTTCTGGCGAATACATCTTTTTTTCTGCCGGATGCCACGCTCTGTATTTCCATTCTCTCATATATTCTTCTGTCATTTTCATTCCTCCGTTCGTCTCCACACAGAACGCCTATCTTTTATAGAACGTCTGCTGATTTACCAAAGTATCGTATCTGAACAAAGAACTGGCTGCCGCTGATCTTACCAAAACCAACAGCAACTGTCCATAATCTCACGAAACAGAAATATGCTCCAAGAAATCGAAAACTTCTATTTATTTACCAAACGTACAATTAGGCCATACACAGGTTTCACACTGCATACAAAGACCGCCTACGCCCATACTCGTAATATCACGTCTTACGATTTTCTCATCCGCAAAAATGCGCGGCAGCAACAGATCCACAACTGTGGTTCTAAAAAACATGCCGCATGCAGGAACGCCCAGAAGCGGAGTTTCATCCAAATATGCCATCATAAACATCGCTCCCGGAAGCGCCGATGCCCCGTATGTCACGATATCAGCGCCAGCCTTTTTTATCGCTGTAGGCGTCAGATCATCCGGATCAACCGACATCCCGCCTGTAGTGAAAATGACGTCCGCGCCCTTCGCCTTCAAATCTAAAATCTTTTCCGAAATCATATCCAAATCATCCGGTGCATATGTGATTTCGAGTATCTCCGAACCGTAATGTTCGACCTTTTCTGTAATAACCGGAGCAAAAGCATCCGGAATTCTATTATAATAGACTTCGCTGCCTGTAATAACACAGCCCACCTTCTTTTTCCGATAAGGCTTGACCTCGATCACCCAACCTGCTTCACGACAGGCTTCTTCTGCAGAGATAATATCCGATTCCTCTACTACAAGAGGAATTACCTTTGTCCCCGCCAGCATCTGGCCTTTTTTTACAGGCGTATTATTCGGCAAAGTCGCACAGATAACGAGCGGCAGATCATTGATCTTCTGCACGGCATCTACATTGATCTTAAGAACGCCGTCATGCTTCGCAAACAAATTGACACGACTCTCCTTCGGAGGATGTGTATACACGCCATTGCCCTTTATAGCCTCTCCTAAACGAACTCCGGCTTCATCTTCATGAACCTCTGTCCCCGACAGTTCAAGCACGTAAATATTGCTTTTTCCCACATTCAGAAGTTTCTCAATATCGTCAGGTTCAATTACGTGTCCCTTTTTAAAAAGAGATCCCTTAAATTCATCTTTTACAATTCTCGTGATATCATGTGCAAGAATTTTTCCTACTGCTTCTTCCGTTCTAATAATTTCTTTTTTCAAAACTGAGCCTCCAAAAAACATCCTCATAACAGAATGTGATGCCTGCATCGTCCCTCGCCTGCGGCACCATCTGCGCAGACAGAAATCAAGGAAGCCCTATCACGATCCGACATTGTAATAATTCTCTGATCTGACATAGCCAGCCAGCGATTCCTTATCTTCGCTTTTTTCTTTCACTTTTTAATATTTTCTCGCGTTTTAGGCGATAAAAAAGACGGATCTGGAATCGGATCTGCCACAATCATTTTACAGGAATATTTTAATTCATTTCAAGTAATATAGCAAGAACAAGTTTTCCGAGAAACGTTGAAATTCGGGGATTTTTCCTTTATACAAAACCAAAGAAAATCATACGCATTTAAAGAGGATCAAAATTCCTGATAAGTTCACTTGAAGTACTAACTGCTGCTTTATTGCATCCGACGTCTTTTCTGCCGTCATAACGATTCAAGGATGGGATTCCCACTTGACGCTCCTCACAGCTGAAACCAGGGATTTTACGCCTCTATTGAAAAAAAGACTGCCCATCTATGAGCAGTCTCTGGTATATTTGCTCGATATTCGCTTTTTATCCGCTAGCAGGTTTCCAACCATCGGAGATCATATGGTTCAAACGTAACCTGTCTGTACTTTTCCACATCGAGAATTTTACCATCCCAGTCTCCATGAATATCCCCATTCTGTTTGATCAAAATATCATACAGAATGTCGTACGTCGTTTCCCCGTCACTTTCCACGATAGTACTGTATGGCAGCGTCTTATGATAAGTCAGTTCCAAACCTTCAAAATCAAAGTGGTATCCGCAGCGCATCCTGCAGCCGTCAAGTCCTGTATAACGACAGAATTCTTTTAAATCCTTCAGGATCATATCGTGTTCCTCATCGTACAGATTTTCAGGCGTCGTATCCGTATAGTCAAAACGGAACTGAATTGGTATATTATACTTCTTGAAACGCCGCATATACTGCACGAGCTCGTCTCTCGGATAATCCCTGTAGAGTACACAATTGACGCGGGTATTCGTCGGAATTCTTGCAATCAGCTCGTCGGGAGACTCCTCAACATACGGCATGAGGTGACGCGAAATGTTGATACATGTAATCTTGTCTTTATTTCTTTCCACAAACTCAATCATGTCGTCGCCTGTACGGTCAGCAAATACCGGGAATGTCGTATTTATGTAGACCTTGTGTGTCGTCGGAACCTGATCGAGCAAAACCTGAAGCGATTCAAGATTTGAAAATGGCTCTCCACCTGTAAAGACGAAATCACAATTCGGGGTAATCTCATCCATCGTGCGAATACTGCCGCAGATTTTTTCCAGGCTGAAGCCATCCATATTTTCATATTCTTCCTTATTTACGCAAAAAGGACAATTATTTTGACAGTCGTAAGGCACGAAAACCGTTACTGTAGCTCCGCCTTCACGCGTTTTATATGGATTACTCATATTGTTATCTGTCCTCCAATCGAACATAATTATATACGAACTTGTTTTATTTTATACCCAAATATAAGTTTAAGTCAACAATATTTGCCACATTTCCTTTCTTTCAGAAAAATTGTTTGATATATTTTTAACATTTTGTAGAAAAATTACGGAATTTCTATTATTTTCAATAAATATTTTTGTTTTTAATCCGGTATTTTCTCTTCAGCACCACCATTTTACCGGTTTTTTCGCTCAATACGTGAAAATACAGACAAAGAAAAGGAGCAGAATAATTTCCACCCCTTTTCTTAAAAATAAACAACCTATTACTCATCCAAGAACCAATATTACTTGCCGTTATCCGCTTACAGCCGCTTCCATCCCGGTCTGCCGCGTCTTTCTAAGCCAGTAGCCGATGATGATTCGCTCACCGATGAATAAATATTTATCGTCTGGCAATTACGGCAATCATTTCATCCCATCTGCATACGCTTTACTCGGCCGTCATGATATCTCTGAGT
>CAZGBL010000128.1:2513-6106 GCA_964523955.1 uncultured Oscillospiraceae bacterium | reverse complement strand
AGGAGAAATCAAATGATAAAAAATTTTGAAAAGATCGATTCGATCGAATCTCTGGAAGCTAAACTTTCTGAAATGCGCAAGGCAGAAGAAGTTTATCGCGAATTTACACAGGAACAGGTGGATAAAATCTGTCTGGCAGCGGCAAACGCGGCGGATAAAGCGAGAATACCTCTGGCTATAATGGCTCATGAAGAAACAGGAATGGGTTGTATCGAAGATAAGATTATCAAAAATAACTATGCTGCTGAGCACACTCACAACAAATACAGACATACGAAGACCTGCGGCGTCATCGAGAGAGACGATGCATTCGGCATCGCCAGGGTAGCGGCGCCGGTAGGAATTATCTGTGCCATCACTCCTACGACCAATCCGACGTCTACTGCGATTTATAAGATTCTTCTGGCACTCAAGACGAGAAATGCTATTCTCATCTCTCCTCATCCGAATGCTAAAAAATCGACCTGTGAAGCGGCGAGAATCATGCTGGAAGCGGCAGTTGCTGAAGGAGCACCGGATCATATTATCGGGTGGATCGACGAACCCTCTCTGGAAGTCGGCGGAGCCGCTATGAAAAAATGCGATATGATTTTGGCTACCGGCGGAGAAGGTATGGTGAGAGCCGCTTATTCCTCTGGAACTCCTGCCATCGGCGTAGGTCCTGGAAACTGTAACGTGATCTTCGACGATACATGCGATATTAAGAATGCGGTCGCATCCACAATTCACTCGAAAACCTTTGATAACGGCATGATCTGTGCTTCTGAACAGCATATAACCGTTCTGGAAAGCATTTATGACAAGGTTAAGAAGGAATTTGAGGAGAGCCGATGTTATTTTCTGGATGAAGAAGAAGCCAGGAAAGTGAGCCAGGTATTTTTCAACGCTGTAAATCATGGCGTCAATGCGTCGGCTGTAGGTCAGTCCGCCGTCAGACTGGCTGAAATGGCAGGCATTAAGGTTCCAGAGGATACGAAGGTTCTCATCGCAGAGACAACAGACACTTCTCACGACAATCCGTGGGCAAATGAAAAACTCTGTCCGGTGCTCGGCATGTTCAGGGCAAAGAATTTTGAAGAAGCGATGGATATCTGCGATAAACTCGTATTTGAAGGCGGCGCGGGCCATACGGCGGCTCTCTATGTGGAACCGGCGGAAAGAGCGAAGATCGATGCTTTCGGAAAGAAAATGAAAGCAGGACGCTGTATTATCAACACACCTACGGCATTCGGCGGAATCGGAGATTTATATAATTTTGCCCTGGAACCGTCTCTGACGCTGGGGCCAGGTTCCTATGGCAGAAGCTCTTATATGGGAAATCTGGGTGTTATGCAGCTGCTGAATATCAAAAATGTAGTGGAGAGGAGAGAAAATATGCTGTGGCTGCGGGTTCCGGAAAAGGTCTATTTCAAAAGGGGCTGTGCTCCTGTGGCATTGATGGAATTAAAGGATGAATACCATGCGAAAAAAGCATTTATCGTAACCGATGCAAATCTCCTCAATCTGGGAATCTGTCAGCCGGTGATCGATCAATTATCTGAAATGGGAATCGCATCGACCATATTCTCTGACATCGAAGTAGATCCTAAGATTCAGGATGCCATGAAGGGCCTGCCGACGATGGACAGCTTCCAGCCTGATATTATCATAGCCGTCGGCGGCGGTTCTGCCATTGACACGGCGAAGATCATGTGGGTTCTCTATGAACATCCTGAATACAGGGAACATTGGCTCGATTTGGCTACGGTATTTATCGATATCAGAAAGAGGGTTATCAAGTTCCCTAAGATGGGTCAGAAAGCGAGACTGGTCTGCATTCCTACGACAGCAGGTACTGGCTCTGAGGTTACGCCGTTCACCATCATTTCCGATGCAGAAACGGGGATGAAATGGCCGCTGGCAGATTATGAAATTCTTCCTACGATGGCCATCGTAGACGCAGATTATATGATGAATATGCCGCCGAGTGTCACGAGAGCTTCAGGCTACGACGTCCTGACTCACGCGGTGGAAGCCTATGTCTCTGTCATGGCTTCTGATTATACGAACGGTTTTGCGCTTACAGCCATTAAAAATGTTTTTAAATATCTGCCCCGGGCTTATAAAAACGGCGCTGCAGATCCGGAAGCGAGAATCAAAATGGCAGATGCTTCCTGCCTGGCCGGTATCGCATTTGCCAATGCATTTCTCGGCATCAATCATTCTCTGGCTCACAAACTGGGCGGCTATCATCACCTGCCACATGGATCGGCAAATGCAGTGCTCTTCACGGAAATCTGTAAGTTCAATGCGCAGAGGCAGCCGGCAAAGATGGGAATTTTCTCTCAGTATAAGTACCCGCAGGCGTTTGAACGATATGTAGAAATTGCGGAATATTGCGGAATGAAGGGGAAGAATGATCAGGAAACGTTTGATAACTTCATCAAAGCGTCAGAAGAATTAAAGGAGACGTTAGATATTCCTATGAGTATCCATGAATATGGTATTGCGGAAGAGGATTTTATGGATACGCTTGACGAGATGGCAGAAAACGCCTTCAACGATCAGTGTACTGGTGCAAATCCGGTATTCCCGCTTCTTCCTGAAATTAAAGACCTTTATCTCAGAGCTTACTGGGGAAGTGAATACGATAAGAAGGTTAAAAGTTCAGCAGTTTTGACAGGCAAAAGGGAAAAGAAGTAAAGTCGGATTTATGATTCTGGTATTACGCCCGCTGCACTTCGCAGAAAACTGCGGGCAAAATTACAGCCTATCAGATCTTTTAAATATTGACTGTGCAGGAAAATCCCGCGTGATTTCAGATCATGCGGGATTTTCTTTTTTTCCATGTATTCAGTTGTGCGTTTGCTGCGATAAAATGGGCGATTTCGACAAAGCTTTTGAATATCATAAAAAATCAGAGAAATGCAGGCCGGACGGCGCATCCGTATTGTATAATAAAAAGTACTTCGATGAAAAAATAAATAGGTAAATATACATATAGAAAAATATAGAATAATATGGAATAATCAAAGGAGCCGCAGAGGCGATGATGGAAAAGGAAAAAAATGTTTTAGAAGATACACAGGCGAACGAATATCTGTATGAGTACGATTCTCCCCTGGGGAGTATGACGGCTGTATCAGACGGTAAATATTTATGTGGACTGTGGTTCGAGGGGCAGAAGCATTTCAACGGACACAATCAGAGGATGCTGCCCGTATTTGAAAAGACGAGAGAATGGCTGGATTGTTATTTTTCCGGCGGAGTGCCTGATTTCCTGCCGCCGCTTTCTCTGAAAGGGACAGAATTTCGTAAGGAAGTGTGGGAGGAGTTGTTGAAGATTCCTTATGGAAAGACCATCTCCTACGGAGAAATCGCTGCCGTCATAGCGGAACGCCGGGGGATCGAGCGAATGTCCTCGCGTGCGGTGGGTCAAGCGGTGGGCCATAATCCTATTTCCATCATCGTTCCATGTCATCGTGTCATCGGAGCTGACGGCAGCTTGACGGGATATGGCGGCGGGCTGGAAAAGAAAGTCTTTCTGCTGTCTCTGGAAAAAGCCCGGGAAAGAGACTGAAGACGAGAAGCGGGCGGCGCCTGAAATTTAAAGA
>CAZGBL010000128.1:0-2413 GCA_964523955.1 uncultured Oscillospiraceae bacterium | reverse complement strand
GCGGCGGCTATAATATCTAGCGGTTGTGATATATAATAGAAATAAGCCGTCAAAAATCGAAAAATGCGGTTATTTGTTTTGAAGAGAAAAGCGGGCGGAAGAAAAAAGAGCACGAGAGAGAAGAAGCGAGAGAGAAAAGAGGTAGACTTATGGCAATTTACAAGTGCAGCGTATGTGGGTATGTCTTCGATGAAGAAAGAGAAGGACGTGGATTTGAGACTTTGAATGAATGTCCAATTTGCAGGCAGGGCGCGGACAAGTTTTATCCGGTCGGTTCGGACGAAGAGACGGACGTCCGGGACGAACGGACCGAGAGGAAAAACGGCGCGCTGCCGGATGAAGGCGGAAATTCGCCTGAGAGGGACTGTGGGGAAGGAGATCCCTCGTGTGACGATGGAGACGGGATGGATCTGCAGTACGACCGTCTGTATGCGAGAGAAGATCCGACGTGCAGATATATGACAGAGATTCACGAAATGGCTGTAAAGGGAAGGTCAGTCAGCGGAGCTATGGGCACGCTGATGCCTATGCCGGGCTGGGATGATATTCTCATTTTGGGCGCACAGCTGAATCCGCCGCCCCTTTCTGATGACGCGCCGGTGAGGACGACCACAGTGATCGGCAAAAATGCGAAAAAGCCGATGATACTGGAAAGTCCGGTATATATTTCTCACATGTCCTTTGGGGCTTTGTCGAAGGAGATAAAAATTGCTTTGGCGAAGGGGTCTGCCATGGCAAAAACGGCGATGTGCAGCGGTGAAGGCGGCATTTTACCGGAAGAACGGGAGGCGTCCTATCGGTATATTTTTGAGTATGTTCCGAATAAATACAGTGTGACGAAGGAAAATCTGCAGCAGGCGGATGCCGTGGAGATCAAAATCGGTCAGGGTACAAAGCCTGGAATGGGCGGACATCTGCCGGGGGAAAAGGTGACGCCTCAGATCGCAGAGCTCCGCGGAAAAAAGGCAGGAGAGGATATTCAAAGTCCCAGTCGGTTTGAAGAATTGAGGACAAAAGATGATCTCAGAAAAATGGTCTCCATGCTTCGCCGTGAGTCTGACGGAAGACCGATCGGAATTAAAATCGCAGCGGGTAGAATCGAGCGGGATCTCGAGTATTGCGTATACGCTGAACCTGATTTTATCACTATCGACGGAAGAGGCGGCGCTACAGGATCCAGCCCGCTGCTCCTGAGAGATGCTACGTCTGTCCCGACGGTTTTCGCCCTTTATCGAGCGAGAAAATATCTGGATTCCGTTCGCTCTGATATTTCTCTGGTGATTACAGGAGGGTTGAGAGTATCATCTGATTTTGCCAAGGCGATCGCCATGGGGGCAGATGCTGTAGCTGCAGCTTCTGCGCCGTTGATTGCGGCGGCCTGTCAGCAGTATCGTATCTGCGGAAGCGGTAATTGTCCGGTGGGGATCGCCACACAGGATCCCATTCTGAGAAGGAGGCTGAACATCGAGGCCTCTGCACAGCGTGTGGCAAATTATCTCAACGTAACGCTGAAAGAATTAAAAACACTGGCGCGGATTACAGGTCACGAAAATCTGCACGACCTGTCCGTAGACGATCTTGTTACTATAAACAGAGAAATTTCGGAGTTTACAAATATAGGACATGCATAAAATTTCGGAAAGTCAGAAAACGGAATATCTCTTTCAGAATCCTTTTTTACGAAGCGGAATGGCGCTTTTCTGCTGTTTTCTTTGGGGAAGCGCTTTTCCCTGTGTAAAAATCGGATATGAATGGCTGTCGATTGAAGATGCCGGCAGTCAGGTGCTTTTTGCCGGGTATCGTTTCTTTTTGGCGGGGATCTTCACGTTTTTCGCGGGATGTATTCTGGAGAGAAGGCGAATGATACCTGAGAAATCGTCTGCAGCGGTGATCGTTCGTCAGGCTGTATTGCAGACGACTCTCCAGTACATCTTTTTCTACATCGGAATGGCGCATACTACGGGGATCAAAGGCTCTGTCATCAATGCTTCAAATGCGTTTATCTCCATTTTAGCGGCTCATTTCTTACTAAAGGGCGAGAAGATCACCTGGAAAAAGTCCGCAGGGTGTCTCATCGGTTTTGCCGGAGTCATAACGATCAATCTTGAGCCGGGAGCGTGGGGCAGCGGATTTTCCCTGCTCGGAGAAGGGATGATCTTTTTGTGCTCTGCGGTATACGGCGTCAGTTCGGTAACGCTGAAAATGATCTCACATCGGGAGACTCCTGTATGTATTACCGCCTGGCAGCTTTTGATCGGCAGCAGTATTCTCATCGCAGCCGGCCTGCTCCTCGGCGGCTCCGTGAGGGGTTTCCATGTGCCGTCAGTGCTGCTTCTGCTTTATATGGCGCTGCTGTCTACGGCAGCGTTCAGCCTTTGGAGCGTTTTGCTGAAGTATCGTCCAGTGGGAGAGA
>CAZGBL010000127.1:2062-6150 GCA_964523955.1 uncultured Oscillospiraceae bacterium | reverse complement strand
TCCACAAACGACTCCTCCACAAACGACTCCTCCACAAACGACTCCTCCACAAACGACTCCTCCACAAACGGCTCCTCCACAAACGACTCCTCCACAAACGACAAAGATCATGATGGCGAAAGAGTCTATGCTCCAAAAAATTAAGAAAGCAGCCGCTGGCCTTCGGCTGCTTCCCCCCGATAAATCATCGGTTGATATGTTAAGAGTGAGTAAATACCTGAATCGTTCTTTCAGAAGTTTTCTTTTTCTGTTCCCTTCTGACAATACTTATTATATAGATTTCCGTCAAGAATCATATGGTCCAAAAAGGATACTATTTTGTTTTCAGACCTTTTTTACTGCTATTTTTTTATATTTTGCGATGGCGTCCGCTTTCTTATTCACGCCCAGTTTTTCATAGGAGGACGCGATATGCTTCTTCACCGTGGAATGGGAGACAAATAAAATTTTGGAAATAGCTTCCGCCGTATAGCCGTCCATGACCAGATCCATGACTTCGCATTCTCTTTTGGTGAGAGGGATTCGTTCGCTTCTGCGGCTCCTGCATATTTTCCTCGCCTCCACAAACTGTTTTGCCAACGGTATGATGCGCTCTGCAAACGGCGTAGAGATGGACTCCAAAATAGGAATCAATTCATACGCATGCTCCGCAAAAATGGTGATGCAATTATCCGGCTCCGCCAGTTTCAGAGCTTTCTCCAAAACCGGACGAGCCGCTTCCAGTCCGCTGGTATGATATTTACAGATGCAGTCAAATATACTAGCGAGAATCACGCCGATGAGATTATGCTTTTCCGTATACAGATTGTAAAGATATGGGCACATACTCTCTAATTTCAAATAATCTCCCCGCTCACACAGGATTTTCGCCGAAATGACGTATCCCGTATCTCTCGCCGGTGCCATAAGCTTTGCTTCCGATATGAGACATTCGCTGACCCAGCGCGGAATCTGATCGTATTTTCCCATGTAGCTGTACACATAGCCCACGATAAATTCGTAGCAGCACAGCAAGACAGGATTGCCTAACGATTCGACTTCCTGCATCAGCTGAAGCAGAATTTCCTCGATTTCCTTTACCTTCCCCTGACTCATAGCGATCCGCAGCAGAAGGAAAGAGGATGACAGTACGATGCAATACTGTTCTCGCGCACGAGCTTTATACAGAGCCTTGTACGCATCCACCTCTGCGATCTCAAAATTTCCCACCAGGTATTCATATTCGCCTCTTACGAGATATTCGTAGCCTGCGCCGCAGCCGTTAGCGATATGATTGAATATTTCAAATTCATTTTCCACCAGCTCCACTAATTGAAGCATTTCGCCCGGCTGCCGGTGATAGAGAAACAGAGTGAGCGGAATTCCATATGTGATGATAATATCGGAATTGAAAATCTTAGATGTTTCACCATTGAAATAAGTATTTGCCCGCTTATAGCATTCAAACATCTTCTTCAGATCGTTAAACGCCGATACGCTTTCAATCAGTGCGATTTCCCCCATGACCTGATCTTTATTCGGCAGATCCTCTCTTTTACTGTAGTACCGTGCCGCTTCCTGCAGCATTTTACTCCCTTTTTTGATATCGATGATGACGCCGTAGGAATAGATATACGTCAAATATCCGATGGGATTCGACAGTTTTGTCTCCAGATCCATCTTTTTAAACGCTTTTGCGATGACAAAAGGCGCTGTATTCATCAATACCGTAGCATAACGCCCCGACATGATATCTAAGACCTTTTCATGATCGCCACATTTGCTGAAAGCGCTGATCGCCCCGATTCGATTTCCCGCAGCCAGACACCAGTCTCCCTGACGCTCAAAAATCTCGCTGTCATCGATCTCGGATTTTTCAAATTCCTCCCGCAGAAGGTTTCTGAGCATCTCATGAAAACTGTATACCCCTGCTTTTGGGTCATATTTCACGAAGCAGTTGCTCTCATACATAGACGTGATAATATCTTTGACTTCACGTCTCATAGTGACGAACTGCGCCTGCTCCAGCGTAAAACTGTTCAATCGCGAAAGTACGAGAAGCATGCGGCGCTCCTCTTCATTATATCGTTCATAGACGGCGCTTCTCATAAGACTCGAGCCGATTTCCATGTTTTTAAACTCACCGTAAGCCCGATAATGAAGCAGAGCCAGATAGAGAGCCGACGTCCAGCCCTTCGTCTTCCGGTAAAGCTCCTCTACTTCGGACTCGTTCAGCGGCGCATCGTTCAGAATAAAAAAGTCCTCCGACTCTATCTTTGAAAACTCAAAATTTTCCTGGCGCATAATATACGCTTTATTCTGCGCTGCGAGATCGTCTACATCCATCAGCGGATAAGATCTGCCTATTATGACGAAGTGAAGATTCGGAATCCCCGCGCACGCCACTCGCTCCGCAATATTAGAAAGAACAGGACTCTGGCACAGATGCATATCATCGAGAACGACGACGACTTCCGATTCCATGATCGACTTGATTTCTGCGATGAGATAGTCAAAATCAAGATCTGTTCTCGGCATGCCGCGCTCAAACATCTTTTTGCCAAACTGGGCGTTCGTCATCTCAACCGTGCGGCAGAATTTTACCCATGTCCAGATATCCTCCGTGGTCTCTTCATCGAAGGTAAACCATAGATTCTTTATCTTCCGCTTCTTATTCAAAAATTCACGAACTGCCGTCGTCTTTCCAAATCCCATGCTGGAAATGACAAAAAAGAGGGGCGTCGAAAAAATATGCTCCAGGTCTTTCTTTATATGAGCTCTGTGAAGAATTCTCGGTTTAATTATTTTTTGTTTTGTACTTTTTGCCATTTCAGCGCCTCCAGAATCTTGTCACAGGCCGTCCCGTCGCCATATGGATTGGACGCCTGCGCCATCTTATTATAAGCGTTCCCATCCATCAGCAATTCCCTTGCCAGCGAAGCGATGGTTTCCCTGTGTACACCTGCCAGTCTGACGGTTCCCGCCTTCAGCGCCTCCGGCCGTTCCGTCTCCCTTCTGACGACGAGCACCGGTTTTCCGAGAGACGGCGCCTCCTCCTGCATCCCGCCGGAATCCGTAATGATAAAATAGGACTTCGCCATGAGATTGACAAAAGGCTGATAGCTCAGCGGTTCGATGAGATGGATATTTCCACACCCTCCGAATACCTTAGCTGCCGTCTCTCTGACCTTAGGATTCATATGAATAGGGTAGACGACCTCCACGTCATCGAACTCCTCTGCGATTTCCCGGATAGCGCCGAAGATATTTTCCATATATTCGCCCAGATTTTCCCGTCTGTGACACGTGACAGTAATGACGCGTTTCTCTTCAAAGTCGATGCTTTTCAGGGTTTCTTCTTCAAATTCATACGGCTTTCCCGCCACTTCCAAAAGCGCATCGATCACGGTATTGCCTGTAATCACGATCTTTTCTTCAGAAATGCCTTCCTTCCGGAGATTTTCCCGGTTTCTCTCGGTGGGCGCAAAGTGGACAGAAGCCATGTGACCTGTCAGCACACGATTGACCTCCTCAGGAAAAGGAGAATACATGTCATAAGTTCTCAGACCCGCTTCCACATGTCCCACAGGGATTTTTCGATAAAAAGCCGCCAGAGCTGCGGAAAAGGTAGTGCTCGTGTCTCCATGGACAAGAACGATATCGGGATTTTCCTCTTCCAAAATGGGATCAAGGCCTGTGAGCACATTAGCTGTAATCATTCCCAGAGTCTGATTCGGCTTCATGATATTGAGATCGTAATCCGGCGTCAGCTCAAAGAGCTCCAGAACCTGATCGAGCATTTGACGATGCTGCGCGGTGACACACAATACGGAATCAAAATAGGGATCCTCATTCAGCTTCTTTACCAGAGGTGCCATTTTGATAGCTTCAGGACGTGTTCCAAAAACAGACATCACTTTCATTCTTCCTTTTCTCCTTCCCGCTCCTGCACTCTCGCGTTTTCTTTCCCCTCTGCGGAAAAATCTGCTGACGCAGCCGGTATTCCTTCCGGATTTTCCATTTCTCCCACAGCGGATTCTACAGATTCCGCCGCCTGCGCCGTCTTTTTTAAACCTCTTGCAGCCTGCGGCGGTATTCCTTCCTGCATA
>CAZGBL010000127.1:0-1962 GCA_964523955.1 uncultured Oscillospiraceae bacterium | reverse complement strand
CTGCGCCGTCTTTTTTAAACCTCTTGCAGCCTGCGGCGGTATTCCTTCCTGCATAATTGCTTTGAGACTCGAATGGTCGGCCACAAAGACGCAGAGAAGAATTGCTCCCACCGCCGTCAGAATGAGAGCCTCCAGCATTTCACGCCTTACCACCATGACAGATACCATACCCATAATGGCGCTGATACAGTACATGATAAGCACTGTTCTGCGCTGCCCGATACCGGTATTCATAATCCTGTGATGCACATGTCCTTTATCCGCTTCCATAATCGGCGTACCATTGATCCAACGGCGTATGATCGCAAAGACGGTATCGAAAATAGGAAGCCCTAACGCCAGGAACGGAACGATGGTGACGATCAGCGTCGCCCCCTTTGTCGATCCCAGCACCGATATGGAGGCGATCATGAAGCCCAGATACAGGGAACCGCTGTCCCCCATAAAAGTCTTCGCCGGATGAAAATTAAACGGCAGAAACCCCAGAGCTCCGCCTGTCACCGCGATCATCGCCAGACCGACGCCGTATTGGCCGCTGAGCACCGCCGCATAGCTGATATATGCAGACGCGATCGCCGCCACTCCTGATGCCAGCCCGTCCAATCCGTCGATGAGATTGATCGTATTCGTAATTCCAACGATCCATATCACCGTGATGATCAGGCTGAGCGCCAGCGGGAAGTGAATGTACAGCGGACAGTCATCTCCCATCAGTCCGAACAGCGGATTTTTGATAAAATCGATGCGTATGCCTCCGATATATATGATGGCCGCGCACAAAATCTGCAGCAGGAACTTGAGTTTCGCCGGAATTCCTCTCAAATCATCCGCGACGCCTACAGCATAGATCAATACGCCGCCGATGAGGATTGTAATCACCTCCGGGTCGCTGTGACAAAAGACGACTAAAGAAATCTCGGTTCCCGCAAAGATCGCCATTCCTCCGAAACGCGGCATAGCCTTCTTATGCATTCTTCTATTATCTTTCGGTACATCCATAGCGCCGATCTTTGATGCCACACGTATAGACAGCGGTGTCAAAAGGCAGGAAATGACAAAAGCTAAGGCAGCCGCCGAAAAATAGGGCAGAACCTGTTGTATATAGTGAACGATTAATTCTTTCATGTAGTTACCTCTTACAATATGTAATTTAATCCCCTAATTTTTCTATCCTCAAACCCGCTTCCGCGAGCATCTGTTCCGCACTTTTGTCCGGATACCCTTCTTTTATTACGATTCTCTTAATTCCCGCATTGATGATCATCTTTGCACACAAGATACAGGGCTGATTCGTACAGTAAAGCGTCGCTCCATCGATGGAAACTCCCAGATAAGCCGCCTGTATGATGGCATTCTGCTCTGCGTGAACACCGCGGCACAGCTCATGCCGTTCGCCGGAAGGAACATTCATCTGTTCTCTCAGGCAGCCCCGAACGCCGCAATGTTCGATTCCTCCTGGTACGCCATTATATCCCGTCGTAAGGATGCGGTGATCCTTCACGATAATCGCTCCTACAGCGCGTCTCAGACAGGTAGAACGCTTTCGCGCCACCTCTGCCATCTCCATGAAATAATCATCCCAGTCCGGTCTGTTTTTCACTCTGTCCGTCATACCTAATCTCCTGAAAATACACTTCTGCCATGTAGAGCCCCTGAGGCGGAGCCGTATGGCCCGCCCGGCTCCTGTCGCGGGAACAGATGATATCGGGCATGTCCTCCCCACGGATCCTGCCTGTTCCTACATCGACGAGAGTGCCTGCTATTATTCTTACCATATTATACAAAAAACCATCTCCCTTTAGAGAGATTTCGAGTTCGCAGCCGTTCTGCTCTTCCTGGCCGGATAACGTCTTCCATGGCATGCCTGTTCCGCCTATTCCTGCATCGCCTCGCGCTGCGCTCCTGAAGAGGTTCTTCTCCCCTCGCAGAATAACGGCGTCGGATGACTGCGCGCCGCTTAAC
>CAZGBL010000126.1:0-6192 GCA_964523955.1 uncultured Oscillospiraceae bacterium | reverse complement strand
TGCTGCTTGGGATGAAAAATATGGTATTGCTATTTGCTGCGATGAAAAGGATCGAGCCCATTTGATTTAAGATAACGAAGGCATCGATACCGGAAAGAAGAGGTATAAATATGAGTGCATCATGTGACAGCAATTGCGCAGGCTGCGGTGACAGCAGCTGCGGAGAAAGAACGCAGGAGAGTCTGATCGAGCCGCTCAACGATTTATCCAGCGTAAAAAATGTTATCGCCGTCGTCAGCGGCAAGGGAGGCGTAGGTAAGTCGCTGGTCACTTCTCTGATGTCTGTCATCATGCAGAGGAGAGGAAACCGCACAGCGATCCTGGACGCGGATATTACAGGTCCATCCATTCCAAAGACATTTAAGGTGACAGAAAAAGCATCCGGTACGGAAGATCTGATATTTCCGGTGGAGACGAAGACGGGGATTCAGTTGATGTCCGTCAATTTGCTTTTAGACAATGAGACCGATCCGGTGGTCTGGAGAGGACCCGTCATTGCAGGCGCGGTAAAGCAATTCTGGACGGATGTGGTATGGAAAGACGTGGATTATATGTTCATCGACATGCCTCCAGGTACGGGAGATGTTCCTCTGACGGTATTCCAGTCTCTTCCCATCAAGGGAATCATCGTCGTAACATCGCCGCAGGAGCTCGTTTCCATGATCGTGGAAAAAGCGGTGAAAATGGCGGAACTGATGAATATACCTGTTTTAGGTCTGGTGGAAAACATGTCGTATTTCGCATGCCCTGATTGCGGAGGAAAACACAGCATTTTCGGTGAAAGTCATATCGAGGATACCGCTGCAAAATTCGGCATTGAAAATATCGCCAAGATTCCGGTAGATCCGAAGCTGGCGGCAGCCGTAGACGCGGGAATGATCGAAATGTTTGAAGGCGGCTGGCTGGACGCGCTGGCAGACGCTGTGGAAAAGAAATTCTCCTAGAAGATTTTCGGGCAAAACGCTGAAAATCCCATATTTTCAGTTGACATTTCAATCCTTTGATTTAAAATATAACGAAGAAGGAGCGTTCTGCCATCTTCAGTGGATCAGAGGACGGCGGATGCGTCTTTTTCGATTGAAAAGAGATTTTCAGAAATGGAATACTATAAAGGCGACGACAGAGACAGTAGCTGTATTTCAGACTTTACAGAGAAGCGGGGAAAGGTGAGAGCCCGCAGGCGAGGATACATGTGAAGATCGCTCCCGAGCTGGTCTTGCTGAACGATACATGAAGAGAAATTGACGGAACTGTCCAAAAAGAGAGGCGAAAAGTGAGCGGAATAACAATCGCGGATCGCAATCTCATCTTTGCGGCAGAACTGCAATAAAATTTATTAGGCAAACACGTTATCTGCGCGTTACGCAGAAGAAAACCGGAGATGTCCGCCAGTTGTCCGTATTGCAATACGACGTCTGAGCGGGCGAAACAGGGTGGTACCGCGGTTAAGATCGCCCCTGCATCAAAATGATTTTGATGCAGGGGCTTTTTCGTACCGAACTTTTTGAAACAGAAGGGATCGGCGCTTTTGAACCTTATGACAAACGGCGGGTATCGTTCCGTTTTGGAGTTAAAACGGTCATTTTTGATTTAAATTTATATATAAATGTTTCATAATAGAAAGGAAATAGATCATGTTTGAAAACTTATCGGATAAGCCCGTCAGCGAAGTGCAGACAGCGCAGGCTGACAAATGGGAGCAGGAAAACCTGCTGGAAAAATGTGTGACGGAAAGAGAAGGAAGACCTTCCTTTGTCTTTTATGAGGGACCGCCTACGGCAAACGGAAAGCCGGGTATCCATCACGTTATCGCGAGAACGCTGAAGGACTCTGTATGCCGTTATAAGACGATGCAGGGTTATAAGGTCAAGAGAAAGGCTGGATGGGACACTCACGGACTTCCCGTAGAAATCGAAGTGGAAAAAAAGCTCAAGATGAGCGGTAAGCAGGATATCGAAAAATACGGGATCAAAGAGTTCAATGAAAAGTGCAGGGAATCGGTATTCGAATACGAGGGAATGTGGAGAAACATGACGAAGCGCATGGGTTATCTCGTAGATCTCGACAATCCTTACATCACTCTGGACAATAATTTTATCGAAACAGGCTGGTGGATTCTCAAAAAATTCTTCGACGAAGGATTGATCTATGAAGGCCACAAGATTCTGCCTTACTGTCCGAGATGCGGCACGGGTCTCGCTTCCCACGAAGTAGCACAGGGCTATAAGGAAATCAAATCGATGACGATTACGGCGAAATTTAAGAAAAGGGACGCCGAAAACGAATATTTCCTGGCATGGACTACGACGCCGTGGACGCTGGCGTCTAACGTAGCTCTGGCAGTAGGTCCGGACATCGATTATATCAGGGCGGAAAAGGACGGCAGCATCTATTATCTGGCGAAAGATTTGGCGGATAAGGTATTGGGGGCAGAGGAATATACTGTTCTCGAAGAAATGAAGGGCAGCGCGCTGGAATACATGGAATACGAACAGATCATGCCGTTCCTGCACACTGATAAAAAGGCGTTTTTCGTGACCTGTGCGGATTATGTCACCACAGAAGACGGTACGGGTATCGTTCACATCGCGCCGGCGTTTGGTGAAGACGATTATCAGGTGGGACGCAGATACGGACTTCCTGTGTTCAATCCGGTAGGAGAAGACGGCAAGTATACCGACACGCCGTGGGCAGGCAGATTCGTCATGGAGGACGGTCTCGATGTGGACATCATCAAATGGCTGGCAGAAGAAGATAAGATCTTCTCAAAGCAGAAGATGGAGCATAATTATCCTCACTGCTGGAGATGCGGTACGCCGCTGATTTATTATGCGAAGCCGAGCTGGTATATCGAGATGACGAAGCTCAGAGATAAGCTGGTGGAGAATAATAATACGGTGAGCTGGCATCCGGCTTTCGTGGGGGAAGGCAGATTCGGCAATTGGATCGCCGACGTAAAGGACTGGGCGATTTCCAGAAACAGATACTGGGGTACGCCGATTCCGATCTGGAGATGTGAATGCGGTCATGTCGAATGCATCGGTTCCAGAGAAGAACTGGTGGAAAAGGCGCAGGAAGATATCGACACATCCATCGAACTGCACAGACCGTACGTGGACGGCGTGCACCTCACCTGCCCGCACTGCGGCAAGACGATGACGAGAATACCGGAAGTTATGGATTGCTGGTTTGACAGCGGTTCCATGCCGTTTGCGCAGCTCCATTATCCGTTTGAAAATGAAGATATTTTCGAGGAAAATTTCCCTGCGGATTTCATCTGTGAGGGCATCGATCAGACGAGAGGCTGGTTCTATTCCCTTCTGGCGATTTCTACTTTTATCACAGGAAAGGCTCCTTATAGGAACGTTCTCGTAAACGATCTGATTCTGGACAAGGACGGCAAGAAGATGTCCAAGTCGAAGGGAAATACCGTAGATCCGTTCGCCCTTTTCGATAAGTACGGCGCCGACGTTGCCAGATGGTATCTTCTGTACACTTCTCCGGCTTGGTCTCCGACGAGATTCGATGAGGACGGCGTTCAGGAAATCCAGAGCAAATATTTCGGTACGCTGAGAAATGTATACAATTTCTTCGTTCTCTATTCCAACATGGACGATGTCGATATCGCCGCTCTGAACATCGCCCCGAAGGACAGACCGGAGCTCGACCGATGGATTCTTTCCAGATTCCATCGACTCGTAAGAGACGTGACGGCTGATATGGATCATTACGAGCACATGAAGGCGGTAAAGAAGATTACGGAATTCGTGGCGGAGGATCTCTCCAACTGGTACATCAGAAGAGCCAGAAGAAGATTTTACGCGGAAGAACTCACCGACGACAAAAAAGCGGTTCTGCTGACGACTTATGAGATGCTCACGGGCGCAGCGCTTCTGTCCGCTCCGTTTGCGCCGTTTATCTCGGATGAAATATACACCAAGCTCACAGGAGAAGAGTCCGTTCATCTGGCATACTTCCCGAAAGCGGAAGAAGCGCTGATCGACGATGAGCTGGAATCGAAGATGGATCTGGTGAGAACTATCGTAACTCTGGGCAGAGGCGAAAGAGAAAAGGAACGGATCAAGGTGAGACAGCCTCTTTCCGAAATTCTCGTGGACAGCAGATACCAGGCGCAGATCGCAGATATGGTTCAGCTTATCAAGGAAGAGCTGAACGTGAAGAACGTCGTATTTGAAAAGAATATGGACACTTATATGGACTACGCATTAAAGCCTGATTTCCGCAAGGCAGGTCCTGTTCTCGGAGGAAATGTAAAGGAATTTGGAAAGGCTTTGGCGGCTGCCGACGCTAAGGAAGTCATCACAAAGCTGGGCCAGGAAGGAAAGATCGTCCTCAATCTGGGCGGCGAAGATACGGAAATTTCCGAGGAACTGGTGGACGTGAGAGTCGCCGCGAAGGAGGGCTTTGCCGTCGGAACGGACAGAGGCGTATTCGTCATTCTCGATACGCAGCTGACGCCGGAATTGGTGTCCGAAGGTCTGGCGAGAGAGCTCATCTCAAAGGTACAGCAGATGAGAAAGCAGAAGGATTTCGATATGATGGACAACATCCGTATCACTGTCAGATGCGACGGCGAATCGAAAGCCGCTTTTGAGGAGCACAGAGAATATATAATGAAAGAAACCTTGGCGATCGATCTCGATTACACAGATGATGCGCTGGAGGAATTTAAACTGAACGGTCATGCAACAGGCATAGCGGTAGAAAAGATGGAAAGGTAAAATACGGGCGGAATCGCAGGCTGCATTGCAAAATACGGCAGCGCAGCCCGCAGAACGGGATGAGGGCGGAGCTGGCGGCCGTCGCATGCTGCGGTAGACTGCAGGCGGAACCGCAGGCTAGCTTCTCGGGAGCTCTGCTCCGCTTTAAAATTGCGGACGTGGAAACGGAAGCCGCTGTCTATTCGTGGAGATAACGCGATGGCGTGCGGAGAAAAGATGAGGACTTTGATAGAATATGAAAAAAATACAGCTGAAAAATATGACCCTGGCCGAGATGCAGGAGTTTTTTCTCAGCATAGGTGAAAAAAAATTCCGCGCGCTTCAGGTCTTTCACAGACTTTATGCAGGAGCAGCGTCCTTTGATGATATGACAGAGCTCTCGAAACAGCTGCGCAGAACTCTTTGCGAAAGAACAGAGCTGGATTCGATCCGAATGTTGAGAAGGCAGGAATCGAAAAAGGACGGAACGAAAAAATATCTGTTTGAAGTTGACGGCGGCTATGCTGTAGAAAGCGTTTTCATGAAGTACAAGTACGGAAACACAGCGTGTATTTCATCTCAGGCGGGCTGCCGTATGGGCTGCTCTTTCTGCGCTTCCGGTATGCACGGACTGGAACGCAATCTGACAGCCGGAGAGATCGTAGATCAGGTGGCGGCTATGAGCAGAGACACTGGTGAAAAAATCGGACACATCGTCGTCATGGGAACGGGAGAACCTTTCGACAATTATGATGAACTGATTCGGGCTATCCGAATTTTTCATGAGGAGAAAGGGATTAATATCAGTCTTCGCAATATTACGGTTTCAACCTGCGGCCTGCTGCCGAAGCTCCTGTCGTTTGCAGAGGAAATGCCCCAAGTGAATGTGGCGGTTTCTCTCCATGCGCCTGATGATGAAAAGCGCCGGAAGCTGATGCCGGTGGCCAAGGGGTATGATATGTGCCAGTTGATGGACGTTTGCCGGACTTATACCGATAAAACGCATCGGCGAATTACTTTTGAGTATTCTCTGATTCAAGGTGTGAATGACAGTCTGGAAGATGCCGCTGTACTGGCCGTTCTGCTTCGCGGAATGCTCTGCCATGTTAATCTCATCCCTCTCAATCGTGTGGCGGAAAAGGAATTTCGCGGTTCAGCCAGAAAACATGCAGAGGCCTTTGCCTCTGTATTGAAAAGAAAAGGAATTGAAGTCACGATACGCCGGGAATTGGGAGCCGACATCAGTGCTGCCTGCGGGCAGCTCCGATTGGCTGCGAAGGCTATGAAGTGAGGTCGATTCGCTGCAAGCGTCTGCCAAAAACGGATGGATATTCTCTGACGAAGCGGCGGAAATTGTCCGCCATGTACGTGTTAGCAGAAATTATTTTAAGTGGAGCAGAACTCCTGACAGGCTCACTTGTCAAGGACGACGCGAACGCTTGCAGCAAGCGCCAGGAGCTTTCGCTCAGCC
>CAZGBL010000125.1:0-6194 GCA_964523955.1 uncultured Oscillospiraceae bacterium | reverse complement strand
GAACAGATTCAGGAAAATACCTGCCACTACAGCCGAACCGATAACGCCCGCTACATTCGGACCCATTGCATGCATCAGAAGATAATTGGTCGGATCTTCCCTCTGACCTTCCTTATGTGCGACACGCGCTGCCATCGGAACCGCAGATACACCGGCTGCTCCGATGAGAGGATTGATCTTATTTTTGCAGAACAGATTCATAATCTTGGCGAAAATGATGCCCCCCGCTGTCCCTGCCGCAAAGGCGACAATGCCGAGAACGAGGATGAAAAGAGTATCTTTTTTAAGAAACAGCTCTGCCTTTGCCGATGCGCCTACCGACAATCCCAGAAGAATCGTGACGATATTGATCAGCGCGTTTTGAGCTGTCTCCGAAAGACGTCCCGTTACGCCGCTTTCTCTCAGAAGGTTTCCGAGCATGAGCATGCCGATCAGCGACGCTGCCGACGGCAGGAAAATGACGACGACGATAGCTGAAACGATAGGAAATAAGATCTTTTCATTCTTACTGACCTGACGCGGCGTTTCCATACGGATCTGCCGTTCTTCTTTCGTCGTCAGCGCTCTCATGATCGGCGGTTGAATAATCGGGATCAGAGCCATATAGGAATAGGCGCAGACCGCAATGGCTCCTAAAAGCTCCGGAGCCAGCTTCAGAGCCACAAGGATTGCCGTAGGACCGTCAGCTCCTCCGATAATTCCGGTAGCGGCGGCCTGCTGCGCGGTAAAGATACCGCTGGCGGAAGCGCCTGCAAACGTGATGAAGATACCGAATTGGGCTGCCGCTCCTAACAGCAGAGATTTGGGATTCGCCAGAAGCGGCGAGAAATCCGTCATAGCGCCGATTCCCATAAATACCAGAGGCGGCAAAATCCCTATTTCATCTAAATGGTAAAAATAGTAAAATAATCCTCCTGCCGTATCTCCCGAAGGGGCATCAAAAATACCGGTCAGCGGGATATTGGAAAGCAGCATGCCGAATCCGATGGGAACCAACAACATCGGTTCAAATTTTTTGTAGATCGCCAGATAAATAAAGATCAGCGCTACGATGATCATCGCCAGACTCTTCAAATTCAGATTATAAAGACCGGTACTGAAAAAAAAGTCCTTGAATACTTCTAATATCATACTTCTTTCCTCTTATTCCACCGTCAGAAGAAGATCTCCTGTGTTGACGGCGTCCCCTGTCTTTACGGAAATCATTCCAACTTTACCTGTCTTATGTGAATTAATTTCATTTTCCATCTTCATAGCTTCCAGAATGATCAGTGTCTCGCCTGCATAGACCTCATCTCCAGGATTGACACAGACCTTGAGAACAGTACCAGGCATAGGCGAACAGAGAGAATCATCTGCAGACGCTGCATTTTTCGCCGCATTCACCGTCGGTTCTTTCTTTTTTGGAGTCTTCGGCGTTCTCGACCTGTGAATCGAAGCTCCTGGTTCCTCCTCTTTCTTCTGATCGATTTTACCGGATTTCGGTGTATCCGACTGGCGTTCTGCCGCAGCTGCGCCCGCTCCCTTTCTCACAGTCTCTGTTTTCTCCGAAGCAGAGGCTGTTTCCTCAGACATGTCTTCCTTTCCTGCAGCCTCCTCAACTTCAACATCAAAAATCTTTCCATTGACGGTGATACTGTATCGTTTCATTTATCTCTTCCATCCTTCCCTGATTTCCGCCGGACGTCCGGCTCCTGCTTTCCATGCGACATCCTCATGAGATCTGCGGAAAATTTTTCTGATCCGAAGATTTTCCGCTGAGGTTCCTTCATATGCTGATATTGCGGCAATAATCGCTGCAACCGTCTCTGCGTCCGGAACCTCACTGCCGCCTCCCATATCGCTCTCAAGGCTGGCATTTTGATTTTCCTCCGGCAAATATTCTCCTGCACTGCCGTCGGTCATAGCTGCAGACCGTAACGTATGGTCAACCGTTTCAAAACCGTGCTGTTCGGCCTCGTCTTTTCGCTTGACAAGCTTAGCGCTTCTAAGCTTTCGAGCGCGATGAACCTGATGCCTGTATTCCGAATTCACTTCGTATCTGCTGATCCATTTTCGCAGTATGATAATGATCAGCATCAAAACCACGAGAACGACGAATGTAACGCCGAGTCCTGTCAGCCCTGTTACCAGCGTCGCTTTCAGCTTATCTGCTACAGACATCTCCATGATCAGATTCGGATCGGCAAACTTCTGTATGAGATTCTGCTCCATTCTTCAACCTTTCTATTTTTTGTAAAATAAGAAATATCGGTTTTAAAGCGGAATATTTCCGTGCTTTTTCTGCGGGCGGCTCTCACGCTTCGATGCGAGCATATCAAAAGCTGCCGCTACTCTCTGACGCGTGTCTGCCGGATCGATGACATCATCCACGTATCCCATCTCCGCCGCACGGTATGGATTTGAAAACTTTTCGTTGTATTCGTCCACTTTCTGCTTTTTCACCGCCGCCGGATCTTTCGCGTTTCTGATTTCCGGCCCGAACACAATATTGGCAGCTCCGTCAGCCCCCATGACAGCGATTTCCGCTGCAGGCCATGCAAAGACAAAGTCCGCTCCCGTCTCTTTACAGCTCATACCGATGTACGCTCCGCCATATGCCTTTCTCAAAATGACGGTCACCTTCGGAACGCTGGCTTCACAAAAAGCATAGAGGAGCTTCGCTCCATGGCGGATAATACCGCCGTGCTCCTGCTGCGTTCCCGGCAGAAATCCCGGCACATCCTCTAAAACGAGAATCGGAATATTGAATGCGTCACACAGACGGACAAACCGAGCCGCTTTATCCGATCCATTGATATCGAGACAGCCTGCAAAATATTTCGGCTGGTTTGCCACGACGCCCACAGTGGAGCCGCCGATCCTGATATAGCATGTGATAATATTCTTCGCAAACCCCCCTGCGACATCGAAAATTTCCCCATCATCTGCAATAGCTCTGATCACTTCATACATGTCATACGCTTTATTGACAGATTCCGGAACGAGCTCCGTGATGTTAGGAATCTTTCTGTTGATATCATCCGCTGTCTCATATACAGGGGGATTCTGCGCGTTATTGGACGGAATGTAGCTGAGGAGTTCTCTGACATGATCGATAGCTTCCTCATCTGTCTTGTCGGCAAAATGAGCCACACCGCTTTCCGTACTGTGTGTCACTGCACCGCCGAGGCGATCTGCCGTCACCTCTTCTCCTGTCACCGTCTTAATGACCGCCGGACCTGTGATAAACATCTGACTCGTACCTTCCACCATGAAGATATAATCTGTAATGGCCGGGGAATACACGGCACCTCCGGCGCACGGTCCCATGATGACAGAAATCTGCGGAATCACACCGGAAGATTGCGTGTTATTGTAAAAAATTTTTCCATAGCCTGACAGAGCATTGACGCCTTCCTGAATTCTGGCACCTCCGGAGTCGTTCATGCCCACGATGGGCGCTCCGCATTTTAACGCTTTTTCCTGTATGTTCGCGATTTTCTGAGCGTGGACTTCACCCAGAGAACCGCCCAGCACCGTAAAATCCTGTGCATATGCACATACCAGCCTGCCGTCTACCGTTCCGTATCCCGTCACGACGCCGTCGCCGGCAAAATGCTGCTTTTCCATACCGAAATTGATACATCTGTGTACCATAAAGGTATCTGTTTCTACAAAACTGCCCTCGTCGAACAGCAGTTCCAACCGTTCTCTCGCCGTCAGCTTCCCTTTCTTATGCTGAATGCCGATGAGATCCTGCCCGCCGCCGAGGCGCATTTCGCGCTTCAGAGCCTGCAGATCTGTCAGTTTACTCATAATTCGCTTCCTCCATGTTTTATTGCCTGTCTCGTCTCTTTATGAAATAGGAAATATCGAATATGTGAGGATATTTTCGCTATTTCATCGATAAAAGTACTTTGCGAATGCCGCGCTGGCAGGCGCGGCATTCGCAGACAGAAATCTTCAATCCCGCTCTTCGATTTCGTTATCCGCACTTTTGTTCTCGTTTTATCAAATGAACAAAATAGCATCATTCAAACTTATTTTGATAATCAAATTGTTTTATAATAAAACAATTATCTTTATTTTATGCCAACATCATACAAGTGTCAATATCAATTCAGAAATCTCGCATGTATGCCCGTTAATTTTCCAGATTTGATATGCTCGCGCGGCACACGCAAAAGCACCTGAGCCGTAAAAAATATCGGTTCAGGTGCTGCAAGGGCAAAGGATTCACTTTTCGATACAGACCTCATAACATTGCGCCGCAATTCAAAATATACGGTGTTCTTCAGCATAGCGGCAATCGGTTTTTGACTGAAGCTCACCCTGTTTCATCACGCTGTTTTTTGTTACACTTAGGCTGCTTTTCGTCCTGCCCGGACGCTTCCTCAGCCTGAAGTATCTGAAGCAGCTGCGCCAGCTTCCCGCCGCTCACAGAATCCATAGAATTCGTCATCGGCACAACTTCTGAGCGCATAACGCTTTTCATTTTTTCGATCCGCTTTTTATATTCCCCGCTTAAAATCTGAATCAGCAGCTCCGCTGTTTTTTCCGCATCATAAAGAGCCCGGTGCGCCTTTTTTTCGTCAAATTCGATGCCGTTTTCCTTTGCGGCGATATGTAAAGCAACTTTCGCACGGCGTTTCGACAAGTTCATAATTCGCGGATAAATGGCCTGCAGATCCATCCATTTTTTCATATTCGACGGAAACGCAACATTTTTATATCTGCACTCCCGCTCAAACTGTATCAGATCACTGTCGCTCCAGCTGTAAATCCGCGTCTTTTCTTCGCCGATCCACCGGGAAAATCTCCCCACCGACGCGCCAAACGTCTCCGCGCACGACACGTCTTCTATGCAGATGCCTGTCAGATTTGTAATGCCCGTCAGAATTTCAGGGCTGTACTGAGGCCGGATCATACAGCTGAAGCTGTCGACTTTCTGACCCGACGAATTCAGCTTCACCGCGCCGATCTCTATGATCTCCTCGCATAGATCCGTGCGCGCATCCTCGCTTTCCCCACAGACAGGATTCATTTCAAAATCTAAAACGATATGTGAAGCGTACATAACGACAGATCCTTTCTCATTTCATCGGTTTTCATTGGTCATTCGATCTAAAGGAACGATCTTTATTTTTTCTTTTTCAGCTGATTACATGCCCATGGCACATACTGTACGGTATGCATGTACAACGCTGGATTCTCCATAAATGCCACTATCAGTTCCTGTATCGTATTCAGCTGGTAGCCAAAATCCGACATCTCGTCAATATATTGTTCCACATCATCCTCTAAAATCGCTTCAAAAAATGTCAAAGTATCTTTATTTATTTTCGCTAATCTCTTTAAATAGCTTAAAGACTTGCTCAGTTTCCCTAATTTGAAATATAAAAGAGAAAGTCCGAGAAGCATTTGCGTCTCATCGTATTCGCCATACCTTTTTTGGAGCTCAAGCGCCGGTTTTTCCTCTTCCAGCAACGCGTACAAGCTCATCAGCGTAAATCGAATTCCCATATTATCATTATTGTTCAGACGGATGATCTCTTCACACTCTGCAGCCGCTTTGCGCAGCATCCCGCATTCTTTAAGAGCCATCATATATTCCATTCGCCCTCTCATATACGGTCGAGTTTCTATTATTTCCCAATAAGCTCCAATATACTCATTTTCCGTATAGCCCATCTCCTTCATTAATTTGTCACCGTGAATAATAACTCGTTCCATCTTTTTAAGATAATCGACCGTGTCTTTCGCAGTCAGACTCGCGATAAATATCTCCGCATCGAGATTGTCAGGATCAAGCTTCAGCGCTTTTTTCGCGTACCTCAACGCACTTACTTCATCCTCAGCGGCTTCTGCAAGGTCAAGATAATCGTCTGATGTTCTCGCTGTTTCTTCCGTAATTTCGTCCATATAACCGACACCATGCTCTTTTATAAAATTTTGAACAAGTGAGTTAATTTTTTCTTCATCAGGATTCTCATCGCTGTTCTGTTCCAGATATTGAAACATCTCGCTAAAAACTTTTTCTCTTTTTCTACTCAAAATAATTCTCCTTTAATGCAGGAGCGCTGCTCCGCATTCAAATTTATTGATATTTATTACTTATTTTATTCTACAAAAAAGATATTGACAAGTCAAATCCGGCGACGGACGGGACGGTGTCAAGTTGTTGTGGAGTTTTTGGTTGACAACTCCAAAGT
>CAZGBL010000124.1:2065-6210 GCA_964523955.1 uncultured Oscillospiraceae bacterium | reverse complement strand
AACGCTATATCCCTCGCTGCCGCTGACCGCTGCCACCGCAAAGCTTGCGCCCGTCGCCGCGCTGACCTCTGTAACCTCATGACTTCCGATCTTTAACAGAAATGCCGGCTCTCCTTCTTCACTGACTGCTGATATTGTATTTGCTTCTGTTTCCCATGCCAGCACAGGATAGGAACCTGCAGGAGGAATGAGATACGCTTCGCCCAGGTCGAGAGCAAAAGAAGCTTCTTTCATTTCTTCTGCTGTCATCGCCTGTACGCCGTCTGCGGACGAGCCGTCGCCGATGGCCGCGTCGGCGCCGGCGCCGGAGAGATAGTAAACATTTTCCGCCGCGGCGCTGCCATTTCCTGCAATGCCGCCGGCATAGAAATAACTGACATCTGAGGATGCGCTGTTTTCACCGTCATCCGTTCCGCTGCCGGCGTCAGAGCTTCCATCCGAAGCGGCGGCGGAAATTGTGCCGTCTGCAGACGTGCCTGTCACAGAACCTGAGCTGTAGCAGTTTTTCGCGCTGACAGTCGCCAGCACCGTGTATCCTGCGAGTCCGCCCGCATAAACAGGAGCGTCCTCAGACCCCGCCTCTGTCATCACGATATTCCCTGTGTTATAGCTGTTCTCAATGTTGAGCTTTCCGCCCTTTACATAGCCCGCGATGCCGCCGGCGCTTCCGGAGGCTGTCAGCTCGCCTGTATTTACGCAGTTTTCCACACTGCCGCTCTTCGTTGACGTCACTGTGATTGTCGGCAATCCGAAAGTTCCCACGATACCGCCCACGCCATCCACGCCTGTGACGGAACCGCGATTGATGCAATTCGTAACCGCGTTTTCAGGGTTGGAGCCTAGCTTATAGTACATATATCCGACGATACCGCCCACGCCTGTGTAGACATAGGTCTTATTATTTCTGTCGTCTGTCGTTACGGAATTTCCCGTTTCTGTGGAAATATCCGCTTTATTGACACATCTGCTGATCGTGACGTCATAGTACAAATAGCCGGAGATTCCTCCCGTATAAACCGCAGAGCCCGTAATGCTTCCGTCGAAAGTAACATCGCTGACCTGACTGGTTAATATTTCACCTGCCAGCCCGCCGGTATAGTCCGCAGAGCCGGCCATCTTTCCCTGTATCATAATATTGCTGATTTCGCTGTTTTTAATATATCCCGCCGCGATGCCGCTGCAATCCAACGCAGATGCAGTGACGTCGGCGTTTGAAATATTAAAGTTTCCAATCTTTGCGCCCGACACGTATCCGAAAAGACCACTGTATTCATTTCGCAGATATGTGGTCCATTGCTCGGTATAAGAGGCGCCCGTCTGATCGATCTTCAGATTGGAAATCGTCGGATAATTGCCGTCTTCGTCTGCTCTTCCAAAGAACTGACCACTAAACATTTTGTAAGTTACTTGTCCGCCATCTTGATCACCACTTCCGATCGGCGTGAAGTTATGCTTTCCATCCATGACGATATCCTTCGTCAGCTCATAACATGCGGTATAAAACGGCTGATATGTCTCACCTGAAGCGTCGGAATCCTCATCCTCTTCTTCTGCGTATGCTTCCATTGTTCCCTGCGGATCGTTTTCGATGAAGTATGACAAGAGCGCCAGCGTTTCACCGTCTTCGATGAGATATGGATCCGTCTCTGTACCGTGGCCCTTCAGATCTGCCGGATCAGCTGTGAGACCTCTCCATACGCCATCCGAAGACTTCACCTCGACAGAAACCGTATTGCTGTCAGCGCCGGCGAAATAGCATCCGTCTACGGCTGTCACTTCGACGGAATACATCGTAACGCCAGCCAGACTCTCCGGCGCATACTGTGACTGATCGTCGCCCGGATTTTCGGCGGACGTCAGATCATCATCCTCGTTATAACGCAGATACCACTTATAGATAAGCTTGGCGTCTTCCGATACGCCGGACACATCCGCTTTCATCGCCGGAATGCTGTCCGTCTCGCCAAATATTTCGTTATAGTCTCCTTCCTGGATATTTACTCCGATGTTTTTGACAGGAGATACTTCCGGCTCGCCTCCCGGAATCAGCTTGCCGTCTTCTGTTCTCGTCCAGCTGTTGTATAGCAGGGAATCAGCGCTGTTATTTTCGCCTGCCCAATTGGCAAGGGAACAGTAAAGGTCGGTATACGCCGCCATCTGCTCCTTCACCTCATCAGATCTCTCATAGGTCAGAGGGAAACCGCTGACTGCTGTGCAAGTCTCGCTTTCCCCGTCGAAATATCCGAGACTCGAAGCGGTAAGCGTAACGTTGGTGCCGCCCGGCTGACCGCCCTGCACATTGCTCGTCGTAGTGGCCGTATAGAAAAGTCCCGAAGGATCTGCGCCCTCTTCCGCTTTTGCAAAGCAGTTGGAGACGTAGGAGGAATTGCTGTAGAGTCCGGCATACGGCGTACCCTTCGTGCTCTTCACCGTACCGCTGCTGACACAGTTTGTGATGTTGTAAGAACTATCTGACCGATACGCTATGCCGCACGCGATTCCCCTGCCTGCGGTCATCTGGTCTGCCGTGACGGCTCCATGATTGGCGCTGTTATACAGATCTCCATAAGACAGATATCCTGCGATTCCTCCCGCATAGATATCATATTTCGCGCCTTCCAGCGTATCTCTGCCGGTCACGCTGCCCATATTGTAAGAATTCAGGATTTTTGAACTGCTGCTCTCACCATAACCGACCAGGCCACCCACATATGTCACGCTCTCCGCCGCGCCCGTCCGTGTCAATTCCACAGAACCATAATTAGCGCAGCCATCTATAGCGGAGCCCTTTAAATATGCTGTGATTCCTCCCGCATACAAAGCGTCTGCCGCCGTAATATCCACTTTTGACGTGACGTCAGAAAAGGTGCTGCCTGACGCCGTATAGCCTGCGATTCCTCCGACGTACGTCTTTCCCGAGGTCTCCGCAGATCCCTCCAGCGTGAAATCTCTGACCGCAGCGCCTTTGATATAACCGAACATACCGACGTAAGCGCTCTCCGACAGGATCTTCAAATTTTTGACGGTATATCCGCCGCCGTCGAAGGTTCCCGTAAACGGTACATCCGCAGTGCCTGCAGAAACCCATTTCATGTTATTATAGTCGAGATCCTTAGCCAGCTTATAGCTCTTCCCGCTGCCTTCTCCGCTGTTAATCATCGTACTCATCAGCTTGAGCTGAGCCTCCGTCTCGATGATAAACGGATCGTCTGACGAACCGTCTCCGCCTGCAAACGCCGAAGCTTTTTCACCCTGGTAGCCTTCCTCATCAGATTCTCTGAAAATGATATTGACGCTGTCCTGCGCAGAAGATTTCGTCTTCCCCAGGAGCGTTTCGCCGTCATACCAGGATAATGTTTTCGTCAGGACGACGACATAATACTGATCGGAATAATGATCCTCAGTAATCTTATATGTCGCGGTGCCGTCGGTTCCCATTACGCCTTCCGCGCCTTCGATCTCTGTCAGATCATCTCCATTGCTGTAATCCGAAATATACAGCTTCCAGGAGACCGATGTGTTTTCAGCTGTTTCCTTCGCAGCTTCAGAAGCTATGGACAGAGTCACCTCTGTGCCTGCTTCCGCATATTCCTCCGTTGCCGTCAGAGTGACGTCCGGCGTGTCGGGAGTTGTGACAGATATCCCCGCCGGAATCGGTCCGTCCGCATCCTTCTCGGTTTCCCAGATGCGGTACGTACCGTCTGCATCCGCGTTTTCAAAAGCCCACAGATTGAGAAGCTCCTTCAGATCGCCGGCGCCTTCATAAGCGAGCGTATATCCTTCCGCCGCCGTCACCGCGCCGCCGTCAAAGGTTCCCAGACCCTCGCCGCTGCATTCTGCAGTCAGCGAAAGCCGGTTATTCTCCGGCGCGTACGCATAGCAGCAGATCATCTTCAATATACTGGAGCCACTGGTTCCGGTTCCGACCAAAAGCTTTGCGCTGTCCGGCAGACTGCCCGACAGGACGCCGCCGCTATAGCAGTTTAGAATACTGATGTTGTTTGCCTGCCCCGCCAGACCGCCTATATACGTAACGCCGGAATCCGTCAGGGCAATATTTCCGAGATTCGCGCTGTTGGCTACTCTGCCGGAATATGCCTCTCCTGTCAGACCGCCTGCCTTCGTAACGCTGGAATCCGTCAGGG
>CAZGBL010000124.1:0-1965 GCA_964523955.1 uncultured Oscillospiraceae bacterium | reverse complement strand
GGACGAGCTTTCGACAGTAATGTCGATGTCGCAGATAACGTTTTCCAACAATCCGGAATTTGATCCGAGAAGTCCGCCGACATAGTTAGCGCCGGAATTTGTCAGAGCTCCCTGCACCGTGATATTCTGTATCGTTCCCGTCAGATAACAGAACATCCCGTAGTTTTTGGTAGTTTCGCTCAGAATCCGGAAATTGCTGACGGTGTGCCCTCCTCCGTCAAATTGTCCGCTGAAATCCCTGTAAGTCCACGCGCCGTTGCTGTAATATTCTCCGGCAGGAATCCATCTCATATTATTGAAATCGATATCCGCCGTCAGCTTATAGTACTTGTCTGCCCCGCTGCCATCGCTGATCATGGAATTCATCAGCTTCAGCTGTGCCGGAGTAGAGATGAGATACGGACTTTCAGCAGTACCGTCGCCGCCGTCAAAGTCTTCCGCAGTCTCTCCATAATAACCGTTGCCGTTGTCTGTGAGAATCGTCACGCCGACAGCATCGCTCTCCGATTCCACGTTCAGCGTTCCCATGACAGTTCCGTCATCCTCACTGTAAGTCAGAGTATCTGTCACAGTGATATAATAGAATTTATCCAGAAAATCATCTGTGCTGACCTCATATGTCACAGTGATTTCATTTCCATCAGAGTTTTCAGAGCTTCCCTGCGCTCCTTCATCTGTCAGAGCTTCTGCTCCGCTTTTTGAACTCAAATCAGCCGCATACCACTGCCAGGAAAAGCTGTGGCTGACTCCTTCGATTTCGGGAGCCCGGATTTTCGCTGTCAGAACCGCCGCAGCGCCGTCGGTATAAACGCCGTTTTCACTGCTCTGGCTGATTTCCAAGGAAATTGTAACATATTCAACCGTTGCTCCTGTCGGATAATATTTCCCTGAAGCGTCGGCTGTCCACAGATTAAAACCTGTCGTACTGCTTACGTTGTCAAACACCCAACGGTTCAGTATATTCCGGATCGAAGCGATATCGTCATACGCAAGCGTATCGCCGTCAGCCGCTTTTACATTCCCGTCAGAATCAAATATCCCGAGTCCTGAGAATGTACCGCTTCCGCTGCAGAGCGCCAGACTCCCCGGCGATACCGTATAGCAGGAACTCACCGTGCGTTTGCCATAAACATAGTTGTATCCATAAGCCAGAGCAGCAACATAAGCCGTTCCGCCTTCAGCGCTGATCTCCGCCGTATTATTTACGCAGTTTTCTATGCTGCCGCTGTAAAGATAGCCTGTCAAACCTCCGGCATAAGCGGTCAGCTTCTCGTTATGTACGTTAACCGCTCCTGTATTAGCGCAATTCTGCACTGCAGGCGACTTCTGATATCCCACAAGCCCGCCTGCACACAAGGTTGCGGTCACTGTGCCTGTGATGTCTTCTGATTCGGCGGTCAGAATATTTCCATTGTTTACGGAATTTAAAATGCTGCCGCTCGTCGCATATCCGATAATGCCTCCTGCATAGCATGCCGCAGCCACATCTGACATGGCTACAGATTCGTTATTTACGCATTGATCCATAGTTCCGTCAAAAGATCCGGCAATTCCTCCGACATACGCTATGGCGTTTATCTCTGTCCCTTCCAGTTTCATATCGGAGCTGCAGGCGGATATCGTCGCTGAACCGCCATATCCTGCTATCCCTCCAACACAAGTCTGGACAGAAGAATCGAACTGAATCATTCCGTCAGCGGTACAGTCATTTATAGTTCCCGTTCTGCATCTCCCTGCTATCCCGCCTACATAACTTGCACTCGAGGTTTTGATCGCTGCCGCAGCGACGCAGTCCTCTGCACTGCCCTCTACCATTTCTCCGGTTATGCCGCCTACATACATACTGTTTTTTGTGGATTCCGCGGTAATCTCAACCTGCTTTTCAGCGCTGCCGACACGGCAGGATGTAAATTCCACCCAGTCAGAATATCCCACAGCGCCTCCCACATAATTAGTCGCATATGT
>CAZGBL010000123.1:2796-6316 GCA_964523955.1 uncultured Oscillospiraceae bacterium | reverse complement strand
CCAAAGTGATCGCATCTCAGACATCGAGACGCTTCCTGCTTCGCCTCTGCCAGGCTCATTTCGTTTTCCACATGTTCAAAGTCATTTTTTCTGACGCGTGCTTCACGCTCTGTAATATTAACTCTGCCGGTAGGCTGGGTATTGTTCGGGCAGACCGCAGGCTCCGCAGCTTCACAAACCGGTGTGTGAACGTACCCGAGATCTCTGTCGATACTATAAGCAGCTACCTTTCCCGCAGCAATAGCTTTAATTACCGTAGCGGGCCCTGTAACACAATCGCCGCCGGAATAAATCTTATCCATTCCCTGAACACGGCAGCTATCGTCTGCAATAAAACATTTTCGTTCTGCAGGCATGCCGAATTCCTCAAACGGAGCGCTTTCGATATCCTGGCCCACAGCGATCAGAACGATATCACAGTCGAGAAGCACAGGCGGCTCTCCATTGTCTAAAGGTGCAGGACGCCCGGACTTATAAGGCCCTATCATCTGAGGACGAACCCAAAGACCCTTACACTTGCCGCTGGCGTCTTTTTCAATTTTGTCAGGAGCCATAAGCGTCATCAGCTCGATACCTTCCATCACCGCGCCTTCAATCTCCGTATCGAGAGCTGTCATATCGTCTTTCCTTCTGCGGTAAACGATGGTCACTTCTTCCGCTTTTGCTCTGACTGCCGTTCTCGCACAGTCCATGGCTACGTTGCCGCCGCCGATGATCGCAACCTTTTTTCCCGAATAATCTGGAATCGTACCTTCTCCGATTTTCTCAAGCATCTCTACTGCAGAAAATACGCCTTCCGCGTCGATGCCGTCAATTCTCAGTTTTTTTCCTACCTGTGCGCCGATGGCGACATAGACCGCATCATACTGCGCACTTATTTCTGCCATGGTAATATCCGCGCCGATTTTTGTATTGAGCTTCACATCGATATTTCCCACGGAAAGAATAGCGTTGATATCTTCATCTAAACGATTTTTCGGAAATCTGTAATTCGGAATCCCGTAACGCAGCATGCCGCCCAGCTTTTCCCGCCCCTCAAAGACGACAACTCCGTGTCCCATGAGGGCCAGAAAATATGCTGCCGTGAGACCGCTCGGACCGCCTCCGACGACTGCAATTCGCTTACCGGTATCCTGAGCTCGAGGCGGAACATCTACTTTATCTGCTGCGATCTGATCTACCGCAAATTTTTTGATACCTCTGATATTAAGCGGACTGTCGATAATCGTTCTTCTGCAGCGCTCTTCACATGGATGTTCGCAGATCATAGCGCATGCTGTAGGAAATGGATTATCTTTTCGGATAAGATTAATCGCGTCCGCATACTTTTCTTCTGCTGTCAGCGCGATGTATCCCGGAATATCGACATGAGACGGGCAGAGTTCTACGCAAGGAATTCTCTGGCTGATTTCATCAGTGCAGGCTTTTCTGTTGATATGGCTTTCATACTCTTCCTTTAAACGCACGGTCCCTTCCAGCACCGCATTCGCTGCGTCATAGCCGATGGCACAATCCGCCGTATCACGGATGAATTCCGCAAGTGAAACGAGTTTTCTATATGTAGATTCATCTCCTCTGCATTTAACGATTTCTTCCAGGAGATCTGCCAGCTTGGGAAGACCGTCGCGGCATGGAACGCACTTTCCGCAGGTCTGATATGCAGATGTCTGCAGCAGCGCAAGTTCGACGGTCAATGGACAGGCGCCTGGAGGAACAGCTCTCACACGTCTTTCAAATCTGGACATAGACGCCTTTGCCTTCTCGTCGCTGTTATTCGACTTTGTAAGTGTAAATTTATTCATGATCTCTTACTCCTTGTTTCAAACCACGTTCGATATCTTCACGAATACGCCATACGCAGCATATGTGTGTAATCTTCCGCATCAATAAAAGATGCCGATTGCTCACTCGTCTCACCATGTGAAATTCCAAAGATTCATTTTATTATAGTCTTTGTATTCACAGAATACAATAGTATGTACTGTATATAATACAATTTCACCGGGTTAACATTTGTATCTTTTGCGCCCATTGTGAAAATACGGCCGTATGATCATCATACAGCCGTATTTCTATTTCTCATCAAAAATGACGAACAGCATTTGCCGCTGGATATTTTAACATTTTAAGTCGAAACGATTTTTTATCTTTTTACTTATTATCTACAGAATACATATATTCAACGAGCTCTAAAATCTTCTTAGAGTAACCGTATTCATTGTCATACCATGCGATTATTTTAACGAGGTTTTCGCCGATCATCGTACCGCCCTTAGCGTCAAACACCGATGTACACGCTTCTCCGATAAAGTCAGTAGAAACGACTTCGTCCTCTGTATAACCGAGAATCCCCTTCAGCTCCCCTTCAGAAGCTTCTTTCATGGCCTGGCAGATTTCTTCATATGTAGTGGACTTTTCAAGCTCAACATTCAAGTCTACCAGAGAGACGTCCGCAGTAGGAATTCTGTATGCGATACCCGTCAGCTTACCCTGCAGTTCAGGAATAACAAGGGCCACCGCCTTGGCAGCTCCCGTGGTCGTCGGAATGATGTTGCCGAATGCCGAACGGCCTCTTCTCCAGTCGCTCATAGAACGCATATCTACAACCTTCTGCTTCGCCGTTGCCGCGTGAATCGTAGACATGAGACCCTGCTTGATACCGAACTTATCCTGAAGTACCTTAGCGACAGGAGCGAGACAGTTTGTCGTACAAGACGCGTTGGAAACGATATCCATATCCGTTCTGTAGTCTTTATTGTTTACACCCATAACAAACGTAGGAGTCGTCTTATCCTTTGCAGGCGCAGTGATAATGACCTTCTTGGCGCCGCCGTCGATATGAGCCTGCGCTTTTTCTGCAGTCGTATATTTACCTGTCCCCTCAATGATATAGTCCGCATTATATTTTCCCCATGGAATCGGTTCCATATCGGAAAGAACAGGAACCTTTCTGCCATTGATGACGATTCCGGATTCCTCTCCATCCTCATACTTTTCAAGAGTCCCGTCAAAACGGCCGAAAACAGTATCGTACTTCAGCATATAGATCATATAATCCAGATCTACATCTCTGTAATTGATTGCTGCAATCTCAAAAGTTTCCGGCTCGGCAGCAGCGATTCTGATGATGATTCTGCTGATTCGTCCATAGCCATTAATACCAACTCTGATAGACATTTCTTTCTCCTTATTATCTTTGATCCTCGAAGCTCACCGCTGTCTAAACCGCAACCGGGTGCAAAGCTTCCGCGCGTCTGTTTTTCAAATTTCAGCAAAACCATAATTTCTCCGGCTCTTTCTTCAAAAGAGTCTTTGATTTTTATGCTTAAATTCTTTTCATAAAAAATCAGAAGCTTTAAAATTTTGCCATTTTTCAAAAACATACTGCTAACATTCGCTTTTTTGATACAAAATCAAGTAAAAAGCCTAATAAATACGTGTTAATTTTACCATATAAAAAAGTATCCGTCTATTTTTCCGAATAAATTTAATTATTAACAAAGTCGGTTGATCGATCGAT
>CAZGBL010000123.1:0-2696 GCA_964523955.1 uncultured Oscillospiraceae bacterium | reverse complement strand
AAAACATATGGTCTATTTCATATTTTCCACGAGTTGTATTTACAGCATTTCTGTCAGAAGGCCATGTTTCTCATAAGAGGTCACCTTTGTGATTTTATTCTCAGAATCTACGAGAACGACCTTAGGCTGGTGTTCCTTCGCCTCCTCCGGCGTCATGCCGACATAAGCCATAATAATGATCAGGTCTCCTACACTCACACATCGAGCCGCTGCTCCATTTAAACAGATCATGCCGCTTCCGCGTTCACCGGCAATCGTATATGTCTCAAAACGGTTTCCGTTGTCGATATCCACGATCTGAACTTTTTCGTATTCCAAGATACCTGCAGCATCCATCAGATCTTCATCTATGGTGATACTCCCAACATAATCCAGTTCCGCCTGTTTTACAGTCACGCGGTGGATCTTACCTTTCAGCATTGTAACTTCCATGATGTCTCCTTCGTATTTTCTGTATTGCAAGCACAGTATCGTTCTTGCTGTATCCATGTACAATTTGCCCGTCGGCAATCTTGTCAACAACTTATATTAGCACTGGAAAATACAATTGTAAAGCATATGAAATAAAATCCCGCAATTTTTTATCACCTAATATCCCTGATTTCAGATGGATCTGCATTGCCATATTACTTTAAGGTCTTCAGAAAACTTAATTGTATTTTTTCGACATTATCAAAATAAGGCCTGTCTTGTCATATCACTTTAAGGTCTTCAGAAAGCCCTCGATACGAGCCAAAGCCGTTTTAATACTCTCTACCGAATAAGCGTAGGAACAGCGGATAAAGCCTTCCCCTGATTCGCCGAAAGCCGTGCCTGGCACGACTGCTGTTTTACATTCGTAAAGCAGCCGTTCACAGAACGCCTCACTGGTCATTCCGGTGCTTTGAATCGATGGAAAGACATAAAAGGCTCCCTGCGGTTCAAAGCAATCCAGTCCCATGGCACGGAACCCATCTACCATAACCCGCCTGCGCTCGTCATAAGCATCGCGCATAATCGCTAATTCATCTTCGCGCCTGTCGTTTTTCAGAGCCTCCAAGCCGGCATATTGGCTCATCGTCGGCGCACACATGATAACATATTGATGAATTTTCACCATTTCGTCCATAAAAACATCGGGAGCCGCCGCATATCCAAGACGCCAGCCTGTCATGGCGAAGGATTTTGAAAATCCATTTAAAAGAATCGTCCGTTCCCACATACCCGGAAGAGAAGCGATTGAAACATGAGGAATGCCTCCATATGTAAGCTCTGCATAAATCTCGTCGCTGATGACGATCAGATCATGCTCGATCAATATCGGAACGATAGCTTCCAGATGTTCTCTGCGCATAATACCGCCGGTAGGATTGTTCGGATACGGCAAAATAATCGCTTTCGTTCTCGGTGTAATCGCTGACTCCAGTTCCTCCGGCATCAGACGAAATTCATTTTCCGCTTTCGTATTGATAGGAATTGGCACGCCGCCGGCCATGACAACGCAAGGCTTATAAGAGACGTAAGACGGTTCCGGAACGAGCACCTCCTCCCCCGGATTCAGAATCGCTCTCAGCGCCAGATCGATGCCTTCGCTGGCTCCTACCGTTACGAGAATTTCTTCTGTACGATAGCTGACATCGTATTTTTCCTTCAGGTATTCCCCTATGGCGTCTCGTAATTCCGGCATTCCCTGATTTGACGTATATGCCGTTTGACCTCTCTCGATGGACAAAATCGCTGCCTCACTGGCATGCCAGGGCGTATGGAAATCAGGTTCGCCTACTCCTAAAGAAATGGTGCCTTCCATGGTATTCGCCACATCGAAGAACTTCCTGATCCCCGAAGTGGGCATCACTCTGACACTCTCTGATATGTATTTTTTCTGTTCGGACTCTCTGCTCATATCCAAATCGACTTCCTCTCATCACCGCTCTTCTGTTCATCCATGATAATTCCGTGATCTTTGTAATTTTTTAAAACAAAATGAGTCGCCGTAGAGATGACATCATTGATTCTTGCCAGCTTATCAGAGACAAACATAGAGACTTCTTTAATATCTTTACCTTCTACCATGACGCACAGGTCATATCCACCCGACATGAGAAATACCGCTCGAACTTCATCATTCCGATAGATACGCTGAGCGATCTTATCGAAGCCGTCTCCTCTCTGCGGCGTCACTTTCACTTCGATCAATGCAGTCACTGTCGTTTTATCCGCTTTATCCCAATTTATGATAGCGCTGCTTCCACAGATGATACCGTCCTTCGTCATTTGATCGATTTCAGAGATGATCTCAGCCTCTGTCAGCCCTGTCTTTTCTGCGATAGCTTCCGGTGCGATATCCGCATTGGCCTCTAAGAGCTTCAGTATTTCTCTTCTCATGCTTTCCTCCGTTTTCGTCAACTGTTGAGCATCTTTGATCTGATGCATGCTTCCTTTTCTGATGCAACTTCTCTGTCTGCCTCAAAGAATTTTTTATATTATAGCACTTTCCATATTTCGATACAACGACAGATATACGTCAGAAAAATGTTTCTCTGCGTGTTCAACTAAAAAGGATCCTTCCCATCGCATTCTCTCGCTTCAGGTAAGGATCCTGTTCTTTTTCCGCTATCTCTTCGTTAAAGCCGCAAAGCTTCTGACAAGCCCGCTTCGACGGGCATTATCAGCCCCATCGCCGAAAGTCGGAAATGGAACCCGCCGCTTACAGAAGC
>CAZGBL010000122.1:0-6327 GCA_964523955.1 uncultured Oscillospiraceae bacterium | reverse complement strand
ATAATCCCCCGCCGAAACCCGGCTGAGCTAAAGCTCCTGGCGCTTGCTGCAAGCGTTCGCGTCGTCCTTGACAAGCAAGCTTGTCAGGAGCGCTGCTCCGCTTTAAAGAATGGCGCGGCCACCTTTACGGAACGCCCCATGAATTTCAGAAAACAGTCGGGCAGGCTCTACGGGCATGCCTGTGTGAGGGCAGTTCGCGATAAGACGTGCTAAAATTGAGAAAAAATACGAAAGAAGAAAGCTGGCTGGAGGAAAAATATGGACAATAACGAACTCGCGTTAAAAAAACATAAAGAGTGGGGCGGAAAGATCGAGGTGATTTCCCGCGCTGAAATCGAGAGCAAGGAAGATCTGGCGGTTGCATATACGCCGGGCGTTGCGGCAGCGTGTCTGGAAATTAAAAAAGAAGAAAAACTTGTATACGATTACACGAGAAAAGGCAATCTCGTGGCCGTCATCACAGATGGGACGGCAGTTCTGGGACTAGGTGACATCGGCCCTTCGGCGGCCATGCCTGTCATGGAAGGAAAATGCGCGATCTTTAAACGTTTTGCAGATATCGATGCTTTTCCCATCTGTATCGGCTCCAAGGATCCGAAGGTGATCATTGAGACGATCAAAAATATCTCTAAAAGTTTCGGAGGAATCAATCTGGAAGATATTTCCGCACCGAGGTGTTTTGAAATCGAGCAGACTCTTATCAGAGAATGCGACGTCCCTGTATTTCACGATGATCAGCATGGGGCCGCTATCATCGCCGCCGCGGGATTGCTCAACGCCATAAAGTTTACGGGTAAAAAAATGGGAGACCTGAAAATCGTCGTAAACGGCGCGGGAGCGGCGGGCATTTCTATCGCGCGGCTTTTGCTGACGATGAATTTCGGGGAGCTTATCCTGTGCGACCGGTTCGGCATTATCTGGGACGGGAATCCGGATAATAATGAACCGCAGCAGCAGATGGCGAAAGTGACAAATAAGAGTCTTATGAAGGGTACTCTGGCGGATGCGGTAAAAGGCGCTGATATCTTTGTGGGAGCGTCCGTTCCTGGAACCTTGACACAGGACATGATCCGAACCATGGCGGATCAGCCGATTGTCTTTGCGCTGGCAAATCCGGTGCCTGAAATTCTGCCGGACGAAGCGAAGGCGGCGGGGGCTGCAGTAGTCGGAACAGGGCGGAGCGATTTTCCGAACCAGGTCAACAACGCGCTCTGCTTCCCAGGAATTTTCAGAGGAGTTCTCGATGTCAGAGCCCGCGAAATTACGGACGAGATGAAAGTTGCAGCGGCTTACGCCATCGCGTCGGTCATCTCTGAAGATGAGATGACGGAGGACTATATCCTGCCGGATCCGTTTAATCCGCAGGTAACAAAAGCCGTTGCAAAGGCGGTTGCAGACGAAGCGATAAGAAGCGGAAAAGCCAGAATATAGGAAAAAAGTAATTGCAAGGAAATCCTCGATTCTTAACGAGGTGAAAATCATTCACGAGAGGTGGCAGATGGATAAAAGCGGATTCCGAAAGGAACATGACACCATGGGTGAAGTGCTCGTTCCCGCGGATAAATATTGGGGTGCCCAGACACAGCGAAGCTATGACAATTTTAAAATCGGTACGGAAAAAATGCCTTCTGAGATCGTGAAAGCCTTTGCCGTGCTGAAAAAAGCGGCGGCTCTGGCAAATGTGAGATTGGGAATGATAGATCGGAGACGGGGAGAGACCATCGCCTCCGTTTGCGACGAAATCCTGGAAGGAAAGCTGGACGGCAATTTCCCTCTGGCGGTCTGGCAGACAGGCAGCGGCACACAGTCCAATATGAATGTCAACGAGGTGATCGCTAACAGAGCGTCTGAGATTACAGGCGGGGAACCTTCTTTTCATCCCAACAATCATGTGAACTGTTCTCAGAGCTCCAACGACACTTTTCCCACTGCGATGCACATCGCGGCGATGATCGCGGTGGAAAAGAGTCTTCTTCCTGCTATTGACCGGCTTTTGGACACGTTTGACCGGTTGTCGGAGCGGTATATGAATGTGATCAAAACAGGCCGAACTCACCTTCAGGATGCCACTCCGCTGACTCTCGGACAGGAGATCAGCGGCTGGGCGGAAATGCTCAGAAAAGATCGGAGCTTTATCGCTTCTTCTGCGGACAGTCTGAGAGAATTGGCGCTGGGAGGAACGGCGGTAGGAACGGGACTCAACGCTCACGAAAGATTCGGAGAAGAGACGGCGTCGATCATATCAGAGCTTACGGGAACGCAGTTTGTCACGGCGCCGAATAAATTTCATTCCCTTACCTCTAAGGATCAGCTGGCTTTTGTTCACGGAAGTTTCCGCGCGTTGGCGGCGGATCTCATGAAGATCGCAAACGACGTGAGGTGGCTGGCTTCCGGCCCCCGGTGCGGTATCGGCGAGATTTCCATTCCGGAAAATGAGCCGGGAAGTTCTATCATGCCGGGAAAAGTAAATCCTACACAGTGTGAGGCGTTGACGATGGTAGCCGTTCAGGTCATGGGAAACGATACTGCGGTGGGAATTGGCGCTTCCCAGGGGAATTTTCAGCTGAATGTGTACATGCCGGTGATCATTTACAATTTCCTGCAGTCCGCTCGTCTTCTTTCCGATGCTATCGTGTCATTCAATGATAATTGTGCGGTGGGAATTGAACCGAATATGGAGAAAATTTCTGAAAATCTGAATAAATCTCTCATGCTCGTCACAGCGCTGAATCCGCACATCGGATATGAAAATGCGGCAAAGATTGCGAAGACTGCCCACAAAGAAGGAATTACGCTGAAGGAAGCGGCGGTGAAAACGGGTCTCTTGACAGAGCAGGAGTTCGACATTTTCGTGCGCCCGGAAAATATGACAGGACCGAAGCATGAAACAGATTAAAGAAACGGCTGCGGAATCTGAGCATCCGGAAGCTTTGGAACTTTCCGAGAAAAAAAGACAGATTTCCCTTGTGAATACATCGGTATTGGCGTACATTGGAGATGCGGTTTATGAAACTTATGTGCGCAGACATGTTTTTTATCAGGGAATTCTTCGGCCGGACAAGCTGCATTCAGCTTCTGTGAAGTATGTGCGGGCTGAGGGCCAGGCGGCGGCTTTTGAGGAACTATGGGACGAGCTTACGCCGGATGAACAGGCTGTGGGCCGCCGCGGCAGAAATCATAAGATAACTTCGATGCCTCATAACATAGATCCAAAGACATACAAGACGGCTACGGCGTTTGAGGCTCTTGTGGGATTCCTCAATCTCTCCGGAGACCGGGAGAGAGAAATATATATTATAGAAAGAACACTTAATATCATAGAAAACAGCGAAATAACGGCGAAACGCGGTATAAAAGGGAGAAAAGATTAAAATGAGCAGAGCAGACACGATTTTTGTAGATATGTGCAGAGACATTCTCGACAACGGGTATTCCACAGAAGGGCAGGATGTGAGAGCAAAATGGGCGGACGGGTCTAATGCGTATACGATCAAGCGCTTCGGCGTAGTCAATCGGTATGATCTGTCGAAGGAATTTCCTGCTATAACGCTGCGGCCTACAGGATGGAAAAACGCTATCGACGAGCTTCTGTGGATCTGGCAGAAAAAAACGAATGACATTACAGAGCTGAACAGCCATATCTGGGACGCGTGGGCGGGCGATGACAATACCATCGGCAAGGCCTACGGCTATCAGTTGGGAAAGAAATATGAATTCCGTCAGGGCGTTATGGATCAGGTGGATAATGTCATCTGGCAGCTAAAAAACGCACCTGCCAGCCGCCGAATAATTACAAATATTTACAATTTTGAGGATTTGTCGGAAATGGGGCTGGAACCGTGCGCTTACAGCATGACGTTCAACGTCACGGGAAATCGGCTGAACGCGATTCTGAATCAGCGTTCGCAAGACGTTCTTGTGGCGAATAACTGGAATGTAGTTCAATATGCGGTTCTCGTACACATGCTGGCTCAGGTCTGCGGATATGAGGCGGGCGAACTGGTTCACGTCATAGCGGACGCCCATATTTACGATAAGCATGTTCCTCTCATCGAAGAACTGATCGGAAGAACACAGTATCCGGCACCGAAATTCATTATGAACCCGGATATTAAAGATTTCTACGAATTTACGCTGGACGATTTTAGACTCGAAGATTACCAGGCCGGGCCTCAGATCAAGAACATTCCTGTGGCTGAATAATCGTCGAGATATCGCTGGAGCTGCGGAACGGAAATTAAAACGAAAGAGCGAAGCGCAGATAAGCGGACGGCGCTGCAGAATATGGAGGAAAAGCGGATATGAAATGGATCGTCGTAACCGATCAAAACGGCGGAATAGGAAAGAACGGAGGGCTTCTCGCAGATCTTCCGACGGATATGAAGCATTTTCGGATCAAGACAAAAGGAAAGACGGTGATTATTGGCCGCGCTACGTTGGAGTCCTTTCCAGGAGGGAAACCCTTACCCATGCGCAGAAATATCGTCCTTTCTAAAACCTTGCCGGAAAGTGACGATTACGAAGTCTGCAGATCTTTAGAAGAACTTCTCGAGCTGGTAAAGGATGAAAATCAGCAAGATTTATTCGTAGCCGGCGGCGGGCAGATTTACGAACAACTTCTGCCTTACTGCGATGAAGCTTACGTGACAGAGATAGAGGGCACTTTCGATGCGGATACGAAGATTCCGCTTCTGTCACAGAGATCCGAGTGGGAACGGGTCGAAGAGAGCGATCTGATCTGTGAAAACGATGTGAGCTATAGATTTGTTGTTTACAGGAGACTGCAGGATGGCAGGAAATAAAAAGAAAAATCCGGGAGAAGGATCTGGAAAAAAGAGTGAAAAAGATGCCAGAGCCTGCGCACCCTCATCAGAAGAGACGGGACTTCTCATAGGCAGAAACCCTGTGATGGAAGCGCTGAAAAGCGGCAGAAATATCGATAAACTCCTGATCTTAAAGGATGGGGAAGGCTCTATTAAAAAAATTGTCGGTATAGCGAAAGAAAAAAATATCATGATAAGTTATGTGGATCGAAATGTTCTCGACCGTATGGCGCAAGGCGGCGCGCATCAGGGCGTAGCGGCATATGCGGCGGATTATGAATACTGCAGCGTGGACGATATTCTGCGGGCGGCGCAGGAGAAGGGCGAATCGCCTTTTATCATCGTTTTGGACGGCATCGAAGATCCTCATAACCTTGGAGCCATCGTTCGGACAGCAGATGCCGCAGGCGCACACGGTGTCATTATTCCGAGACGCAGAGCTGCGATGATGACATCGACGGCGGAAAAGGCTTCTGCGGGAGCATCTGCTTATGTCCGAGTAGCGCGTGTGACAAATATCGCGCAGACGTTGGAATATCTGAAAGAAAATGGCGTATGGACGGCAGCGACAGATATGGACGGTACTCTGTATACATCAACCGACCTGACGGGCGCTATGGCTCTGGTTATCGGAAGCGAAGGAAAAGGGATCAGCCGCCTCGTGAAGGAAAAGTGTGATCTGTGTGTGTCGATCCCCATGCGGGGAGGCGTAAATTCGCTGAACGCATCGAATGCAGCGGCGGTATTGATGTATGAAGTCCTGAGACAGCGCGGCATGCAATAAGGAAATTTCCCCGGTGGTCTAAATGTAGCGGCAGAATGTGCGCAGATTCGGGAGGACTATGTGATAGAAAAAGACAGCGATGAAAAAATGGTGAATATGGCGCGGGAAGGAAATCGAGATGCGATGGAAGATCTGCTGCAGAGATACAAGGTTTTTGTAAAGAAACGTGCGGCATCCTATTACATGGCGGGGGCAGATCACGACGATGTGATACAAGAAGGCATGATCGGCGTATTTAAAGCGATTCGTGATTATGACGCTGAAAAAGGGGCGTCTTTTTCAACGTTTGCAGAATTATGCGTCAATCGTCAGATTGCGACGGCAATCAAAGCGGCGTCCCGCTATAAGCATTCGCCTCTTAATAATTCCATGTCGTTGAATAAACCCTTTTCTGAAAACGATGAGGAAGGCGCTACGCTGGAAGAGACCATCGTATCCAATACCAGCGAAGATCCTGAAGCTATGCTGCTCCTTCGGGAGAAGTTGGATTATATCGGAAAAAACGGCGGCGAATTGCTCAGCTCCTTTGAATACAGAGTATGGGAACTCTACCTTCAGGGCGTTTCTTATGCTGAAATCGCGCGGCTGACAGAAAAAACGCCGAAGGCGGTCGACAACGCGATTACGCGGGCGAAGAAAAAACTGGAGCCTTTTCTCACGAGGTAAAGTGCGTTTTCAGGTAAGGTATTGTCAGATGCATGGAATCTTTCGCATGATGTG
>CAZGBL010000121.1:0-6369 GCA_964523955.1 uncultured Oscillospiraceae bacterium | reverse complement strand
TTAACAAAATGGTTCCTTGACATATATTACACCTCCCAATGTGTAATATTCAGAAATATTCAACTCAAACTCAAACTCAAAAAATATTCTGAAATTATTTAAAAAGTTAAATTGACATCTGTATAAATTGCACGCTTATTTTATGCATACATATAGTTAGTATGCTATCTATATGTAGATCTTATCAAATCAGAAGTATTTGTCAATAAATATTTCTAAAAAGTTGATAAAAATTTAAAGCGGAGCAAGTATCTTCTCATAATAATCGGATAGGAGGGGGATTTGTCAGTTTCCGCATCTGTGTCTTGAACTTTGCCACTGTAGATCGTCGGGAACATGATTTGAAGCACAGATCCCCTCAGATTCCACTTTCGATGGATAACCCTTGCTGTTCAACTATGTACTTCGTCGTTGCCTGCGCGTACTCGGAACTTTCACCTGTTGGAGCGGCCCCATTGGCGCGAAAACTAAAAAAGAAGCGGCAGATAAATCTGCCGCTTCTAAATCTATAGCCTTACTTATTCACATGAATTAGAGGTTCTTACCGATGGACTTGAGGTAGTTGAGAACCTTTTCCTGAGTTAACGGCTGTTCTGTGCATCTGAAGCCGATAGCATCATATACAGCGTTGAAGATTGCAGGAGGTGTAGGCTGAATAGGACCTTCGCCTGATTCCTTACCGCCGTAAGGAGCGGATGGGTCGTAAGATTCTACGATAGTAGCATCGATTTCAGGCATATCTAAAGTTCCGCACAGCTTGTAGTCGTGGAAGGATGGGTTGAGTAATCTACCGTCATCCGCATAACGCATTTCTTCGAGTAATGCGTTACCGAGACCCATCTGGATGGAACCGTGTACCTGACCTTCGCAGGACATAGGGTTGATCGGCTGACCGAGGTCACCTGCTTCAGTGATGTCGAGAACGTGTACGTTACCAGTGTAGAGGTCAACCTTAACGTGTGCGATCTGAGTAGTGAAGCCGAATGTAGGGGAGTGACCGATGTTACCACCCTGCTGGATACCCTTACGTCTAGGAGGTGTGAACTGTCCGGAAGTGATCAGCGGACCATTTGCAGAGATATACTGATCTACTACTTCGTTCCAGTCAACATTCTTTCTCTTCTTTTCATAGATGGAGTAGAACTGATAGTCTTTAACGCCAACTTCCTGGCCACGGCAGCCCATGATAGCAGCAGCTACAGGGAAGAGTAACTGGTTAGCAGCTTCGCATGCTCTTCTGATAGCCCAACCAGTAGCGTAAGTTACACGAGAAGCGAAAGTACCGAGGTCGAATGTAGCGAGCTCAGTATCTCTGGATACTACCTTAACGTCTTCAGATCTTACGCCGAGAGTTTCAGCAGCCATCTGAGCCATAACCATATCGGCACCCTGACCGATATCAGTAGCGCCGCAGTATAATACTACGTTGTTTTCGCCTTCAATCTTAACGTTAGCTACAGTATGAGGCTTGTAGGAGAGGTACAGAGTGTAGGAAGTACCGGAGATGTAGTAACCACCGGAGATACCAACACCTTCACCAAACGGAAGCTTACCATACTTGTTTTCAAAGTCGCAGTTATCAGCAGCAGTCTGGAGAGTCTTCTTGTATTCAGTATGAGGTACATACATCATAGAACGGCAAGTGTGGCCAGATTCAACTGCATTGAGTAATCTGATCTGTAACGGAGTCATGCCGAGCTTTTCAGCTGCCATATCCATCAGGATTTCCATTGCAAATCTTGGCTGAGAACCACCGAGACCTCTGTGAGCGCCGCAAGTATTAGTATTAGTGTAAATCAGCTTACCAGAGAACTTAGCAGCAGGTGTTACATAAGGGAGATGAGTCATGGAAGCAGTATAGAATAATACTACGACACCCCAAGACATGTAAGCACCAGCAACCATGAGGTTATCAAAGTCAACCGCTGTGATATGACCTTCCTTGTCGAAGCCCATTCTGAACTTCATGAAGCAAGGGTGACGACCCTGGTTCTGAGCGAACACTTCAGATCTTTCATAAGTACACTTAACCGGACGACCAACTCTGGAAGAGAACTTAGAAGTAATGAAGTCAGCTGTAGTAGCTACACCCTTACCACCGAAACCACCACCGAGGAGTGGAACTGTGATTCTGATGTCCTTCATAGGCATCTGGAGAACCTTAGCCAACTGCTGGTGAGTATAGTGAGGTACCTGGCAAGTAGCGTATAAGTGGAGCTTATTCTTGTGAACGTCGAAGTCAGCTAATGCAGACTGCGGTTCGATGAAAGACTGCTGATACTGAGAGGAATAGAATTCCTGTTCGATAACGAGATCGGATTCAGCTAAGATAGCGTCTACATCACCATACTGCTGCTTACCCTGGTGAGCGATATTGCTAGGCTTGTCTTCGTGAATGAGAACGCCTTCTTCGTTAGCGAATCTTTCGGAATCTCTAGCATCGATAACAACTGGGAGTAATTCATACTCAACGTCGATGAGTTCAAGAGCCTTTTCTGCGATTTCTTCTGTCATAGCGCAGACAGCAGCTACCGGTTCACCCCACATACGAACCTTATCTCTAGCGAGTACTTCTTCGTTAGCGGAGTGAGCAACGATACCGTAATCGATAGGGAAGTCCTTACCTGTGAGTACGTCGAGAACGCCGTCTAATTCCAGAGCCTTGCTGAAATCGATGTTCTTGATGATAGCGTGAGCATGCGGAGATCTTAAGATCTTAGCATAAACCATTCTAGGTAACTTAAGATCGTCAGTATACTGTAATTTACCAGTTACCTTCATAGGACCGTCGAGACGAGGGATGGATCTGCCTACTTCAGTATATTCTCTCGTGTAGTCCTTATAGTCATGATATCTGTTGGAAACTTCATACATTTTATTCATAGCCATTTATAACACCCCACCTTCTGCTGCGCATGCTTCTACAGCTTCGAAAATAAGAATGTATCCTGTGCATCTGCAAAGGTTACCGGAAAGTGCTCTTTTAATTTCACCTCTAGTCGGCTTAGGATTTCTCGTGAGTAAGTTATAGGAAGACATTACCATACCCGGAGTACAGAAACCGCACTGAACCGCACCGTGGTTTAAGAAAGCCTTCTGGAGAGGATTCATTTCGCCAGTCTTATGATCAGCGATACCTTCGATTGTCGTGATCTTCTTGCCCTGACATGAGATAGCCAGAGTCAGGCAGGATAATACTGCTTTACCGTCGATGATTACTGTGCAGGCACCGCAGTCACCCTGTCCGCAGCCCTTCTTAGTACCAGTGAGGCCTGCTTCCTTTCTGAGAACGTCAGCGAGAATGTCAGTAGGAGCAATTCTTAAATCCATATCTTCGCCGTTAATGTTTAATGTAACAAGCTGTTTTTTCATTTTGAATACACCCCCTCTTAACCGTTGATTTCTGCAGCAAGTTCTCTTAAGATTCTTCTTGCTAATGCACCGATAACGTCTACTCTGTAATTAGCGGAAGCTCTTACGTCAGTGATCGGATGAACTTCAGACTGAGCAGCTTCGCCAGCAGCCTTGATTGCAGCTTCGTCGCCGAGCTTCGTTCCGATGAGAGCCTTAGGAACTGCTTCAGAGATCAGAGGTTTTATAGCTACGGAACCCATTACGCACATAGCGTCAGTGATCGTATCGCCGTCAAGTGTAACTCTGATGCACATATTAGCGATATCGATTTCCATAGAGCTTCTCATACCTACATAAGCATACTTAACATAAGTATTTTCAGCAGGTTCAGGGAGGATGATCGTCTTGATGATTTCACCTTCCTCGAGGCAGTTTCTTCTGTTACCGGTAATAAAATCTTCTACAGGAATTGTTCTTTCAGAACCCTTCTTTGCGAGAACGAGCTGAGCACGGTAGCAGATAAGAGATGCCGGAGTTTCAGCGGAAGGACCGGAGTTGGAAAGATTTCCGCCGATCGTACCCATTTCTCTTACCTGAGGACCGCCGATTTCGCCTGCAGCATAAGAGAATGCAGGATATTTAGCCTGTAATTCTTTAGAGAATTCGCAGAAAGCGTCTCTCGTACATGCACCGAGTACTGCACCTTTTCCGTCTTCTACCTTGAATTCGTTTAATTCAGGAATATGTGTGATATCGATTACGTTTGCTGGATGAATCATTTTTTCCTTGAGCTGAATCATTAAGTCAGTACCGCCGGCAAGAACCTTGGCATTTTCCTTAGTAGCTAACAGTTCGAGGGCTTCGTCCAGTGTTTCTGGCGCGAAATACTCAAATGGAGTTAAAATATTCAAACAAGCCACCTCCTTAAAAATTTTGTGATATTGGTTTGTTGAGTTGTTGACGGCTTCCTTGCCATATTATATACGTTTGCAGACCGTATATAAAGAAGCCTATCAAGATTTATTAATTTAAATCAAGCAGCAATGCATTTGATTAAATTACCTTATTTGAATTTCATTTGGTGAATTTCACCTGCCATTTTATATATATCGCAAGGTGCGTGCCAAAATCGCGAAAAATATGTTAAAAAAATATTCAGCTTTATTTAACATCATTTTTCACTTTTCGATTTACCGTTGAAATCACTGGCTTCCCAGCATCACATTTTCTTTTATCAAGTGAAAAAAACTTTCGCCGGAAATCCCGAAACCATTTCAGTGATTTCATTTTTTGTCCCGATTGCGCTTTTTAATGTACATTTTCGTTAACATATTTGTGTTTTTATATGTTTACAATATGTAATCTTTTATTTACACATTGTATCCGAGCGCATCCGTCTCATCTCCACCCTGGGCACGTCTGTTATTTTAACATGTTATCTCGTACTTTTCCAGCTTTTTATACAGTAAAGTTCTAGAAATGTTTAACATTCTCGCAGCCTTCGATTTATTCATGCCGCAAACCCGGAGAGCATTCAAAATCGCTTCCTTTTCGCTTTCCTCTTTCTGCTGGCTCAACGTCCTGATCCCGCCGTCATCCCTTTTTACACTGCCGGCTGATACAAATGGATAGGAGCTCTTCCCAAATACGCTGCGGCTCGCTGAAAATTTATCAAAATGCTCCGCCTCCAAACGCTCACTCCATGTGGAGGCCATGACGCGTTCGATCACATTCTGAAGCTCCCGAACATTGCCAGGCCAGTCATATTCCATCAGATATTCAAAAGCGGAATCTGACACCTCGCTGACATTCCGGTACGTCTCTGCATTATATCTTTTGACGAAGGAATAAACCAACGGAACGATATCTTCTTTTCTCTCTCTGAGAGGCGGAATCCTGATGGTGATAATATTCAAGCGATAATACAGATCTCGCCGAAACTTGCCTTCTTCGATGAGGTAATCCAGCGGCATATTCGATGCAGACAGTACCCTCACGTTTACAGGAATACTCTCCACACCGCCTACGCGTTCTATTTCCTTTTCCTGAAGCGCTCTCAGAAGCTTCGGCTGCATGGAAAGACTCATCGCGTTTACTTCATCGAGAAACATGCTTCCCAGATGTGCTTTTTCAAATTTCCCGGCTTTGCCGCCCTTGATTCCGCCTGTGAAGCTGCCTTCTTCATATCCGAAGAATTCTGATTCCATGAGATTTTCCGGTATAGCGGAGCAATTCACTTTTATAAACGGGAATATTTTTCGCATGCTCGCATTGTGTATCGCATGAGCCACGAGTTCCTTGCCGGTTCCCGTCTCGCCTTCGATCAGACAAGACGCCGAGGAAGCTCCTGCGATAAAAATCTGTTCCTTCACCTCTTTCATGGCAGGGCTTTCACCGATGATATTTTTTACGGCGTATTTTGCCCCGGAAGCGCTTCGTTCCGGTGATTTCAGATAATCAAACTCTTCTAAAATCATATCGAGTTTTTTTGAAAACTCCTGCGCTTCTTCTATGTTTGAAAAAATAGACGTGATCAGACAGCCGGTCACGTTGTTTTCTTCATCGAAGACAGGCTGATACTTCATAATAGAAGATAACTCCGCACCTGCGGCCGAACGCATGAACATCTCTCCTGAGATCACTCTGCCGGTTCGCAGCGCCAGCATAGCGCCGGATCCGGAAAGAAGATCCTCGACATTTTTTCCCACAGCCTGTTCTGAAGAAATACCTGTATCGAGCTCCCATTTTTTATTCACATAGAGATAATTGCCGTACTGATCTACCAGCGCTACTACACCGCCCTGATCCAGCGCGGAAAAAAGAGCTTTTTCTGCGAAATCCATCCGGAAACCATCCTTTCTGTCTTTTTCTCTTTTATCCTGTCTCCAATCCTCTGGTATTTTGGAGTCTTCCGATCTCACCGCACGAAAAAGATTCGCCGGTATTGATCGATTCATCGATTGTAAACATATATTAACATATAATCGTGGCAACTGCAAAGAACATCCTTTCGCT
>CAZGBL010000120.1:0-6372 GCA_964523955.1 uncultured Oscillospiraceae bacterium | reverse complement strand
AGCTCTGCTCCGCTTTAAACATCTAAATTCATCAGATGTCAGGTGTGAAGGCAAAATTTCTGCAAAAAATAATATATTATGTTTATTTTGTAAATATATGATTTTAAATATACATTTTGGAACAAAATAAAGCTTAAAAAATAAAAAATCTGCCGTTGTTCTGAAATCATGCAGCGGGCACTTAAATCCTTATTGAATGAAGAGGGAGCGCGAAATCTGCGCTCCTTTTCAATTTTTTTGTTTTATTCGCCCATGTCCTCAGATATTTTGTCCGTATTTTTCAAAATTACGAAAAATCGGCGCATTTCGCATACTCTCTTTTTTTCAAGACATAATAGTTATGACCTGTAAAAAATAAAAGAAAAATCGGAGGCGAAATGAAGATGAAAGATTTTATCGATACAAATCGGTTTACCAAGCAGGAGCTCATGGATATTGTGGAGCTTTCTCTTGAAATTAAGAAATGCATCAAAGCCGGATATTATCCGCCGCTTCTCAAGGATAAGACGCTTGGAATGATTTTCCAGCAATCTTCTACGAGAACGAGAGTTTCCTTTGAGACGGCGATGCAGCAGCTCGGAGGCCATGCGCAGTATCTGGGGCCGGGCATGATTCAGCTCGGAGGCCACGAGACGATTGAGGACACGGGAAAGGTGATGTCTCAGCTGGTAGACATTGTGATGGCGCGTGTCATCGAACACGATACCATCGAAAAGCTGGGGGCGTCCTGTACTATTCCGGTAATCAACGGTATGTCTGACTATAATCATCCTACGCAGGAAATCGGGGATATATGCACTATCATGGAAAATCTGCCGAGGGGGAAGCGTCTGGAAGACTGCAAGGTAGTATTCGTCGGCGATGCGACACAGGTGTGCGCGTCTCTGGGCTTTATTACGACGAAGCTGGGTATGAAGTTCTGTCATTATGGTCCTGAAAAGTTCCAGCTCAGTGAAGATCATCGCGCTATCATGGACATGAACTGTCAGGTGTCAGGCGGCAGCTGGCTCGTTACAGATGACAAAGCGGAGGCGATGAAAGGTGCTGACTTTGTTTATACTGACGTATGGTATGGCTTATATGAGAACGAGACGCCGAAGGAAGAGAGAGTCAAGAGATTCGGAGAATTCCAGGTCAATCGGGAACTGATTCAGATGGGTAATCTGGGATGTAAGTTCATGCACTGCCTGCCGGCTACGAGAGGCGAGGAAGTGACAGATGAGGTACTGGACAGCGATATTTCCATCGCATTCGACGAAGCGGGCAATCGTCTCACCGCCATGAGAGGTATTCTCGTATATCTCATGCGAAATGAAAAGAAAAGCAGTCCTCTGAAGATTGCGGCGGCAAAGGAAGAACTGGCAGATTTTCTCGATAACAGAATTCTATGCGAATGTCTGTGCGACGATGCAGACGAGCTTCTCAGCTGCGGCTGTCTTGAGGCGTAACATCTGCTGAATATCAGGCGGATCGGATGACGGCGAAAAACTTCCAAGTCCGCCTTTTTTCAGCAGAAAGAATGAAATAACCTGCCAATGAATCATCTGCAGTAGATAGATGATTTTAAATGAAAGGTTTTAGTAGAAAAGAGGTCTTTTTTATGGGCGAAAATAAGAAAAAATTCAGGCTCACAGATGCGATCCTCGCTGTCATATGCGTCGTCTTTGTAGCAGAAGCGGCTGCTCCGGTGGCGGCTATCGGAAATTCCCAGTATTTCTGGTGGATTTTCATGATCATAGCGTTTCTGCTGCCCTACGGGCTGATTTCAGCGGAGCTGGGAACGACATATGACGGAGAGGGCGGCATCTATGACTGGATTTCAAAAGCGTACGGACGCCGCATGGGGTCGCGTACCGCATGGTATTACTGGGTAAATTTCCCTCTTTGGATGGCGTCATTGGCCGTAATGTTTCCGGAAATCATCGGAAAGCTGATGGGAGCAGAATTAAATATCTGGGTGTCTCTTATCATTCAGCTGGCATTCGTCTGGGTTGTCGTTGTCATCAGTTTATTTCCTATTTCAGACAGCACTTGGATATTAAACGGTTCGGCCTGCATTAAACTGCTGCTGGCTTTGGGCATCGGTATTTTAGGTATCTATACGGCGATTACAAAGGGTGTAGCAAATGAATACACGCTGGCCTCTCTCTTGCCGTCTTTCGATCTGACGAGTCTGTCCTATATTTCCGTTATTATATTTAATTTTCTTGGGTTTGAAGTCATCTGCACCTATGCGCCCGATATGCAGAATCCGAAGAAACAGATTCCGGAGGCGATTATCACCGGCGGTATCGTAATCGCACTCATCTATATTTTCTCAGCCTTCGGAATCGGCGTGGCGATTCCAACCGATGAGATTTCTACCAGCTCCGGTCTGATCGACAGTTTTCAGATTTTGCTGGGAAGTTCCGGCGGCTGGGCTCTGATTCTCGTATCGGTGCTGTTCCTGCTGACGTTATTCGGAAATATGGTTTCCTGGTCTTTTGGCGTCAACAGCGTGGCGGCCTATGCGGCAGATAACGGAGATCTCCCGAAATATTTCGGGAGACGGAGCGGAAAAAACAATATGCCTACCGGCGCTGCGGTTATGAACGGTTATCTGGCTTCGGCCATCGTCATCATCGGCGCTCTGCTGCCGGAATCCGATCTGTTCTGGAGCTTCTTCGCTCTCAATCTCGTCATGCTTCTGGTATCGTATATCGTCATGTTTCCGGCATTCCTGAAGCTGAGAGATAAGGATAAAGATGCGGTGCGTCCGTTCAGAGTTCCGGGGAGCCGCGGAATGCTCCGAGTGCTCACGTATGTACCGATGGTAATTTTGATCATTTCGATTATATTTACGGCGATTCCGTTCAGCTTCGATTATGAGACGCTGGCGGAGGTGCTGCCGATCACCGTGGGAACTATCGTCTCGCTTATCATCGGCGAAATCATCATATGGGCGCTGAAAATACCGAAAGGCGCGTCGAGGGAGGAATGACGCGCAGAAGATCAGAGGATGAGGTTTTCAGGGACTTAGAAAGATGGTATTTAAATAAAAATTGTTTAAAACCGATAGACAATATAATGGAGAAAGGAAGAAAAAATGGCGAAGAGAATTATCAATTCTACACCGAGGCAGGACGGCTTTCGTATGCCCGGCGAATTTGAAAAGCAGGCAGGCATGTGGATGCTCTGGCCGGAGAGAAACGACAACTGGAGAAACGGCGGAAAGCCGGCGCAGGAGGCTTTTGCCAATGTGGCGAAGGCGATTGCTGAATTTGAGCCTGTGACAGTCTGCGTATCCGCAGCGCAGTATCAGAATTGCAGGGCGAAGCTGCCGGAGGATATCCGGGTAGTGGAAATGGCAAACGACGACGCGTGGATCAGAGACTGCGGTCCCACGTTCGTAACCGACGATCAGGGCAGAGTCAGAGGCGTGGACTGGGAATTTAACGCGTGGGGCGGTCTTTATGACGGACTTTACTTCCCATGGGCAAACGATGATCAGGTCGGCAGAAAGGTCTGCGAAATCGAAAATATCGACTCTTACCGCACAGACGGATTCGTGCTGGAGGGAGGTTCCATTCATGTAGACGGTGAAGGGACACTTCTCACCACGGAAATGTGTCTGCTGTCCGAGGGCAGAAACCCTCATCTTGATAAATCCCAGATTGAGAGGATGCTCAGCGATTATCTCAGCGTCGACAAGGTGATTTGGATTAAGGACGGTATCGATCCCGAGGAGACGAACGGTCATATTGACGACGTCGCTTGCTTCGTGCGTCCGGGGGAAGTGGCGTGTATCTGGACGGAGGACCAGGATCATCCATTCTACAAGGAGGCGCAGGCGGCCTACAAGACGCTGTGCGGCGCGACAGACGCGAAGGGCAGAAAGCTGAAGGTTCACAAGCTCTGCCTGACGAAAGAACCGGTACGCCTTTCCGGTGCCGATACTATCGACGCCGTGGAGGGTACGATTCCGAGGGAAGACGGTGAAATCTGCATCGCGTCGTATATGAATTTCACCATCGTCAACGGCGGTGTCATCGTTCCGCAGTATGACGATGAAAATGATAAGCTCGCGTTGGAGCAGATTGCAGAGATGTTCCCTGAGAGAAAAGTCGTCGGCGTGTCTACGAAGGAAGTCGTCTACGGCGGCGGCAATATTCACTGCATTACGCAGCAGCAGCCGGCTCCTGTAGTGAATGAAAGATAAATACGGTCCGGAATTGCGCCGCCGATGGCATGGCGCGATTCCGGCAGTATACAAAAACGGCAGCCCGTTTCTGCCGATGCGTTCCGCGTCTCTGTGAAGGACGGATTTCGCGGATTCACAGAGACGGCAGTATGGTCGGGGGGAAGGGAAACACTTTTTTCCTGGAAATCGATAAACTTTTTCGACGGGCTGCCGTATCATGCGACAGATCGGAAAATATCTCTTAAAAATGGAGGAACAGGATGTCAAGAATTGTTATCGCGCTGGGCGGCAATGCTCTGGGAGATAATGCCGTCCAGCAGCGCGAAAAGATCAGAGAGGCGTGTCCTTCTCTGATCGGATTGATCGCCCAGGGACATGAGATCATCGTCAGCCATGGCAACGGTCCTCAGGTGGGGATGATCAATACAGCGTTTGACGTGGCCTGCGGCCAGTCGGATAAGGTGCCTCACATGGATCTGATGGAATGCGCGGCGATGAGCCAGGGCTATATCGGCTATCATCTGCAGCAGGGGATCGACCGGGAACTGAGAATACAGAAGATGCCGTGGCATGTGGCTACGGTGGTGACTCAGACTCTGGTAGACCCGCAGGATGAAGCGTTTCAGAATCCTACGAAGCCGATCGGCACCTTTTACACGAAGGAAGAAGCGGACAGACTGAAAAAAGAGTATCCGCACTTCACTTTTATGGAGGATGCCGGAAGAGGCTGGCGCAGAGCCGTTCCATCGCCAAAACCGGTGGATATCGTGGAGAGCGCGTCTATTTTAAATCTGCTGGACAATGAATATATCGTCATCGCCTGCGGCGGAGGCGGTATCCCGGTGGTACGGGATAATGAGGGCGATTTGAACGGCGTTCCCGCTGTCATCGACAAGGATTTCGCCTCCGCCAAGCTGGCGGAGGTCGTCGGCGCGGATCATCTGTTTATCCTTACTGCGGTGGACAGAGTGTGTCTCGATTTCGGTATGCCGACAGAGCGCGCCCTTTCGGAAATGACCGTGGAGGAGGCAGAGCGCTGGTGCAGAGAAGGTCAGTTTGCGCCGGGTTCCATGCTTCCGAAGGTGGAGGCCGCTGTACAGTTTGCCCGGGCAAAGAAAGGCAATAAGGCGATTATCGCCTCTCTGGAAAAAGCGCCGCTGGCGATGAAGGGCGAAAGTGGAACTGTAATTACGATGTAGGATATTTGAAGCGGCGCGGATGCCTGCAGAGGGAGAACATTGTCCCGCCGAAACCCGGCTGAGCGAAAGCTCCCGGCGCTTGCTGCAGGCGTTCGCGTCTTTTTATTATATGTTACTCTATGATGTATATCAAGTGATTATCAGGCGAAAAAGCGACAGAATCAGAGCGTTCTATGTGAAAAGCACGGCTGCGAAATCTGTTTATTTTTATCCTATGGGGGTTCTGTTTTATTCCATCATCACAAGACCGCACGTTGGAAGATGCTGTGGAATCGGGACAGATCTGCCGCCTGATGGGTGTCATCGCGAGAACACGCATGGGAAGGCCGCAGCAGACAGCGGTGGATGATGTCGTCAAATGAAAAAATTGGAAATCGGTTGACAAATCAGGTCTCTTATCATAGACTGAAGGCGGTCGATAGTTATCAAAGAGTGTCGTACCCCCTGCTTTAGCTGTGGGGAGTGTTAAAGAGAAAAAAGCATCGGCTTCATAAAAGACAGCAGAAACGAACGGAAAGCTGTTGGAAGTCCTGCGGATATTTCCGGGCAGTTTTGTGTGAAACGGAGGAGAAGATGAATTTAAAATTATGTGACAGTGATTATCGATTCATGTTGGTCGTATGGGAAAACGCGCCGGTGAATTCCGGCCGGCTGGTGAAGCTGTGCGCCGAACGGCTGGGCTGGAAGAAGTCTACGACGTATACGATGATAAAAAAGCTGAGTAATAAGGGCTTTATTCAGAATGTTGATGCGATGGTCAGCGCTTTAGTGTCCAAAGAAGAATGTCAGCGCGACGAGACGCAGCACTTTGTGGAAGAACGTTTTGGCGGTTCTCTGCCGGAATTTTTCGCGGCGTTTTTGAGAGATCGAAAGATATCGGATGACGAAGCGGCGCAGATGAAAGAAATGATCGAGCGGTATCGCAGTAAGAAATAATGAATTTTAAGGCGATTCATTTTATTCCCATTTGACGGTATGGCAGAAACATAATAG